>JBDHRR010000180.1:0-5220 GCA_039807685.1 Burkholderiales bacterium
CGGCGGTGCGGCGCCAACGCGGCGCCAGACGCAGCGGCCGGCAACCTCGCGCCCGCAGGGGTGCCGCGTCAGCCCGCGGCGAGCAGCGTCTCGAGCTTGCCGGCGCGGTCGAGCGCGACGAGGTCGTCGAAGCCGCCGACATGCACGTCGCCGACGTAGATCTGCGGCACGGTGCGCCGCCCGGTGCGTTCCATCATCTCGGCGCGGCGCGCCGGGTCGAGGTCGACGCGAACCTTGTCGATGCTGGTCACGCCTTTCGCCTTGAGGAAGCTCTCGGCGCGAAGGCAATAGGGGCACACGCCCGTCGTGTACATGGTAACGGGTGGATGACGATCGGTTGGAGTGCTCATCGTTGGGAGGAAACGCCCGTGCGTCGCGTCGCGCGAATCACGCCGCATCCGCTTCGTCGATCGGCAGACCGGCGTCACGCCACGCCTTCAGCCCACCTCGCAGCGAATAGATGTTGGCGAACCCGGCCTTTGCAAGCGCGCCGCCGACCATCGTCGAGCGTCGTCCCAGCGCGCAATAGGCGACCACCGGACGCTTGTTGAGCTTGGCGAGTTCGTCGGTGCGTTGCCCGAGTTGCGACAGCGGAATGTGCAGGGCGCCCGGGAGCTTGCCGCCCTTGAACTCGCCCGGCTCGCGCAGGTCGATGAGCACCGCGTTCTCATGGTTCATGAGTTGCGTGACGTTGAGCGTACCGATCTCCTTGACCGCCGAGAGCCGCCGGGCGATGAGCGGCCACAGCAGCATCGCGCCCGACAGCACGAAGGCGAGGACGAGGATCCAGTTCTTCTCCAAAAATTGCATCCGTCACCGCCAGCCGAGCGCAAAGATTAAAATGATAACCGATGTCGAATCCCGCAGCCGCCGCCAAGCCGCACCACACCAGCGTCCACCCGACGGTGCGCCCCGTCGTCCTCCTGATCCTCGACGGCTTCGGCTGTGCCGAGCCGGCTCCGGACAACGCGATTGCCAATGCGCGCATGCCGCACTTTCGCGAACTCCTCGCCACCTGCCCGCACACGACGATCGCCGCCTCCGAACTGCCGGTGGGGCTTCCCGACGGGCAGATGGGCAATTCCGAGGTCGGTCACCTCAACATCGGTGCGGGCCGCGTCGTCTACCAGGATTTCACGCGCATCGACCACGCCATCGCGACCGGTGAATTCGCGACCAACCCCGTGCTCGATGCTGCGGTGACGCAGGTGCGCGCGTCGGGCAACGCACTGCATGTGCTGGGACTCCTCTCGCCGGGCGGTGTGCACAGCCACGAGCGGCAACTGGCGGCACTGGTCGACCTCGCAGCGGCCGGCGGCGTGCGCGACATCCGGATCCACGCCTTTCTCGATGGCCGCGATACCCCGCCGCGCAGCGCCGCGGCATCGCTCGCCGCGATGGAGGCGGTGTGTGCCCGTCATCCCGGCGCGCGCATCGCCTCGATCGTCGGCCGGTTCTACGCGATGGACCGCGACCAGCGCTGGGAGCGCGTTGCCGCCGCCTACGATCTCCTGGTCGACGCCGCCGGCCGCTACACCGCGCCATCGGCGCAGGCCGGGCTCGACGCCGCCTACGCGCGCGGCGAGAGCGACGAGTTCGTGGCGCCCACCGCGATCGCCGGCCCGCCCGGCACGATCACCGGCATGCGTGACGGCGACGTCGTCGTCTGCATGAACTTCCGTGCCGACCGGGTCCGCGAGATCACCCGGGCGCTGACGGCGCCGGATTTCAGCGGCTTCCCCCGCCCGCGGGTAGTGCGTCTTGGCGGCTACGTCTGCCTCACGTCCTACGGCGACGACTTCTCCCACCTCCCGATCGCCTTCGCCCCCCAGTCGATCCACAACGGCTTCGGCGAATACATCGCCGGACTCGGGCTGACGCAACTGCGGATCGCCGAGACCGAGAAGTACGCGCACGTCACCTATTTCTTCAACGGCGGCGTCGAGGCGGTGTACCCGGGGGAAGACCGGATCCTGGTCCCATCGCCCAAGGTCGCGACCTACGACGAGAAGCCCGAGATGAGCGCGCCGGAAGTGACCGACCGGCTGGTCGACGCCATCCGCTCCGGCCGCTACGACGCCATCGTGTGCAACTATGCCAACGGCGACATGGTGGGCCACACCGGCGACTACGAGGCGGCGCGGCAGGCGATCGAGGTCCTCGATACCTGCGTCGGCCGCGTCGTCGCCGCCGCCCGCGCGATGGGCGGCGAAGTCGTCATCACCGCCGACCACGGCAACGCCGAGCGCATGCACGATGCCACCACGGGGCAGCCGCACACCGCGCACACCCTGAATCGCGTGCCGTTCGTCTACGTCGGCCGGCCGGCGACGCTGCGCGACGGCGGCGCCCTCCAGGACATCGCGCCCACGCTCCTCGCGCTGATGGGGCTCCGGCAACCGCCGGAGATGACCGGTCGCTCGCTGGCGACCCTCGGGTAACCCCCGCGACCTGACGCCATCGGCGGCCTGGTAAGGAACTTGCTGCGATCCAGCCGGACCAAGGAGGGCGCGACCGAGCGGCTCGTCGGAGCAGTCGCTTCGCGCCAGCGAACTGGCGTCGCCGCGCGCGTATCGCACGAACGTTCGCGGGCGTGGCAGGGCCCGACGCCGGGCGGCGCGTGGGCTATACTTTTTTCGAAGTGTCGCGGCCGGCGCGAGCGGCGCGAATCGATGGGGATGTCCAAGATCTCATGAATCCAGGGGCAGGACGCATGGCAAGCAAGGAACCGGGCAAGCCGGACGGCTGGAAGAAGGCGGGGCTCATCGGGCTCGGCACCGTGCTCGGGGTGCTGTTGTCGCTCAATTTCTCCGCGATCGCGCAGCGCGAGGCGAAGACGCCGATTCCCTACGAGGATCTCCAGCTCCTGTCGGCGGTCTTCGGCAAGATCAAGAGCGATTACGTCGAGGCGGTCCCCGACGACAAGCTCATCAAGGAAGCGATCAACGGCATGGTGCGGGGTCTCGATCCGCACTCCGACTTCCTCGATGCGGAAGCCTTCAAGGAACTCCAGGTTTCCACGCAGGGCAAGTTCGGCGGCCTGGGCATCGAGGTTGGCGTCGAGGACGGCGTGGTGCGGGTGACCTCGCCGATCGAGGACACGCCGGCGTTCAAGGCCGGGATCAAGGCGGGCGATCTCATCGTCAAGATCGACGATACCGCCACGCGCGGCCTGCCGCTCGGCAAGGCGGTCGAGAAGATGCGCGGCAAGCCGGGCACGCAGGTCGTGCTCACGGTGGTGCGCAAGGACGTCGATCATCCGCTCACGTTCACGCTGACGCGCGAGGAGATCAACGTCCAGAGCGTGCGCGCGAAGATGCTCGAACCCGGCTACGGATACATCCGCATCCGCAATTTCCAGGAGCGCACCGGCGAGGACCTCGCCAAGGCGCTGAAGGGCTTCTACGCCAAGGGCGACCTCAAGGGTCTCGTCCTCGACGTGCGCAGCGATCCGGGCGGCCTGCTCAACCAGGCGGTCGCCGTGTCGGCGGCGTTCCTGCCCAAGGATGCGCTCGTCGTGTACACGGATGGCCGCACGCCGGACTCGCGCATGCGCCTGTCCGCCACCAAGGAAAACTACTCGCGCCGCGGCGACGACTGGTTCAAGGATCTGCCGCCCGCGGTGAAGAAGGTCCCGATGGTGGTGCTCGTCGACGGCGGCACGGCATCGGCATCGGAGATCGTCGCCGGCGCGCTGCAGGACCACAAGCGGGCCACCGTCATCGGCAACCAGACGTTCGGCAAGGGATCGGTGCAAACGATCGTGCAACTCGGCAACAACGCCGGGCTGAAGCTCACCACCGCGCGCTACTACACGCCGTCGGGCCGCTCGATCCAGGCCAAGGGCATCGAGCCCGACATCGCGGTCGACGATGGCCGCGATTCGACGAACCGCATTCGCGAGGCCAACCTCGAGCATCACCTGGAGGTGCCCAATGCCGCCGGCGCCAAGACCGATGATGCGACGTCGAAGCCCGGAGTGGATGCGCCGAAGGCGGCACCGTCGAACAAGAGCGACATCGCGCCGCCGCTGCCGCGCTTCGAGTTCGGTGCCGACGATGACTTCCAGTTGAAGCAGGCGATGAATCATCTGAAGGGCCTGCCGGTCATCGCGTCGACCAAGGCGATCGCGGCCAACGCAGCGGTGCCGCCGGTCACGAGCAAGCAGTAGCGTATTCCAGTCGCTGCACGACACGCCCGGCGCTGCCGGGCGTTTTCGTTCGTGGTGCCATAATCGACCCATGACGACCTGCACCGTCGATGCTGGCGACGCCGAGCTCCTGCGCTACAGCCGCCACCTCCTCCTCGACGAATTCGGGACCGCTGCCCAGGAGAGATTCGCGCGGGCCCATGCGCTGGTGATCGGCGTGGGCGGTCTCGGCGCGCCGGCGGCGCAGTTCCTGGTGGCGGCCGGGGTCGGCACCGTGACGCTATGCGACGACGACGTCGTCGACCTCACCAACCTGCAGCGGCAGATCCTCTACGCCACCGCCGACATCGGCGCGCGCAAGGTCGACGCCGCCGCCCGGCGCCTCGCCGCCGTCAATCCCGACGTGCGCATCGAGACGATTCCCACTCGCGTCGACGCCGCGGCGCTCGGCGCGCTCGTGCAGACGGCCGACGTCGTGCTTGACTGCTGCGACAACTTCGCGACGCGACAGGCGGTGAATGCCGCTTGCGTGCACGCCGGGCGCCCGCTGGTGAGCGGCGCGGCCGTGCGCTTCGACGGCCAGATCGCGGTGTTCGATTCCCGCGATCCCGCATCACCCTGCTACCACTGCCTCTTCGGCGATGGCGAGGAAATCGAGGAGACCCGCTGCGCAACGATGGGCGTATTCGCGCCGCTCGTCGGCATCGTCGGCGCGATCCAGGCCGCGGAGGCGCTACGCCTCATCGCGGAAACGGGCGAGCCGCTCACCCGGCGCCTCCTCGTCATCGACACCCTCACGATGCGCTTTCGCGAGTTCGCGGTGCCGCGCGATCCGGCCTGCCCGGTCTGCGGCACGCGCGCGGCAAGCCCCGCCGCGCCGCGTTGATCGCTGGCCCGCGCTGCCGTCAGCCGGTCGGGCAGCTGGCGGCCTCGCCGCGCTGGGCCTGCTGCCGCAGACGCGCCTCCCACTGGGCGATCGCGTGCGCACGCAGCGCGGCGTCGGTCGACTGGAGGTCGGCGACCGTGGCGCTGCTCGACTCGGCGCACTCGTAGGCGCGCCGCTGCACCGT
>JBDHRR010000181.1:0-5220 GCA_039807685.1 Burkholderiales bacterium
ACGATCGTGCCGATCCAGTGCGCGCATTGGGTGAGGTCATCGAGCGCACGGTGCAACGCGGCGGCACCGTGGTGATCCCCGCCTTCGCCGTCGGTCGCGCGCAGACGCTCATCTACCTTCTCTGGTTGCTGCGCCAGCGCGGCGACCTGCGGAACGTGCCGGTTTACCTCGACAGTCCGATGGCGGCCAGTGCGACGGACCTGCTTCACAAGTACGAGAGCGGGCACCACATCGATAGGGCCGACTGCGAAGCCGCCGGCGCCGCGGTGACGTATGTGCGCGACGTGGAGGAATCCAAGTCCTTGTCGGCCAGCCGCTATCCGAAGGTGATCATCTCGGCGAGTGGCATGGCGACCGGCGGACGCGTCCTGCACCACATCGCCGCGTTCGGTCCCGACTATCGCAACACCCTGCTGTTCTCTGGCTTCCAGGCTGCCGGCACGCGCGGACGCAAGTTGCTCGACGGCGCGCGCGAGACCAAGATCCACGGGCGGTGGGTACCGGTGAATGCCGAGATCGCTGAATTGCCGATGCTTTCGGCGCATGCCGACAGCGACGAACTGATGCGCTGGCTGTCCGGATTCCGGCGAGCGCCGCGGCAGGTCTTCATCGTCCACGGCGAGGCGCAGGCGTCGGAAGCGCTGCGCGAACGCATCGGGCGCGATCTGGGTTGGCGCGCCACCGTGCCGCGGCAAGATCAGGAGTTCGTACTGTGAGCCTGTCCCACGCGGCCGCGCGCATCGCTGTCGATCGCCCGCGCCAGTGAACCTGGCCAGCCACTCGGCGGCGAGGCGGAGGCTCGAGACCTTGGCGGAAGCCGTGCAGTGGCACGCCCACGGACAGCGATCAAGTCAACTTGACCGACGAGGATTCGCGTATCATCCCGGTCCCTGGCGGTGGCCTCTGGCAAGCCTGCAACGCGCAAGCCGCCGTCGATACCGACAGCCTGTTTTGCTCGAACGCTTCTCCGAACCGCCGCCGCCGACGGGCCAACCGAGCCCGCTGGACCGTCTGCCTTTTCGCAGAGGCATTACGACCGCTTTGGGCGGCGGAAGGCGCAATACGCGCCGTTCGTTGGGATGTCCGCTTCCATGCCGTTTCGGACATCCCGTCACTCCCAGCAGGCGCAGCAACAGCGGCAGCAGGCGCTCGCCACGTACTACCGCGCGTACGGCGCGTGCATGCAGGGCCGCGGCTGCACGGTGAAGTAGGCCATGCCGCCGTTTCATCGTCTCGGTCACCAAGGAACGTCCATGAAGCGCACCATGACACTCGTTACTGTCGTCGTCAGCATGGCGCTGGCCCTTCCGGTCCCGGCACAGACGCCACCGCCACCGGGCGCCGCGCCCGCCGCCACCGCGACGACGTTCTCGCAGCAGGAACTCGACCAACTGGTCGCCCCGATCGCGCTGTATCCGGACGACCTCTTCGCGCAGGTCCTGATGGCCTCGACCTACCCGCTCGAGATCGTGCAGGCCGAGCGCTGGGTGAAGGCCAATCCTCTGCTCAAGGACAAGGCGCTGCAGGACGCCCTGCAGCAGCAGCCCTGGGATCCGAGCGTGAAGGCGCTCACGGTGGTGCCGCAGGTGCTCACCATGATGAGCGAGAAGCTCGACTGGACGCAGAAGCTTGGCGACGCGTTCCTCGCCCAGCAGAAGGACGTGCTCGCCACGGCACAGGCGCTGCGCGCCAAGGCGCAGGCGCAGGGCGCGCTCAAGGACTCGAAGGAACAGAAGGTGACCACGGACACGAGCGGCGGCAGCCAGGTCATCGTGATCCAGCCAACCAATCCCGAGGTGATCTACGTGCCGACGTACAACCCGGCGGTGGTCTATGGTGCGTGGCCCTACCCCGCCTATCCGCCCTACTACTACTACCCCCCGGGCTATGTCGCGGGCGGTGCCCTCTTGGGCTTCACGGCCGGCGTCATCGTCGGCGGGGCGATCTGGGGCAACACCAACTGGCGGGGCGGCGACGTGAACATCAACGTGAACCGCTACAACGACTTCAACAGGACCAACGTCAGCAACGGCAACTGGTCGCACAACGCGCAGCACCGCGGCGCGGTGCCGTATCGCGACCAGGGAGTGGCCAAGCAGTACGGCGGCAGCGGCGCCCGTGCCGACGCGGCCTCCCGCGACGCCTATCGGGGACGCAGCGATACGGGCGCTGGGCAGCGTGGCGACATGGCCAACCGCGGCGGCACTGGCGCCGCCACCCGCGACATGGCGACCAACCGCGACGGCACCGCCAACCGCGATGCCGGCGGTGGCCGTGACAGCGTCGCGTCGCGCGACATGGCCAGCGGGAGGGGCGGCGGGGGTGGCTACAACTCGTCCGCGTTCGACTCGCGCGGTGGCGGCGCGCAGACGCGCGACTACAGCAACCGCGGGTCGTCGAGCATGAATTCGGCACGCAGCGCCGGCAACATGGGGGGTGGTGGCGGTGCACGCGGCGGCGGCGGTGGCGGTCGGGGCGGCGGCGGAGGCCGGCGATGATCCCGGCCCGGCAAGGTTTCCGGCGCGCGAACCCGATGGAGAGAACGATGCACACACGACACATGAACAGGCGCCTGACCGCCGCGGAGTGGGTGATGCTGCTGCTCGTGTTGGTCGCGGGAGCGCTCTACGCCACGACCGTCGTGGCGGCCGTCACGCAGAAGACGTTCGCCACGCCCGAGCAAGCGACCGCCGCGCTGGTGCAGGCGGTGAAAGCCCAAGACTTCCCGGCGATGCGCGCGGTGCTCGGCAACGACCCGGGCGACCTTTCGTCGGGCGACAAGGTGGCGGACCGCGCGAACATGCAGCACTTCATCCGGCAGTACGAGCAGAAGCACGCGCTCGTGGCCCACGGCGAAGGTCTGATCCTCACCATCGGCAACGACGACTTCCCGTTCGCGTTCCCGCTCGTGAAGACGGGCGAGCGCTGGCGCTTCGACACGGTGGCGGGCAAGGACGAACTTCTCGCCCGGCGCATCGGGGCCAACGAGCTCGACGCGATCAAGGTGCTGGGTGCCATCGTCGACGCGCAGCACGAGTACGCGGCGGCGGACCGCGACGGCGACGGTGTGCTCGCGTATGCGCAGCGTTTCCTGAGTTCGCGTGGCAAGCACGATGGCCTCTTCTGGCCCACGAAGGCCGGTGAGGCGCCGAGCCCGCTCGGCCCGTTCATCGCGAACGCCTCCGGTGAAGGCTACCAGGCGAAGCAGGGCACGCCCACGCCGTACCACGGCTATTACTACCGCCTGCTGAAAGGCCAGGGCAAGATGGCCGATGCACCGGCGTTCGATTACGTGGTACACGGACGCGCGATCGGCGGCTTCGCGGTGGTGGCCTATCCCGCGAAGTACGGCAGCTCCGGGATCATGACGTTCATCGTCAACCAGGACGGCAAGGTGTACCAATCCGATCTGGGTCGCAACACCGCGAAGAAGGCGGTCGCGATGAAGTTGTATGCGCCGGGACCCGGCTGGACGGCCGTCACGGACAAGTAACGCGCGCCGGCGGGTCGCGTATCATGCGCGCCGCACCGGGCGACGCCTGCCGCCCGCGTACACATTCACTCGATAGGGGAATCACCATGAACAAGCTCTCGACGGCCATCGCCGTTTCGCTCGCCATGACCCTGGCGACGCCGCTGCATGCCCAGACCGGTGGTGCTGCCGTGGCCACCGCGCCCGGCAAGGCCGTGATTGCGCAGACCGTGAAGGTCACGGCCACGATCACCGCGCTCGACGCCAAGACGCGGGACATCACGCTCAAGGGTCCGCAAGGCAACGAGATGACCGTTACGGCTGGCCCGGACGTGAAGAACTTCGACAAGCTGAAGGTCGGCGACAGCGTCGACATGCGGTACGTCGAGGCGCTGACGCTCGAACTCAAGAAGGGCGGCGGACTGGTCGTCGCGCGCACCGACAAATCCGGTGCCGTGGGCGCCAAGCCGGGCGAGATGCCGGCGGGCGCCGTTGGGCGCCAGGTGACGGTCGTCGCGGACGTGATCGCGACCGATCCGGCCAAGCAGACCGTCACGCTCAAGGGACCGAAGCAGACGGTCGACCTGCGCATTCCGGATCCGGAGCAGTTCAAGCGCGTCGCGAAGGGCGACCAGGTCGAGGCGACGTTCACGCAGGCGATGGCCGTCGCAGTCGAGCCGGCCGCCGCGGCCAAGAAGTAAGCGCTGCCACGTCGTTGCCCAGTCCGACCCGTGGGCGGGGCAACGGCGGCACGCGATCCGACATGATCGATCCGCACACCCAGGTGGTCGCGGAAACGTCGAAGGACGGCATGTCCGCCATCAGCGCGAAATGCTGTCCGGCTTCACGCGAAAACCCTGCCCGGCATCGCGCGAAATACGCAGCAAGAAGCAGAGGATCGGGGCATCGACGGAAGAATTGATCCGGGTGAACAGCGCAGATCGTTGCGGCAGGCCTTGGCATCGCTGCCCGTCTGATCACTCCATTTGTGCCACCGGCCTACTGGCCGCCAGCTCGTAGCCCGTGCTGCGCCCGCCGCCGGGCGACCTCTTCAACACGCCCAGTTCCAGCAGTTGCGTGATGTCGCGCAGCGCGGTGTCGGGCGAGCACTTCGCGATGGCGGCCCACTTGCTGCTGGTGAGCTTGCCCTCGAAGCCGTCGAGCAGGCGGTTGAGGAGCTTCACCTGCCGCTCGTTCAGCGGCGTGCCTGCCCAGCGTTGCCAAAAACGCGTCTTGACCAGCACGGCGTCCAGCGTGCACTGCGCGCTGGTGACGGCGCGCCCGAGCGTACCGAGGAACCATGACAACCAGCCGGTGGCGTCGAGCGTGCCCTTCTGGGTGCGCTCCAGCGCATCGTAGTAGTCCTTGCGCTCGCGCTGGATCTGGGCCGATAGGCTATAGAAGCGCTGCGGGCTGCCGTCGGCGCGGGCCAGGAACAGATCGCCCACGGCGCGCGCGATGCGTCCGTTGCCGTCGTCGAAGGGGTGCAGCGTCACGAACCACAGATGCGCCAGCCCGGCCTTGATGAGTGCGGGCTCGCCGGTTTCCTCGTTGGCCCATGCCAAGAACCGCGCCGTCTCGGCGGGCACCACGTCGGCGGGCGGCGCCTGAAAGTGAACCTTGCGTCGTCCCACCGGGCCCGAAACCACCTGCATCGGCCCGGCGGCATCGTCGCGCCACTGGCCGATGGCGATTTTGTTCATGCCGGAGTAGCCGGTCGGGAATAGCGCCGCGTGCCATCCGAACAG
>JBDHRR010000182.1:0-5218 GCA_039807685.1 Burkholderiales bacterium
TATCACCGGGCGCGACGCATGGGGCGCGCGCTCCAGGACATACGAAAGGGAAAGACCGTGCTCGACTCCCAACTCGACCAGGGCTTCGAATCCGCGAGCGGCTTCCGCGACGCCTTCACGCGTCTGGTCGGCAGTCCGCCGTCGCGAGCACGTGACATCGGCGTGCTGCACGCGGCATGGATCGACACTCCGCTCGGCGCAATGCTGGCGCTCGCCGATGATCGCGGCCTGCACCTCCTCGATTTCGTCGATCGCCGCGGGCTCGAGCGAGCGCTGGCGACGCTGCAGGCGCGCCTGCACGCCCGGGCGCTGCCCGGACCGCATCGGCACCTCGCGCAGATCGAGCGCGAGTTGCGCGAGTATTTCGCCGGCGAGCGCGTCACCTTCGACACCCCGCTCGTGCTCGACGGCTCTCCGTTCCAGATCCGCGTGTGGCGGGCGCTGCAGCGCATCCCGGCCGGCACGACGGTATCGTACGCGGCGCTGGCAGCAGCGGTGGGGCAGCCGCAGGCAGTGCGCGCGATCGGTCGCGCCAACGGCGACAATCGCCTGGCGATCATCGTGCCCTGTCATCGCGTGATCGGATCCGACGGCGCGCTCGTGGGTTACGGCGGCGGCCTCGCCCGCAAGCAGAAGCTCCTCGATCTCGAACGGGGGCGCGCCGCCCGCTGAGCGAACCGACCTACTGCACCATATCGGCCGCCGGACCCAGGATCTGCTCGCGCAGTTCGCGATAGCGGGGCAACTGCGGCGGATAGACGCAGATGTACTTCACCTGCGCCGCCTGCAGGCAACGCTGCTTGATGACCTCGAGTTTCTCGTCGCGCGGATTGACGACCTGATCGGGCTCCTTCGCGTCGACGATGGCAAGGATCGCCATGTCGCGATCGCAGACGACGAACCCCACTTGCTGGTTGGCGATCTTGCGGAAAGCGCGCAGCCGCTCCATCCCCTGCGGACCGACCTTCACCTGCAGGACATCGGCGAGACGCACGCGCGCGAAGATCTCGTTGCGCGGAAACGCCGCCTTGAGCAGGAGATAGACGACGCCCTCGGCCTTGCTCAGGAAGCGCGGCCGCAAGAGATAGAGTCCGGGCAATTCCGCCGACGACAGGAGGCGCGTGGTCTCGCCCTCGGTCCACTGCGCGACCGTGTGCGGCGAGTCCTGACCGTTCTGCCCGCTGCCTCGCGTCGCCTGGCTGCGCCGCACGAAGCCCCACGCGACCACCGCCACCAGGACGACGATCACGAGCGCGAACAGGACTCCCTGAGTGATCACACGCTCTCCCGCGTCGGCATCCGCATGCCGCGCCGCATTCGTTGTTCTTCGCCGAGCGACCACCCTTGACGACGTCCGGCCTTGATACGACCTGGCCGCTCCCGAACGCCCGACAATTTGTAGTCTAAATCATGTTGGCCCTCTGAGGCGAACTTGGCTCACATGATTGCACCGCGACGGCACGCGGCGGCTCATTGCGTTGGCGCACCGCCGACAAGCGAAAAGCCCGGCACGAGGCCGGGCTTTTCACTATTGCGCGGGAGCTTCGGCCCGGGCCGTTACCGATCCCTGACCTCCGATCCCCGATACCTGAACTACATGTCCATGTCGCCCATGCCGCCCATGCCGCCACCGGGGGCGCCCATCGGCTTCTCGTCCTTGGGCAGTTCCGCGATCATGGCATCGGTCGTGAGCATCAGCGAGGCCACCGACGCTGCGTTCTGCAGCGCGAAGCGCGTGACCTTGGTCGGGTCGAGAACGCCCATATCGACCAAGTCGCCGTATTCACCCGTCGCCGCATTGAAGCCGTAGTTGCCCTTGCCTTCGACGACCTTGTTGACGACGACCGAAGGCTCGTCACCGGCATTGGCAACGATCATCCGCAGCGGCTCCTCGATCGCGCGCAGCACGATCTTGATGCCCGCATCCTGATCGGGATTGGCGCCCTTGAGTCCCTTGAGGCTGGCCCGCGCGCGGATGTAGGCGACGCCGCCACCCGGAACGATGCCTTCCTCGACCGCCGCACGCGTGGCGTGCAGCGCGTCCTCGACGCGCGCCTTCTTCTCCTTCATCTCGACTTCGGTCGCCGCGCCCACCTTGATCAGGGCAACGCCGCCGGCGAGCTTCGCCACGCGCTCCTGCAGCTTTTCCTTGTCGTAGTCGGAGGTGGCTTCCTCGACTTGCTTGCGGATGTTCTTCACGCGGGCTTCGATCGCCGCCTTCTCGCCGGCGCCGTCGATGATCGTCGTGTCTTCCTTGCCGATCTCGACGCGCTTGGCACGACCCAGGTCCTTGAGCGAGGCATTCTCGAGCTTGAGGCCCAGTTCTTCCGCGATGACCGTGCCGCCGGTGAGGATCGCGATGTCTTCGAGCATCGCCTTGCGCCGATCACCGAAGCCGGGTGCCTTGACCGCCGTGGTCTTCAGGATGCCGCGGATGTTGTTGACCACCAGCGTGGCGAGCGCCTCGCCGTCGACGTCCTCGGCGATGATGAGCAGCGGCTTGCCGGCCTTGGCGACCTGCTCGAGCAGCGGCAGGAGATCGCGGATGTTGCTGATCTTCTTGTCGTGCAGGAGGATGAACGGGTCGTCCAGTGCCGCGACCTGCTTGTCGGGATTGTTGATGAAGTACGGCGAGATGTAGCCGCGATCGAACTGCATGCCCTCGACCAGGTCGAGCTCGTTCTCGAGCCCCTTGCCGTCTTCGACGGTGATGACGCCTTCCTTGCCGACCTTGTCCATCGCTTCGGCGATGGTCTTGCCGATCGACTCGTCGGCGTTCGCCGAGATCGAGCCGACCTGCGCGATTTCCTTGCTGGTCGAGCAAGGCTTGCTGATCTTCTTCAGCTCGTCGACGATGGCCACCACGGCCTTGTCGATGCCGCGCTTCAGATCCATCGGGTTCATGCCGGCGGCGACGAACTTCATGCCTTCGGTGACGATCGATTGGGCGAGCACGGTGGCCGTCGTGGTGCCGTCACCGGCCACGTCGGACGTCTTGGACGCGACTTCCTTCACCATCTGCGCGCCCATGTTCTCGAACTTGTCCTTGAGCTCGACTTCCTTCGCCACCGACACACCGTCCTTGGTGATCGTCGGCGCGCCGAAACTGCGCTCGAGGACGACGTTGCGGCCCTTGGGGCCGAGGGTGATCTTCACGGCGTTGGCGAGGATATTCACCCCAACCACCATGCGGTTGCGGGCGCTCTCGCCGAAGCGGACGTCTTTGGCTGCCATAGTTCAATTCTCCTGATGCGTATTCGGGGATGTGCTCTAGCCGACGATGCCGATGATGTCGTCTTCGCGCATGTGCAGGTAATCGGCGCCGTCCATCTTGAATTCCTGGCCCGAGTACTTGCCGAAGAGGATCTTGTCGCCGGCCTTCACGCCGACCGGAATGAGCTTGCCGTTGTCATCGGTCTTGCCCGGGCCGACGGCGATGACTTCGCCCATCGACGGCTTTTCGGCGGCGGTATCGGGGATCACGATCCCACCCGCCGTTTTACGTTCTTCCTCGAGCCGCTTGACGATCACGCGGTCGTGCAGGGGACGCAGCTTCATAGTTAGCACTCACTCCTGTTGAAAAGATTGACTGAAGCGACATTCGCAGATTTCCCACTCCTGGGACGGGGACCGTCGCCGATCGCGTAGAGTCCGCGATCCCGGACGTGCGAAGTCTTCCTCGCGAAACGTGGGGCGGCGCTGCTAGCACTCACCTGTTCCGAGTGCTAATAGTATAGCTCATCGTGCGGTAATTCAACTCCCTTTCGCGGCGTGATGCGCCGCGACGACGGTCGGTGCCGCATCGCTCGTCGTGAATCGCGCTGCTACCTGCCGCTCGCCCACGGCGGGCCTGGCGGTTTGAACACTTCGATCGTCGTTCTGCCACCGACGCGGTATGATGCGAACTGCGACGCTTGTTCCAGTCCCCTTGTCGCAGTCGCATTCGACCTCCCGACGATTCGTCGTCCAGCCCTGTTCGGTCCTGACTGGCCGCTCCCACCGCGGGAGCGAATGGCCGAGCACAACAACGAAAGCAGTTCATGTCATTTTCGACGCTCGGACTTTCCGAGACGCTGGTGCGCGCCGTTGCCGACCAAGGCTATACGGTGCCCACCCCCATTCAGTTGCAAGCCATTCCGGCCGTCCTCGCCGGTGGCGATCTCCTCGCCGGCGCGCAGACCGGCACCGGCAAGACGGCGGGATTCGTGCTGCCGATGCTCCAGCGCCTGTCGAAGGCGCCCGCATCGCGTCCCGGGGGCGGCCGCCGGCCCGTCCGCGGCCTGATCCTCGTCCCCACGCGCGAACTCGCCGCACAGGTCGAGGCGTCGATCAGGGCCTACGGCAAGCATTCCCCGCTCACCTCGATGGCGCTCTTCGGCGGTGTCGGCTTCGGCCCGCAAACCACGCAACTGCGGCGCGGGGTCGACATCGTCGTCGCCACGCCGGGACGCCTGCTCGATCACCACGGCCAGCGCAACATCGACTTCTCGCGCATCGAGGTGTTCGTCCTCGACGAGGCCGATCGCATGCTCGACATGGGCTTCATCCCCGACGTGCGACGCGTGCTCGCCGCATTGCCCCGGCAGCGGCAGAACCTTCTCTTCTCGGCGACGTTTTCGCGCGAGATCAAGGCGCTCGCCAACGATCTCCTCGACAACCCGCGCACCATCGAGGTCGCGCCCCCGAATTCCACCGTGGACATGATCGAGCAGCGCGTACATCCCGTGAATCGCGAGGACAAGAGCCGAGTCCTCTCGTGGCTCATGGGTCATCATCGCTGGCAGCAGGTGCTCGTATTCACGCGCACCAAGCACGGCGCCGACAAGCTCGCGCGCGCACTCGAAGACGACGGCATCCGCGCTGCGGCGCTCCACGGCAACAAGAGCCAGAACGCCCGCACCAAGGCTCTGGCCGACTTCAAGGCCGGCCGGGTGCGGGCCCTGGTGGCCACCGACATCGCCGCCCGCGGCATCGACATCGACCAGTTGCCGCACGTCGTCAACTTCGACCTGCCCAACGTTCCCGAGGACTACGTGCACCGCATCGGCCGTACGGGGCGCGCAGGCGCTACCGGCGAAGCGATCTCGCTCGTCTGCGTGGACGAGCGCACGTTCCTGCGCGACATCGAGAAGCTGATCCGGCTCACGCTGCCTCAGGAGGTCATCCCGGGCTTCGAGCCCGATCCCAACGCCGTCGCGCAAACGGTCTTCACGCAGCG
>JBDHRR010000183.1:0-5146 GCA_039807685.1 Burkholderiales bacterium
GAAAGACCTGGACCTGGACCTTGCCGGGAAGCTTCTTCTCGGCCAGTTCCTTGAACTTCAGCGCACCCTGGCCCTTCGGCGTGTGCTCGGCGACGACGTGGCTGAATTTGATGACGATCGGCTGCTGGGCAGCGGCCGGGAGGGAAAAGGCGAGCGCCGCGGCGAACGCGGCGGTCAGGATCGGGCGTGCGAACATCGAGTGATCTCCGGTGGTGGTTGCTATGGTCCCGGGACGTCGACGTTGTCTCCGCCCCGGCCGACTCTGCTCGATTCTGGGGCATTCTAGCCCGAAGTCCGGGTACTGCCGATCCCTTTTTCGCCCGGACGCGCAGTTCGCGGCTGCAGCACGTCGCGCAGCCACGCCGGCAGCGCCGCGACGGCGACCTCGTTCGGCCCACGTCCACCCGCCCACGTGTAATGACGCCCGCTCGCGTGCAGCGACGGCGGCGTGACGATGCACCCGCCGTCGCCACGCACGTCGATGCCCGGAAAGAGGCCAACGCGGTTGGCGATGGTTACACCCGGGTGTGCGAAGTACAGGTGCCGCCCGCCGCCGCCGGTCCGCGCCTCGACGGTCACCGGCAACGGCCCGTACTCGATCGCCAGGCGCTGCAGGCTCGCAATGCCGCTGTGGTCGGCGTCGACGTCGAGCACCACGATCCCCGAAATCGCGCCGGTCACCACGCCAACATTTGCGTCGCGGCGATGCGTGAACCAGTCGTCGATCTCGGCCGGCGACGCGCGCCGCTTCTGGAATTCGAGCCAGGGCAGGCCGGGTCGCTTGCCGCGCGCCTCGACGGGTATGACCGACCAGCCGAGTGCCGCGTAGGCGCGGGCGGCGGCGAGGGTGGCCGCCGCGTCGCGGGAATCGTGGTCGCGCTTCATCGCATCCTCCTCTGGACGGCCGCGGCCGGCACGTCATCCGCGTGCGGCGCGAGTCCCAGCCGGTTTCGGACGGTGTCCCAGGCCTGCGGCTGGAAAGCATCGACGAGCGGGGCCTCGGCGTCGCAGCGGACGACGTCGGGCAGCTCATCGGCCGCCAGCGGCTCGTGCGTGGCGAGCTGCCGGGTGAGCACCCGGAGATCGGCTTCGGACGCGTCACCGCCGGTGAGCGAGCGGGCCACGATGCGCCGCTCGAGCGTGGCGCGCTTCGCCTCGAACGACAGGATCGCAAACGGCACCTGCAACTCATCGGCGAGCGCGCGGGTCAGGTCGCGCTGCCAGCGCTGGAGGAACGTTCCATCGAGAATCGCCACCCGACCCGAGCCGACGATCGTGCGGGCGAGTGCGGCGACGCGCTCGTAGGTCGCGCGCGTCGCATCGGCGGCATAGAGCCCCGCGTCGAGCGCGGCGCCCGAATGCGCGGTGGCCGCGAGACCCGCAAGGCGCTTGCGCTCGACGTCGGTGCGCACGCGTACCGCGCCCACCTGCTCGAGGAACGCCTGCGATCGCGTGGTCTTCCCGGAGCCCGAGAAGCCGTGCGTGATGACGATCGCCGCCGCGCCGGGTGCGGCATGGCGCCGTGCCAAGGCGACATAGGCGCGACACTCGTCGTCGCAGGCGGCGCGGGCGGCGCCGGCGACCTGGGGCGCGCGCAGCGCGGCGACCTTGGCGCGCACCAGCGCCCGGTAGGCGACGTAGAACGACAGGAGCGCCAAGCCCGCGTAGTCGCCGCTGATGGAGAGGTAGGCATCGACGAAGCGGAAGGCGAGGTCGCGTCGACCGCGTGCCTCGAGGTCCATCGCGGTGAAGGCGATCTCGCTGACGACATCGATCCAGCGCAGGTGGTCGTTGAAGTCGATCCCGTCGAACACCACGATGTCGTCGTCGATGCGCGCGATGTTGCCCAAATGCAGATCGCCGTGACACTCGCGCACGAAGCCGGCGGCGGCACGCGCCGCGATCGTCGGGCGCAGCGCCTCGAAGCTGCGCTCGGTCCACGCCCGCAGCGCGGCCAGCGCGGCGCGCTCGGCGGGGTCGCTGCGCAAGCGCTCCAGCTGCTCGAAGTTCTCGCGCGCGTAGGCGAGCACGTCGGCCGGCGAGCCATGGCCGGCGGCCGCGTCGGCCACCGCGATGCGGCCGTGGAATGCCGCCACGATAGCGGCAAGCGCATCGACGTCGGGCCGGGTGAGTGCGCCGCGCTCGATCTCGTGGCTGAGCAGCGCCTCCTGCGGGAATTCGCACATGCGGACCGCGTATTCGATCGGCTCCCCGACGCCGCCGGCCACCGGCACGTCGATGCTGCCGGCGATCGGCACCACGTCGAGATAGATCGCCGGCGCGAGGCGTCGATTGAGGCGGATCTCCTCGTTGCAGTAATGTCGACGGCGCGCGAGCGTCGAGAAATCAGCGAAGCCGAGCGACAGCGCCTTCTTGATCTTGTAGGCGTGCGCGCCGGTGAGGAGCACGTACGAGAGGTGCGTTTCGATGACGCGCACCGCGGAGGCCGAGGCTTCCGGTCGCAAGACCGCGCGCAGCGCGGCGACGAGGCGCGCCTGGTCGCCCGGCGAGAGCTCGCTGTCTCGCGCCCCACTGCCTGCCGCGTGCTGGCCGTGCTCGTTCGCCATGTGCGGATCCGCTGTCGACGACACCCAGTATGGCCGCTCGCGCACCGACGCGGCTTGACTGCGGTCAACGCGGGCGGGCCCGTCGACGCGCGGCGGCGTCGAGTGCGCACGGCCGACGGGCGTCGCTCGTGCGAGAATCGCAGCCGCCCGACCGGCACGAGAACGCTTCGAGATCTCCGCACATGCGCCCCACGACCCGTTTGCAGGCCCTCATCCGCGCCCCGCGCATCGTCGTGCTGCCCGGCGTGCACGACGCGCTCGGCGCCAAGCTCGCGCAAGCCGCTGGCTTCGAGGCGATCACGCAAGGCGGCTACAGCGCCACGGCGACGCTCCTGGGTGCGCCGGACTCCTCGCAATTGTCACTCACCGAGATGGCGTCGATGTATGCGCGCATCGCCGATGCCACCACGCTGCCGATTCTCGCCGACGCCGATACGGGCTTCGGCAACGTGACCAACGTCGCCCGCGCCGTGCGCCTGTACGAGCGCGCCGGTGTTGCCGGCCTCTTCATCGAGGACCAGGTGTTCCCGAAGCGCTGCGGCCACATGACGGGCAAGGCGGTCGTCCCGACCGCCGAATGGATCGCCAAGATCCGCTCGGCGCTCGATGCGCGCACCGACCCCGATCTCGTCGTCATGGCGCGCACCGATGCGCTCGCGGTGCATGGCATCGACGAGGCGATCGAGCGCGCTTGCATCGCTCGCGAGGCAGGCGCCGACCTCCTCTTCGTCGAAGCGCCGACCGACGTCGAGCAGATGCGCCGGATCTGTCGCGAGGTGCCCGGCCCCTGCCTCGCCAACAACGTCGAGCAGGGCCGCTCGCCGATCCTTGCCGCCGCCGAGCTCGAAGCGATCGGCTACGCGGCGGTCGTCTTTCCGGTGGCCGCCACCTACGCCATCGCGCACGCGCTGCGCGAGCTCTTCGCCACGTTGCGCCGCACGGGAACGACCGCCGACGCGCAGGCGCGCATGGCGACGTTCGACGAATTCAACGAGCTCGTGGGCCTCTCCGCGCAGCGCCGTCGCGAGGCGGCGCTCACCGACGAGGCGGATGGCCTCGTCGCGCGACACCCGCACCGCTGACGTCCGGGCTGCAACGGTAGCCGCCCGTTCCCTCTCGCGGCACGTCATGGCGTCCATGCGAACCACCTTCGTGCTGCTGTTCGCACTGATGGCGGTCAACTATCTCGATCGAACGGTCGTGGCGACGATGTTCGGCCCGTTGAAGGCCGAGTGGGGTCTGTCCGATCGCGCCTTGGGCTCGCTCGCCTCGATCGTGTCGGTGATGATCGCCGTCTGCGCGATCCCGCTGTCCATGGTCGCCGATCGCTGGAGCCGGATTGGAAGCCTGGTGGGGATGGCGCTCGTGTGGAGCGGCGCCACGATCGGTGCGGCGTTCACGACGTCGTATGGCGGATTGATCGCGATGCGCGGGCTCGTGGGCGTCGGCGAGGCCGCCTTCGGGGCGACGAGCGCGGCGCTGCTCGCGGGCCTCTTTCCGCGCGAGCGCCGCAGCTCGATACTCGGCGCATTCTTCCTCGCGACCATCCTGGGATCACTCGGCGGAATGCTCCTCGGCGGGCTGGTCGTGGGCCAGTGGGGGTGGCGCGCAGGGTTCGTCGCGGCAGGCCTGCCGGGTGTGGTCCTTGCGGCGGCGCTCCTCCTGCTGCGGCGTCCGGAATGGGACGGTGCCGCGCTCACCTCAGCCAAGCGGGCCGGTGACGCCGCCGCGCCGCGCGCGCTGCTCCTGCTGCTGCAAACGCGCACGCTCGTCGTGACGTGCATCGGCGCCGGACTGCAACTGCTGCCGGCGGCGGTCATCTTCGCGTGGATGCCGACCTACCTCGAGCGCGAGCAAGGATTCTCGGGACAGACCGCCGCCGTCCTCACTGCCGCGATCATCCTCATGAGCGGCATCGGCATGGCGGTCTGGGGCAACCTCGCCGATCGCCGCCAGCGAAGCCATCCGTGCGGCCGGCTGCAGGTGTCGATCGTCGGCGCGCTGGTGGCCGGGGCATCGCTCACACCCGCGTTCATGCTCGATGTGCCCGGCTGGGTGCAGGCCGCCCTGCTGGCAGTGGGAGCGTTTGCCGCGGCGTCGTCGGTGGGTCCCATGAATGCCGTGGCGATCGATACGGCACCCTCCCGGATGCGCGCCACGGCGGCGGCGATTGGCGCCACGATCCCGAATCTCCTCGGCTTTGCGTTGGGTCCGTTTCTCGCCGGCGCCGTCTCTGACCACTTCGGTCTACCGACGGCACTGGCGCTGACGTCGCTGCTGTGTTTTCCTGCCGCCGGTGCCTTCCTCATGGCGAGCCGCACGTACCGGGCCGACGTTCTCGCGATCGAAGAGTAGCGCACAAGGCGGACGACACCCCGGCTGTGTCGCCGCCGGCGCGGCACGCGCCCCGGCGGGCTGCTACGCGAGCAGGCGAACGATGACCGTACCCCAGGTGGTCAGCAGGATGTGGCCGATGGCCACGGTGCCGGAATAGCCCAGCACCGCGACCGAACTGCCCGATCGCTCCTGAACCGCCGCGAGCGCCGCCGTCATCGTCTGCGCGCCGGCGAGACCACCCA
>JBDHRR010000184.1:0-5114 GCA_039807685.1 Burkholderiales bacterium
ACGAGACAGGCGTCGTGATCGTGACGCCGCGCCGAGGCGAGGCCGGCGAGTTCGTCGACGAGCTCGCTCTTGTGGAAGACGATCTCGAAGACGCATTGCACCTGCGGGTCGTCGGCGAGATACCGCAGCGCCGCGATCGATCGCGAGCGCAGCGTGGCGAAGGGATCGTCCGGCGCATCGGCGTCGGCACGGTCGAAACTCGCCTCGAGCGGCAGCGTCGCGCGCTCGCACATGGCGCGGAAAAGATCGGCCTTGTCCTTGAAGTGCCAGTAGACCGCACCCCGGGTCATGCCGGCGCCGGCCGCAATATCGGTGAGCGAGGTGCGCGTCACCCCGCGTTCGCGGAACAGGCCTTGCGCGGCGTCGAGCAGGCGCGCCCGCGCTGCCTGTGAGGCTTCCTTCGTCTTGCGCACCATCGGGCGTCGGCTCCGCTGTCTACTTTACAAACATTCATGAATGTATGTAAAATGCCCGGCCATTGCAAGGGCCCGAACCGACACCACCCGCACGCGGCCGGTATCGCGGGCCGTGCATCGGATTGCGGCACAATGCCGCCCCACTGCCGTCCCGCCCGAACCCCGTCACTTCCGATCCCGCGGCCCGTGCCGTCCGTCATCCCGCATCCGGGATGGCCCCGCGACCCCAGGACCTGCCACCGATGACCCTCTCTCTTCGTGCTCGCGCAACCCGTACGGCGACGCTCACCGCCGCGGGAGCCCTCACCGCCCTCATCGCAGCCTGCGGACAAGGTCCCCAGCCGCAAGGATTTCACGGCTTTCCACCCGCCCAGGTCACCACCCTCAGGATCGAGCCGCAGACGCTTCCCGCGGTCTACGAGTACGTCGGGCAGACGACGGGGTCGAAGGAAGTCGAGGTCCGGGCGCGGGTCACCGGCATTCTCGAGAAGAAGCTCTTCCAGGAGGGTGCGCAGGTGCGCGCCGGGCAGCCCCTCTTCGTCATCGATCCGCGTCCGCTCGCGGCGCAGGTCGCCGCTCTCCAGGCCGATCTCGCGCGCACGCAGGCGCAGCAGGCGCAGGCCGAGCGCGAGCTGGCGCGCCTCAAGCCGCTCGCCGAGAAGCGCGCCGTCGGACAGAAAGAGGCCGACGATGCGCAATCCAACCTGGACCTCGCCAAGGCCGGGGTGCAGGCCGCGCAGGCGCGTCTCGATGAAGCCAGGCTCAATCTGGGCTACACCGATGTGAAGGCACCGATCGCCGGGCTCACGAGCCGCGCCCCGAAATCGGAAGGCAGCCTCGTGACCGCCAACGACACGCTGCTCACCACCATCTCGCAGGTCGATCCGATGTGGATCCCGTTCTCCATCGCCGAGAACGAGGAGTTGCTGCTCGCACGCGCCGTGAAGGAAGGCCGACTCACGATGCCCAAGGATTGGGCCTTCGACGTCGCGGTGCAGCTCTCCGACGGGTCGGTGCTCGAGCGCAAGGGACGCATCAACTTCGCCGATACGCGCGTCAATCCGACCACGGGTACGTTCGAAGTACGCGCCGAAGTGCCCAACGCCGATCGCGCCCTGAAGCCGGGGCAATTCGTGCGCGTCAAGCTCATGGGCGCCACGCGCAACCGCGCGCTCGCGGTGCCGCAGGTCGCCGTGATGGACAGCCCGCAGGGGAAGTTCGTCTACGTCGCCGGCAAGGACAAGGACGGCAAGGACGTCGCGGAAGTGCGCGTCGTGCAACTGGGCGAGTGGGCGGTGGCCAACGGCGTCAATCTGTGGATCGTCGAGAAGGGGCTGCAGCCCGGCGACACGGTGATCGTCGACGGGGTGTCGAAGCTGCGGCCGGGTGCGCCGATCGTCCTCGGCGGCGCACCACCCGCCGGTGGCCCACCCGGCACCGGCGGCTCCCCGCCAGCCGGGGCGGCACCCGCCGGCCCCAAGTCCTGACGTCCGGCGAACCCGACCATGATCTCCCGTTTCTTCATCGACCGCCCGATCTTTGCCGCGGTCATCTCGATCTTCATCGTGCTGGCCGGCCTCGCCGCGATGCGGGTGCTGCCGGTCGCGCAGTATCCCGAGATTGCCCCGCCCGTGGTCACCGTTCAGGCGGTCTACCCGGGTGCCTCCGCGCAGGTCGTCGAGCAGACCGTCGCGGCGCCGCTCGAGAATGCCATCTATGGCGTCCCGGGCATGATGTACATGAGCTCCAACTCGGCGTCGAACGGGATCGCGCAGATCCAGGTCACGTTCGAGATCGGCACCGACATCGACATCGCCACGGTCAACGTCAACAACCGCGTGAAGCAGGTCGAGCCGCGTCTGCCCGAGGAAGTGCGCCGGCAGGGCGTGACGGTCGAACGCGGCAGCTCGTCGTTCCTGCAGGTCGTCGCCTTCTACTCCCCCGACGACGCGTTCGACGACCTCTTCATCAGCAACTACATCACGCTCAACGTCCTCGACGAGATCAAGCGCCTGCCGGGCACGACCAACGTGCAGATCTTCGGCGCCAAGGACTACGCAATGCGCATCTGGCTGAAGCCCGATCGTCTGGCGCAGCTCAAGATGGCGCCGGCGGACGTGATCGCCGCAGTCAACGACCAGAACGCGCAATTCGCGGCGGGCAAGATCGGGCAGGCGCCGGCCGCCCGGAACCAGGATCTCGTGTTCACCGTGACCACACGCGGGCGAATGTCCGATCCCAAGGAGTTCGAGCAGATCATCGTGCGCGCCAACCCCGACGGCTCGACGGTGCGGCTCGCCGACGTCGCCCGCGTCGAGCTGGGTTCGCGCGACTACGAGTTCAACGGCCGCTACAACGGCAAGCCGGCGACGCTCATCGGGATCTTCCTCGCGCCGGGCGCCAATGCGCTGGCCGTCGCGCAGTCGTCGCGCGCCGAGCTCGCACGACTCGC
Organism: Burkholderiales bacterium; assembly: GCA_039807685.1. GTDB lineage: Bacteria > Pseudomonadota > Gammaproteobacteria > Burkholderiales > Casimicrobiaceae > VBCG01. The sequence continues at coordinate 2,869 of JBDHRR010000184.1, forward strand.
CGAGCGTTTCCCGGCCGGGCTTGCCTATTCGATCGCCTTCGACACGACGCGCTTCGTCGAGGTGTCGATCCAGGAGGTGGTGAAGACGCTGGGCGAGGCCATGCTGCTCGTCTTCCTCGTCGTCTACCTCTTCCTGCAGAGCTGGCGGGCGGCCATCATTCCGTTCGCGGCGGTGCCCGTGGCGCTGATCGGCACCTTCGCGGGGATCCTCGCCCTCGGCTATTCGATCAACACGCTGACGCTGTTCGCGATGGTGCTGTCGATCGGGATCGTCGTCGACGACGCCATCGTCGTGCTGGAGAACGTCGAGCGGCTCATGAGCGAGGAGCGCCTCGCGCCGCGCGACGCCGCGATCAAGGCCATGAAGGAGGTGACCGGACCGATCATCGCCATCGTGCTCACCCTCGTCGCGGTGTTCGTGCCGATCGCCTTCCTGGGGGGGCTCACCGGCCAGCTGTACCGGCAGTTCGCGGTCACCATCGCCATGTCGGTGGTGATCTCGGGCTTCGTGGCCCTCACGCTCTCGCCGGCGCTGTGCGCGCTGATCCTCAAACCACACGTTGAGCCGCGCGGCTTCTTTCGCTGGTTCAATGACCGCTTCGACGGCTTCCGCGATCGCTACACGCACGGGGTGGCGTTCCTGATCCGGCACGGCATCGTCGCCCTCACGCTCTTCGCGTTGATGGTCGCCGCGGCCGTGTTCATGTGGCGGATCACGCCGGGCAGCCTCGTTCCCGACGAGGACCAGGGCTTCTTCATCTCGGCGGTGATCCTTCCCGACGGCGCGACGCTGGAACGCACGCAGAAGGTCGTCGACGAGGTCGAGGCGGCGATCCGCAGCAATCCGGCGAACCGCTACGTGGTCAGCTTCACCGGCTTCGACTTCATCGGTGGCGGCTTCCGCAACAACGCCGCCACGCTCTTCGTCTCGCAGGTGCCGTGGGACGAGCGTGACGTCACGGTGCAGCAACTCGTCGGCGAGCTCTTCGCCAAGACCGCGCACATCAAGGAAGCGCTGGTGCTCGCGTTCAATCCGCCGCCGATCTTCGGTCTCGGCACCACCGGTGGCTACGAGCTCTACATCCAGAATCGCGGCAACGGCGGCGCGGCGAAGCTCGACGAGGTGAAGAACGCGTTCCTCGCCCGCGCCAATGCCGACCCGCAACTGGGCGGCGCGCAGACGCTGTGGCACGCGGCGGTGCCGCAGCTCTTCGTCGACGTCGACCGCGAGAAGGCGAAGAAGCTCGGGGTGCCGATCAGCGACATCTTCAACACGCTGTCGGCGACGATGGGCACGTATTACGTCAACGACTTCAACAAGTACGGCCGCACCTGGCAGGTGCTGATGTCCTCGGAGCCGCAGTTCCGCAAGAAGCCCGACGACATCACCGGCGTGTACGTGCGCAGCGCGAGCGGCGAGATGGTGCCGCTGTCCTCGCTGGTAACGGTGAAATACGCGTCGGGCCCCGATTCACTCGACCGCTTCAACAACGTGCCGGCGGTGAAGATCATCGGCCAGGCCGCGCCCGGCTACAGCTCGGGGCAGGCGATCGCCCGCGTCGAGGCGATCGCCAACGAGGTGCTGCCGTCCGATTTCAGTTTCGACTGGGGCGGCGCCTCGTACCAGGAGAAGCAATCGGGCGGCGCGTCGACCTTCGCGCTCGGCCTCGCCGTCCTCATGGTGTTCCTGATCCTCGCCGCGCAATACGAACGCTGGTCGCTTCCGCTCGCGGTGCTCCTTGCGCTGCCGTTCGGTACGTTCGGTGCGCTCGTCGCAGTGTGGGCACGCCACCTCACGAGCGACGTGTATTTCCAGATCGGCCTCGTCACGCTGCTGGGGCTCGCCGCGAAGAACGCCATCCTCATCGTCGAGTTCGCGCTCTACAAGCACGAGGAGGGACTGTCGGCGTCGGCCGCCGCGGTGGAAGGGGCGCGCCTGCGCTTCCGCCCGATCCTCATGACCTCGCTCGCCTTCATCTTCGGCGTGTTGCCGCTCGCGCTGTCGACCGGCGCCGGCGCCGGCGCCCGGCACTCGGTCGGCACCGGGGTGGTCGGCGGAATGCTGGCGGCGACGTTCCTCGCGATCTTCTTCGTGCCGGTCTTCTTCAAGGTGATCTTCGATCGTCACGTGAACGAGAAGCGAACGAGTCGGGAGATCTTCGACGAGGTCGCGCATGCGCGCACGACCGCGCATCGCGGCACCCCGGCCACCCCCGGCCATCCGCCATACGGCGCCGCCGGAGAAT
>JBDHRR010000047.1:0-24911 GCA_039807685.1 Burkholderiales bacterium
TGGAGGCGTACTGCTTCAGCGATTACTTCGGCGTCGGCGACATCATCGCGTCCACCCGCGGCGGCTACCTGCACGACGGCATCATTTCGGCGATGGGCGTGAGCTGGCTGCGCGGCCGCGGCAAGGAGCTGGCGGCACAGGGAAAGCCGTGGTTCCTCGCGGTCAACCTCGTGAATCCGCACGACATCATGTTCCTGAACACCGACCGGCCCGGCGAGAAGGTGCAGGCGCGCAACATTCTCGCCGACATCGCGCCGGCGCCGGTCGATCGCCTGTATTCGAAGCAGTGGAGCTTCGAGCTTCCCGCGACCCATGGGCAGCGCCTCGACGCACCCGGGCGCCCGCCGGCGCACGCCGAGTTCCTGCGCTCGCACGACACCCTCACCGGCAACATCGCCAACGAGGACTGGCGGTGGCGCTACCGCCACAACTACTACCTCAACTGCCTGCGCGACGCCGATCGCAACATCCTCCCGCTGCTCGACGAGCTCGATGCGCTCGGGCTTGCGTCCAACACCATCGTCGTCCTCACCTCCGATCACGGCGACCTCGACGGCGCGCATCGCCTGCACGCGAAGGGCGCAACCGCATACCGGGAGCAGAACAACGTCCCGCTGATCGTCGCCCATCCGGCGTTCGCCGGCGGCCAGCGCTGCCAGGCGGTCACTTCGCACCTCGACCTCGCGCCGACGCTCGTCGGCCTGACCAATGCGACCCCGGAGAAGAAGGCCGCCATCACCAAGGACCTCGCCGGGAAGGACTTCTCTACGCTCCTCGCCGCGCCCGGCAAGGCGGGGCACACGGCGGTACGCGACGGCGCGCTGTACTGCTACAACATGTTCGCGTACATCGACGGCGAATTCATGGAGCGGGCGGCGGCGATGCTCCACGCGCCCGACGGGAGGGCGAAGGTCCAGGCCGCCGCCAAGGCGGGCACGCTTCGGCCGGACCTTCGCAAGCGCGGCGCGATCCGCAGCGTCTACGACGGACGCCATCGCTTCACCCGCTACTTCTCGCCGAAGGAGCACAACCTGCCGACGTCGATCGAGGCGCTGTTCCGCGCCAACGACGTCGAGCTCTACGACGTGGAACGTGATCCGCTCGAACGCACCAACCTGGCGGTCGGCCGCGACGCCAATCGGGAACTGCTGGAAGCGATGAATGCCAAGCTCAACGCACTGATCGCGAGCGAGGTCGGCGAGGATCTCGGGCAGATGCTGCCGGGCGGCATCGACGGCGGCTGGGTCCTGACCGATGCGGTCAGGGACGTCTGAGGAACCGCCGGCGAGAACAACCGCGCCTTCTTCAGACCGCAACGCCGCGCGCTGCCGCAAACGCCGCGACTTCGGCGGCGGTCGGCAGCGCCGCTTGCGCGCCGTACCGGGTGACCTGCAGTGCCGCGGCGCACTGCGCAAAGTCGACCGCGGCGTCTAGCGAACGCCCGGATGCCTGCGCGCAGGCGAGCGCGCCGATGAAGCAATCGCCGGCGCCGGTGGTGTCGAGCGGGTCGACGCGCAGTGCCGGGCGGACGCGAATACCGTCCGCGTCGGCGACGAGCGCGCCTTGCGCCCCGAGCGTGACGACGAGGCGCGCGACGCCACGGCGGCGCAGATCGTCCGCGGCCCGGGTGGCGCCGTCGCAGCTGCCGACATCGATGCCGGTGAGGACTTCGAGTTCGCTCTGGTTGGGCACGAGGAGGCCAAGCCGTGCGAGCCAGGACTCCGGCAGCGGGTGCGCCGGCGCGGGATTCAGCCACACGCTGGCGCCGCCTCGAGCCACGTCGAGGACCGCATCGACGACCGCCGGCGGCGTTTCGAGCTGGCACAAGACGATGTCGGCACGGCGCAGCGGCGCCGCGGCCCGCTCGACGTCGTCCGCGCCGAGCGCGGCATTGGCGCCGGGTGCAAGGACGATGAGATTCTCGCCGCCCGCATCGACCACGACGACGGCAACGCCCGTCGGCAGCTCGGGTACGGCCCGCAGGCCATCGCCGCCGATTCCCTCGGCGGCGAGCCCCGCCCGCACGCGTTCGCCGAGCGCATCGGTACCGATGCAGCCGACGAAGGTCACGTGCGCCCCGAGCCGAGCCGCGGCAACGGCCTGATTGGCCCCCTTGCCGCCCGCCTCCCAGCGAGCCGCGGTGGCGGCTACCGTGGCCCCGCGCTGCGGCAGCGCGGGGCAGGCCATGACGAGGTCGGCGTTGGCGCTACCGACCACCGCGATCCTCGGTGGCTTGATATGACGATCCATGCCATCAGTCTACGTCGTCGGGCAGCATGCCACGCCGCCCGCCGCCGCCCCTTGCTGCGCGCGGCCGGCGGCCCAATATAGGAAAAATGGATCCCAACGACGATCGACCGCGCCTTGCCGGTCCACGCAGCCGTACCTACCGGTTCGAATTCGCGCCGCGGACATTCTTGGGGCGCGTGGTCGGCTTCGTCGTGGGCGCCGCGGCGCTCGTGCTGGCCTTCGTGTTTTCGATCGTCATCTTCGCCGTTCTCGCGGTGCTCGCGGTGATTGCCGGCGGCTGGCTGTGGTGGAAGACACGGCAGGTGCGTCGCGAACTTCGTGAGGCGCAATCGCGTATCCGCCCGAACGAGCGTGAGGTGCGCGGAGAAGCCGTGGTGGTGCGTGCCGACGAGGCTCCCGGCGACGATCCGCGGTAGCGTCCGCCGGCGACCGCATCGCCGATCCGCGCGCCGCCGCTATACTGCGCGAGCCGACGACAGCCGGCGGGAACGTCCTCAGGAGCGCCGATGGCCACCATCTCGATTTCGCGCAAGCACAAGCTTTCGCACAAGAAGGCAAAGGCCGTGGCCGAGCGGATTGCGCGCGATCTCGACAAGCGTTATGGGCTCGAATACGAATGGGACGGTGATCATCTCGACTTCGAGCGGCCTGGAATCGCCGGCCGCATGCGCGTCGCCAAGGATTCGATCGCGCTCGACGTCAAGCTGGGCTTCCTGCTCACGCCGCTCAAGGGCACATTTGAACGCGAGATCGGCGCCACGCTCGACCAGGTCCTCGCCGACGCCTGAGCAGCCGGTACCGGCACGGCCCCACCGCGCGCGAGTCGCCGGCCCCTGCTGCTACGGGGCGCGTACCGCCGCCGCCGGCGCCGGGCGAAAGAGCAGCGGATCCGGAAAGGGATCCACCGACCCGTCGACGATCGCTTCGTGAATGCGCGTCTCGCGCGCATTGATGGTGGCGAGAAATTCATCGGCACCGCGCATCCCGCGAAACGCCGCAAAGCCTCGCTCGAGGAAGTCCTGCAACGACGCGAGCCCGGCCATGCGGGCGGGCTGGCGCATCATGGCAAGCGCGGTGGCGATGAAGCGCTTGCGCACCGCGTGGTCGAGGGCCGCGCCAACTTCGCCGATGAGCGCGATCTGGCGCAGGCGCAGCGGATAGTTGCCGGCGCGCCGATAGGCTTTGCAGTACTCGGCAACGGTGAACGTCGCATCGGCACGCGGCAGGCGGCCGAGAAGGACGCGATCGAGCGTCTGCGACAGCGCGTTGAGCTCGATCGCCGCGGCGGTGGTCGCGATCACGCTGTCCGGCAGCACCTTGACGAGCGTCGGCACGATCCGCGCGAGGTCGGCGTCGCGCCGACTGTAATCGGCGGGACCGTACAGATCGTCCTGGAAGAACTGGATCGCTGCCGCATAGCGCGGATCGGCCGCCAGGTCGGCGTAGGTCATGCGCAGCCGCCGCGCCTGCCAGCCGGCAAGCCGATCGAGCGCGCCGGCAAGGATCGGATTGTCGCGGCGTTCCTCGTGCAAACGCTGGACGCGCGCCAACTCGCGCACGAGCGCGTCCTTGCTCGACCCTCGACGATCTCCTTCGGGCATGCGGCGCGTCGGCCACGACAGGGAACTGCAACGGCGCAAAGTCTAGCAGCGGCGGGCGACGCACCCCAGCCCGCCGGTCGCACAGTTAGATTGATTCGTCTACGTCGACGGGCTATGGTCGACGCTGGTACCTACCGTCACCTCTCGCCTGCGTCTTCGTGAGCCTTTCCCGCCGCAGCTTCATCGTCACTGGCACGCTGGGTGCCGTCGCACTGGCGACGGCGGCGTGGCTGCGTGGTTCGCACGCGCCTGCGCCGACCGTCGCGCGACGCGCGCTCGATGGCGATGCCGAGGCGATCTTCGCCGCGATCGCGCCGGTGATGCTCGCCGGCGTGTGGCCCGAAGCGCCCGCGGCCCGCGTGCTGGCACAGCAGGAGACGCTGACAGGGATCGATGCCGCCGTCGCCGGGCTCGCGCCGGCGGCACGCGGAGAGTTGCATCAACTCGTCGCACTGCTGTCGCTGCCGCCGGTGCGCATCGGTCTCGCCGGATTGCACGGATCGTGGCAGAGCGCATCGCCCGCCGAGGTGCGCCGCTTCCTCGATCGCTGCCGCGACAGTTCGCTGCTGACGCTGCGCGCGGCGTACGACGCCTTCCACGCGTTGATCTTCGCCGCGTGGTACGGCAATCCGCGCGCGTGGCCGGCGATCGGTTATCCCGGCCCGCCCGAGTTCGCCGCGCCGCCATGACCTCGTCGACCGCTGTCGTCATTCCCGATCCGGTGGCGGAAGGACTCGCCGGCGGCTGGAAGGTCATCGACGCCTCGCGTGCCGAGCGCGACCTCGTGCTCGATGCCGACGTCGTCATCATCGGCACCGGTGCCGGGGGCGGCACCGCCGCCGAGATCCTCGCCGCGAGCGGCCGGTCGGTGGTGCTCCTCGAAGAAGGTCCATTGCGCTCGTCGCGCGATTTCTCGCTGCACGAGGCCACGACCTATCCGGAGCTCTACCAGGAGTCGGCGGCGCGCAAGACGCGCGACCAGGCGATCACGATCCTGCAGGGGCGCTGTGTCGGCGGCGGCACCACGGTCAACTGGACGAGCTCGTTTCGCACACCCGCCACGACCCTCGACTGGTGGCAACGCGAGTACGGCCTCGCCGACGTCTCGCCAGCCGCGATGGCGCCGTGGTTCGAGCGCATGGAGGAACGCCTGTCGATCGCGCCGTGGCCGGTCACGCCCAATGCCAACAACAGCGCCCTCGCCCGTGGCGCGGCTGCGCTCGGCATCGCGACACCGGTCATGCAACGCAACGTGAAGGGCTGCTGGAACCTCGGCTACTGCGATCTCGGCTGCCCGACGAATGCGAAGCAGTCGATGCTCGTCACCACGATCCCGGCGGCGCTCGAACACGGCGCCACGCTCGTCACGCGGGTGCGCGCCGACTTCTTCACGACGCGCGGTGACGCGGTCAGCGCCGTCGAGGCGCACGCCATCGATCCCGCGACGGGGCAGCCGCTGGCGCGGCGGGTGACGGTGCGCGCGCGCAGTTTCGTGAGCGCGGCGGGTGCCATCGGCACACCGGCGCTCTTCCTGCGCAGCAACCTCCCCGATCCGCACGAACTCGTCGGGCGGCGCACCTTCCTGCACCCCGTCGTGCTCTCGGCGGCAGCGATGCCCGAGGTCATCGACGGCTTCGCCGGCGCGCCGCAATCGGTCTACACCGATCACTTCCAGGAAGGGCAAGCGCTCGACGGCCCCATCGGCTTCAAGCTCGAAGTGCCGCCGCTGCATCCGCTGCTCACCGCGGTCACCTTGAGCGGCGACGGCGCGCAGCACGCGAGCTGGATGCGCGACTACCGCCACCTGCACGTGGTGCTGGCGCTGCTGCGTGACGGCTTTCATCCGCACAGTGCCGGCGGCCGCGTCCACCTGCGCGGCGACGGCACCCCCGTGCTCGACTATCCGCTGACGCCATATCTATTCGACGGCATGCGCCGCGCCTTCGTCGCGATGGCGCAGATCCAGTTCGCCGCCGGTGCGCAGCGGGTGGCGCCTGGTCACGGTCCCGGCACTGCGTACACGACGCTTGCGCAGGCCGTCGCCGGCATCGGCGCGTTCGAGCTCGCGCCGCTGGTGACGCGCGTCGTCTCCGCGCACGTGATGGGCGGCGCGCCGTTCGGGCCGGATCCGCGGCGCGCGGTGGTCGACCCCACTGGCCGCCATCACCACCTGCGCAACCTCTACGTGTGCGACGGCTCGATCTTCCCCACGTCGATCGGCGCCAATCCGCAGCTGTCGATCTACGCCTTCGCGGCGCGCATCGCGAGCGGGCTCGCCCGCAGTCTCGCGTGACGCCCGGACCGGCAGGCGCTGCGCTTTAGTGTGATTCCTCTAGCGATTCGTCGTTACATTGCAGACTGAAGCGTGGTCGGGAGACGACCGCGCGCCCTCCGAAAGGAAAATGCATCATGCGCAATGTCGATAGCAAGAACCTGCAGGTCGCCGGTACCGTCCGCCACGTCTCGCGCCAGCTCTGGCTCGCCGGCCTCGGGGCCGCCGCGCTCACCCGCGATTGGGCCGAGTCGGGTGCCGGCCCGATGTTCCGTTCGCTCGTCAAGGAAGGCACGCTCGTCGAGGCGCGGACGATCCGCGTGGTCGGTGATCGCCTCGAAACCTCGTACGCGAAGGTGAATTCCGCGTGGCGGCGCACCCGCGCCGTGGTGCAGTCGGGCGTGCGCGATGCCGCCGACTCCGCCGTGTCGCTCGTGCAGAAGACGCTGCCGCGGTCGCTGCCGCAGGTGAAGCTGCCGGCGATGGTCGCCGAGGCGCCGGCCCGCAAGACGGCGAGGAAGCGTGTTGCGAAGACGGACAAGACCGCGACCACGGGACGCGTCGCGAAGCGCGGCGTGCGCGGAAAGGCTCGCGCGGCGAAGTAGTTCTCCGTTACCATTGCGCGCAACCGGGACGCCGCAGGTCGGCGTCCCGACGACGGATCGCCCGCAAGGGCGCGGCTTTCCCCGGCGCGACTCGCGCCGCGGGTGCGCAGGCCGAGATCCGGCGCTTGGCATCAAGGGGGAACATGCAGGACTCGCCTCGATCCGGACGCACCGCGCGTCACGGGACTCGCCGTCGGATCGCGTCACCGCGATCCAGCCGTCACGCCGCGCCAGCGGCAACCCGACCCTCCAAGCGCAGCATGGGCCTCGCGCTGGCTGGCGGCGGTCCCCTGGGCGGCGTCTACGAGGTCGGTGCGCTGCTCGCACTCGCCGATTCGCTCGACGGCATCGACTTCAATCGGCTCGATGTCTACGTCGGCGTCTCGTCGGGCGGCTTCGTCGCGGCGGCGCTCGCCAACGGCCTCTCCCCCGCGCAGATGTATCGGCTCTTCATCGACGACGGTGTCGATGCGGCGCTCCGACCCGAGGTCTTCCTGCGTCCGGCGTTCGGCGAATTCGCCCGCTGCCTCGCCGCGCTGCCGGGGCTCGCGGCGGAAGCGACGCTGCAGTACCTGCGCGATCCGTTCCACCAGGGCTTCGCGCGATCGCTTGCGACATTGACGAGGGCGTTGCCGACCGGCGTCTTCGACAATCGCGTGATCGGCCGCTTCCTCGCACGCCTCTTCAGCGCGCCGGGCCGGACCAACGACTTCCGCGAACTGCGGGCCAAGCTCTTCCTGGTCGCGACCAATCTCGATACCGGGGTGCCGGTGACCTTCGGCCCCGGTGCACACGACGACGTGCCGATCTCGCGCGCCATCGAAGCGTCGAGTGCGCTGCCCGGGCTCTTCCCGGCGGTGCCGATCGCCGGCGGGCATTACGTCGACGGCGCCCTCAACAAGACGCTGCATGCATCGGTCGCGCTGGAGCAGGGTGTCGACCTCCTGCTGTGCGTGAATCCGCTCGTCCCCTTCGATGCCAGCGCCACGCAGCGCCACGGCATGCCGCGCGTCGACCACATCGCCGACGGCGGCCTGCCGCTGGTGCTCAACCAGACCTTCCGCGCGGTGATCCATTCACGCATGCAGGTGGGGATGGAGCGCTATGCGCGGCAGTATCCGCATTCGGACATCGTGCTCTTCGAGCCGGCTCGCGAAGACGCCGACATGTTCTTCGCCAACATCTTCAGCTACCGGCAGCGCCGGCGCCTGTGCAGCGTGGCCTTCGCCACCACGCGGGCAAACCTCGCGGCGCGCGCGGACACTCTTGGGCCCTTGCTGCGCCGACACGGCATCACGCTGCGGCACGATCGTTTGGGCGATGCCGCACGCGACATCACCGCGGCGCTCGACGATCCGCGTCCGCTGCAGCACGACATCTCGCAGCGCACGGTCAAGCAGACGGTGCGGGAGCTCGACCACACGCTCGATCACCTCGAGCGCGCCGTGGCCCGCGCGCGCTAGGCGCCGGCCCGACACTGCGGCCCGATGGCGCAACGCAAGCCGCCACGCCGCACCCGCGAGCGCATCCTCCAGACGAGCCTCGCGCTCTTCAATCGGGACGGCGAGCCCAACGTCACGACCGCGCACATCGCCGACGAGATGAACATCAGTCCGGGCAACCTGTATTACCACTTCCGGAACAAGGACGAGATCATCGGCGAGCTCTACGACGCCTACGCGACGGGCGTCGCGCCGCTCCTCGCGGTTCCCGACGACCCGCCGCCGGGAGTCGAGGACCTGTGGTTCCTCCTGCACGTCCTCTTCGAGCGGATGGCGGAGTACCGCTTCCTGTACCGCGACATCGACGAGATCACCTCCCGCAACCGTCGCCTCGCGCGCCGGTTCGCCGATCTCCTGCAACGCCTGGGCGCCGCCTTGCAGGGGCTGTGCGCCAGCCTCGTCCGCGCCGGCCGGATGCGCGCCAGCGACCACGAGATCGCCGTGCTGGCGAGCAACGCAGCCCTCGTGTGCACCTACTGGATGTCGTGGCAGCGGGTGAGCCGTGGCCACGGCGACGACCTCGCTCCCGATCGCGCGGCACACAACGTGCTTGGGCTCTTTGCACCGTATCTCGTGGGGAGCGACCGTACCTTGCTCGAGCGAATCGGCGAGGGCTATCTCGCAGCACCCTGACCAAGGAGGATGCATGGCCGGCAAATGGGCGAAATTCCCGCACGCGGACAAGGCGTACGAATACGATGCCGCCCGTCTCAAGAAGACCTGGGCGCGGCTCCACCGCGGTGACGGCGAACCCTTCCCGAAGGGCGAAGCCGCGGTCGCCGCCTGGCAGGCCTTCCACGCGGGTCGCTATGACGAGGCCGTGAAGCTCGGGACCGCCGCCGGCGGTGCCGCCACCAACGCCGCGCTCAAGGCGCAGGTGGTCTACGCGCACTACCTCGAGAAGACCGCGAAGACGAAGCTCGCGCTCCTGGAGGAAGCGGTCGCCATGGCCGACGCCCGGCGGCAGGCAGCGGCGAAGGATGCCAATGCGCACTATCTGTACGCCTTCGCGCTCGGCCGCTACAGCCAGGGCATCTCGGTTGCGAAGGCACTGACCCAGGGCTACGGCGGCAAGATCAAGGACGCGCTGCTCACCGCCCTCGAGCTCGAGCCCAAGCACGCCGAGGCGCACACCGCCTTCGGTGCCTACCAGGCCGAGGTCATCGACAAGGTGGGGGCGCTCGTCGCCGGCATGACCTACGGCGCGAAGAAGGACTCGGCGCTGGATCACTACGGGAAGGCGCTGGCGCTCTTTCCGGAGTCGCCGATCGCGCACGTCGAATACGGCAACGGATTGCTCATGCTGTTCGGCAAGAGTCGCGTCGCCGAGGCGACCAAGGCGTACGAGAAGGCGGCGGCGCTCGCCCCCGCCGATGCGATGGAGCGGCTCGACGTCGAGTTCGCGAAGGGGGAACTAGAATGAGGTCGCGATGGCGCCGCTGGGCGCCCACGAAGGGGCAGGGCATGAAATCAATTCGACAAGGCATCACCCTCCTGCTGGCCGGCGTGCTGCTGGCGGGCGTTGCCCACGCGCAGGACAAGGCCGGGTCGGGCAAGGCGGCGAGCGGACCCGCCGCCGCCGACAAGGCCCCCGTCAACATCGACACGATCCGGCGCATCCGCGAGACCGGCACGCTGCTGGTCGGCGTTCGCGACACCAGCGTGCCGTTCTCGTTCATCGATGCGCAGAAGCAGCCGCAAGGTTACTCGGTCGACCTCTGTCTGCGGGTGGCCGACGCGATCAAGGCCGAGTTCAAGCTGCCCAAGCTCGAGGTCCGGTTCGTCCCGGTCACCTCGGGCAATCGCATCACGGCGCTCCTGGAGGGCAAGATCGACCTCGAGTGCGGCTCGACGACCAATACCCGGGACCGGCAGAAGCAGGTCGCCTTCGCGTACACGACGTACATCGCTGGCATCAAGATGCTCGCCAAGAAGTCGTCGAACATCAACTCGATCGAGGACCTGCGCGGCAAGAACGTGGTGGTGACCAAGGGCACGACCAGCGAGAAGATGCTGAAGGCGATGAACGACGAGCGCCTGCTCAAGATCAACATCATCGAAGCGCGCGACCACGGCGAATCGTTCAAGGCGGTCGACGAGGACAAGGCGGTTGCGTTCCTCATGGACGACGTGCTGCTCTACGGTCTCATCTCCAAGTCGAAGAAACCCGACGACTTCGCCGTCGTCGGCAAGTACCTGTCGGTGGAGCCGTACGCGATCATGCTGCGCAAGGACGAGCCGGCATTCGAGAAGATCGTCAATCGCGCGCTGATCGACCTCTTCCAGTCTGGGGAGATCCGCCGGATCTACGCCAAGTGGTTCAATACGAAGGATCTCGTGGTGCCGCTCAATCCGTACCTCAAGGAGGCATTCGCGGCGCCCAACACGTTCCCGGCGTGGCCGTAGCCAGGGATCAGAGGTCAGGAATCAGGGATCGGTAGCGGCGGTGGGTCCGGTGGCGGCGCATCGAGCGCCGGGTTGCGTCGAGGTGGTGCGTCGACGACGAAGACCGCGCAGCGCCATGGCCCCTGCTGATCTTCGATCCGCGACTACTGCCGCGCGATCGCCGCAGCGGCGTCTTCGGGATCGAGGTCGCCCGCGCGCGGCCACGGCGCCATCAGCGTGGTGAGCACGAGCTGCTCGAACTCGCGGGCGACGCGATCGGCGATGCGCTCGGGGTCGGGGCACAGGCCGGCGTCGGTGATGATGCCGAACTGCACGGTGCCGTCGTACGAGATGATCGACACCCCCATTCCGATGTTGCCCGATTGCGGCACCCAGAACATCAGGCTGTCGATCGGCGCCCCGGCGAGGTACAGACGCTGCTGCGGTCCGGGGACGTTGGTCATCACGCTCGTCGCATTGCGCGCCAGCGCCTGCAGGATGAATTCCTGCATGGGGCGCGGACCCGAGCCCATCGCGGCGAGCAGGCCGAGCGCCAGCACCGGCTGGTACGAGCCCTTGAGCGAATTCATGTTGGCACGCACCGCGTACAGCCGCTCGATCGGATTCTCGATGCCGATGGGCAGGTCGAGGAAGACGAGGCCGAACCGGTTACCGAGACGGTAGGCCTGTTCCAGCGGTCGCAGGTTGACGGGGACGAGTGCGCGCGTCATCACGCCCAGCGTCGGGTCGCCTTTCGCTTCGAGGTAGCTGCGCAGTGCGCCGGCGACGCAGGAAAGCACGACGTCGTTGACCGACGCGCCGAGCGCGTACCCGATGGTCTTCACCTCGGCCAAGGGGAGGGGATCGGTCCAGGCCACGCGCTTGGCCACCCCCGGTACGCCCTTGAAGCGGGTCGGTGAATCGGTCGCCATCAAGGCGAGCTTGGCGACGTCCGCGGTGAGCGCCGCCCCTTCGCCGGCCAGCGTCACCGCCCGCGCCGGATCGGCCATGAGGTGCGCGCCCTTCTCGAGCAATGCGGCACCGAACTTGCGCGCCACGCCCGTCACGCCGGAGAGCGGGCCGAGCAAGGCGCTCAGCGCGTCGTCCTCGGCCGGTGCCCGTCGCGGCCGCGGCGCGAACGGCATCGCCGGAGGGCCATCGGGACCGGCGTCGGTCATCGACAGCATGACCCGCACCAGCGCGATGCCGTCGGCGTACGCGTGGTGGATGCGGATGATCACCGCGCTTCCCCCCTGGTAGTCCGGCACCAGATGGAACTGCCACAAAGGATGCGCGGGATCGAGCGGCGTGGTCGCGAGATCCGACACCAGCAACTGCAACTCGGCGCGGCCGCCGCCCTGCGGCAACTCCGCGCGAACGACGTGGTTCGCGATGTCGAAGTGACCATCGGCCTCCCAGAAGGCGACGCTCGCGATCTCGCGCGGGCGCTGGCGGAAGCGGCGGAACACCACGAAGCGCTCGGCCACCAGCCGCCGCAGCCGCGGGAGCGCGATGCGCTTGCGAAACAGCAGCACGCCGCAGATCATCATGAGGTTCTGCGGCCGATCCATGCGCAACCACGCGGTATCGACCGCGGACATCTTGACGCGTCGGGCTGCGGGCATGGTGGACGAAGGAGGGCCGGGCGAGCGCGCTCGTTGCGGGCGGCTTGACAATCACGCTAAAGTAGCACGAAACATGTGCGCGAACGCGCTCGTATTCCGAGGGGACCCCCGCATGGCCACCGCAAAGAAGGACGACCTCGCAACGAAGTTCGAAGCCGCCACCGTCGCCGCGAAGCAGACCAGGAAGAAGCCCGACAACGCGACCCTGCTGAAGCTCTACTCGTATTACAAGCAGGCAACCGAAGGCGACGTGAAGGGCGCGCGTCCGGGCGGACTCGATTTCGTGGGTGGGGCCAAATACGACGCCTGGGCCAAGCTCAAGGGCATCTCGCGCGACGAGGCCATGACGCAGTACGTGAAGCAGGTCGACAAGCTGAATCGCGTCTAGCAACCCATCGAGCCGCCCGGCGCCGCCGTGGTGCCGGGCACGTTCCCGAGATCAGCACAACGGCGGCGTCAGCCGGCCGTGCGCTTGCCGCGCGTTCGCCGCGGGGCGGTCGTCGTGGCGGCGCCTTCAGCGGTTGCGGCCTGCGGCTTGCGCCCGCGCTTGGCCGCAGGCGCCTTGGCGGCGGATGCCTTGCTCGCGGGCGCCTTTCCCCCGCCGCTGGCCTTGATGAGCTCGTTCACCGCCGCCGAGAGCGCATCGACCCGCTCGGCCAGCCGCTCGACGTCGCTTTGCGTATGCACGCCGAGCTTGGCGAGCGCACGCGCGACCCGCGCCTCGAAGACCTGCTCCAGCTTGTCCCAGGTGCCGCCGACGCCGTCCTTGACTTCCTTCACCTTCGCCTTGGCGGCGTCGGTCGCGGCGGTCGCCGTATCGACGGCGGCGCGGCGCGTCTTCGATTCCAGCGCCTCGCCCTGCTTGACCAATCCCTCGAACATCCGCGCGCCTTCCGCCTGCACGCGCGAAAACGCGCCCAAGCCGGCAAGCCAGATGCTGCGCGAGGAATCGAGGATCTGCTGCGAGGTATCGCGGCTCGCCTCGGCGGCCTTGCGACCGCCCTTGCCAGGTCCCTTGCCCGCTGCCGCGGCGTCATCTTCGTTGGCCATTGCGGCCCGTGCTTTCTTCAGCATCGCTCGTCCTCGCTTCGTGTCGTTCGCCGGTCGGTGACCGTCGATACTGCGCCGTGAACCGTAGAGCAATCATACTAAAGCGCGGCGGGTCGAAGGCGGGCGAATGGGGCGGCCGGCCGGTGCCTGACAGCGTACAATCGCCGCGCACCCGATTCGCGATACAGCGCAAGGAGGAGAGAACGATGGCTTACTTCGTCACCGGCGCGACCGGTTTCATCGGGCGGTTCCTCGTCGAGCGGCTCATCGCCCGCGGCAAGCCCGTCTACGTGCTCGTCCGCAAGGAGTCGCAGGGCAAGCTCGACGCGCTGCGCGCCACCTGGGGTGAGGCGGCGAAGCTCGTGGTGCCGGTGCAAGGCGATCTCGCCAGGCCGAAGCTCGGCGTGAGCGCCGCCGACCAGCGGAAGCTCAAGGGGAAGATCGCGCACGTCTTCCACCTCGCGGCGATCTACGACCTCAAGGCGTCTGCGGAAAGCCAGCAGGCCGCCAACGTCGAAGGCACGCGCAACGCGGTGGAATTCGCCGGGGCGATCGGCGCTGGCTGCTTCGACCACGTGAGCTCGATCGCCGCGGCCGGCCTGTACGACGGCGTCTTCCGCGAGGACATGTTCGAGGAGGCGGAAGACCTCGACCATCCGTATTTCCGCACCAAGCACGATGCGGAAGCGGTGGTTCGCGAGGAGTGCGCGATCCCGTTTCGCATCTACCGGCCGGGCTTCGTCGTCGGTCACTCGCAGACCGGCTACATCGACAAGATCGACGGCCCGTACTATTTCTTCAAGCTGCTGCAGAAGGTGCGCGATCTCGTTCCGCCATGGATGCCGATGCTCGGCATCGAGGGCGGGCGCATCAACATCGTGCCGGTCGATTACGTCGCCGCCGCCCTCGACGCCATCGCGCACAAGAAGGGACAGGACGGCAAGTGCTTCCACCTCACCGATCCGCACCCGCATCGGATCGGCGAGGTCCTCAACATCTTCGCCAAGGTCGGACACGCGCCGCAGATGACGATGCGTCTCAATGCGAGGATGTTCGGCTTCATTCCGGCGCCGGTCCTCTACGGGATCGGGTCGCTCGCCCCGGTCAAGCGGATGATGCGGGTGGTGCTCACCGACCTCGGCATTCCCAAGGACGTGTTCCAGTTCGTCAACTGGCCCACGCGCTACGACAACCGCGAAGCGGCGAAAGCGCTCAAGGGAACCGGGATCAGCGTGCCGCCGCTCGAGAGCTACGCCGCGAAGATCTGGGACTACTGGGAGCGCAACCTCGATCCCGACCTCTTCATCGATCGCAGTCTCGCCGGGCGCGTCAAGGACAAGGTCGTGGTGGTCACGGGAGCCTCGTCGGGGATCGGGAGGGCGACCGCGATCAAGCTCGCCGGCGCCGGCGCCAGGATGATCCTCGTCGCCCGGGGCGAGGAGAAGCTCGTGGAAACGAAGCGCGAGATCGAGGCTGCGGGCGGCGCGTGCTGGATGTACACCGCCGACGTCGCCGACCTCGCCTCCTGCGACGCTCTCGTCGCGCGGGTGCTGAAGGAGCACGGCGCCTGCCACTACCTCGTCAACAACGCGGGACGCAGCATCCGCCGTGGCGTGGTGAACTCGTTCGACCGCTTCCACGACTACGAGCGGACGATGCAGCTCAACTATTTCGGAGCGCTGCGTCTCATCATGGGCTTCCTGCCGACGATGCTCGAGCAAAAGCAGGGGCGGATCATCAACATCTCGTCGATCGGCGTGCTGTCGAATGCGCCGCGCTTCTCGGCGTACGTCGCGTCGAAGTCGGCGCTCGACTCGTTCTCGGCCTGCGCGGCAAGCGAACTTGCGGACAAGAACGTCCATTTCACGACGATCAACATGCCGCTGGTACGCACGCCGATGATCGCGCCGACCAAGATCTACGAGAGCGTCCCCACGCTGTCACCGGAAGAGGCCGCCGACCTCGTCGTCCAGGCGATCGTCCACAAGCCCGTGCGCATCGCCACCCGCCTCGGCATCTTCGGCGCGGTGTGTCACGCTGCCGCGCCCAAGCTCACGCAGATCCTGCTCAACGCCGCCTTCAACATGTTCCCCGACTCGGCCGCGGCGCAGGGCAAGAAGGGCGAAGAACCCGCCCGGCAGGGACTCACCCCCGAGCAGATGGCGTTCGCGCAGCTCACGCGCGGCATCCACTGGTAGCACGCCGGGACGGGGTAGCGCGACGACTCACAGCAACAACCGAAGCACGAGAGGCAGTGTCAGGGCAGAAAGAAGAGTCTGCAGCGTGACGATCCCTGCCATCAGGTGCGCGTCGCCCCCGAGTTGTCGGGCCAGCACGTAGGCGGTGGGCGCGCAGGGTAGCGAGAAGAACACCACAAGAAGCGTGGTCTCGATCGCCGGAAGCCCTGCCGTCCGCGCCATCGCGTAGGCGACGCAAGGCACGACGAGCAACCGACCAACGCCGTTCAAGAGCATGGCCCGCGTTTCTCCCGCGAGCTCGTCGAAACGAAGCGCGGCGCCGACGCAGAGCAATCCCAGCGGGAGGCTCGTCGCCGCCAGGAACGAGAACAATCCGTCCGTCCCTGCCACGAGCTCGAGGCCCGCCAGGTTTGCCAACAGGCCGATGAGACAGGCCATGACCAGCGGGTTCTTCAGCAGCGCCAGGGCGAGGCCCTTCGGTCGGAGGCGTTGACCCGACGTGAAGGCGAGGATGGACAGGACGTTGACGATGGGCACCAGCACTGCCAACAGCAATGCGGCCAACGTCAAGCCTTGGGTTCCGAATGCACTCGCGACCGCGGCAAGCCCGATATACGTATTGAAGCGGATCGTGCCCTGCGCGATGACTCCGAATCGACCTGACCGCCACCGAAAGAACCGACGAAGAACGAGCAGTACCACCCACAAGATGGCCATCACAAGCGCAGCGCAAAGCGTGAGGCGCGCCAGCGCAGGGTTGTCGAGCGGTGCGGTGATGAGACTCCGGATCAGCAGAGCGGGGAACAGGACGAAATAGTTGAGTCTCTCCGCGCCCGGCCAGAATTCGTCGTTGGGAAAACCTGTCCTGCGTGCCAGGTATCCGCCGACTATCAGCGCGAAGAGAGGCCAAAGCGTGACCAGCAAAGACATCCGGACTCTTCTGTCGGGTCGCTTCGGACAACTGTAGCAGCCGGCCCCCAAGCCTGCCAATCACGCGTGGACGCTCGACGCCCGGAACATGAAGCACCTCGGCGCCGACGCCCCGCGCATCATGCGCGTCACTCAGCGCCCACCGCCCCCGTCGTAGCAGGACCGTCGCCGCGCGCCCGCCGTATCTGCTCGGCGACAATCGCCAGCACCTGCGGATCGCCCAAGAGCGCGTTGTGCGCGACGCCCGAGAGCACGATGTCGGCGTCGCCCAGCCGGGACGAGGTCTGCGGCGTGACCATCGAGTCGTGCCACGACCAGATCGACACCATCGGCACTGCGCGCTCGCTGGCGTCGAGCGTTTCCAGCGCGCGGAGATAGGCGCTGCCCGGCCGCATCTGCGCGAGCGGCGGGCCGCTCATGAGCCAGGCGTGCCGACTCCCCGCGTAGGGCGTGCCGATCGAGACCAGGCGTCGCACGTGCGCCGGGCCGTGCGTCCGCAAGTACGTGCGGGCGACGAGCCCGCCCATGCTGTGCGCGACGATCACCACCTGCGCGGCACCCGTGGCGCGTTCGATCGCGGCGATCTTCGCGGCCACCTGCTCCGCGAACGTCTCGATGGCGGCAAACGGCGGGCCGTACGACAGCGCGTAGACGGGCCCCAGCCCTTGCGCATCGAGGTGCCGCCGCAACGTGGTCCACACCGCGGCATTGCAGCCGACGCCGTGCAGCAGGAGGACCGGCAAGGCGGCGGGTGCCGGCGGCGGATCGGGCATCAGCCACGCATAGAGCGCCATCTTCGGTGCCCGCGCGAGGCTCGCGAATTCGTGGCAGAACAGCCGCACGCGACCCATGAGATCGAGCTCCAGTGCGGCCGGCCGCGGGCTGCGCCAGCGCCGGCCGAAGTACATCCACAGCACGGTGAAGGCGAACGGGAAGGCGAGGTACGCGAACGGATAGCCGACGACGAACGGCCACCACGCGGCGCCATGCGCCACGGCACGTGCTGCCCAGGCCACATACGCGAGCGTTCCGATGCCCAGGGCCGTGGCGAAGAAGATGGCGACCCACATGCGGGAGAGGACTCGAACCGGCGAGGATCAGCCGTCCGCGACCACACCTTGCGCGCGCGGGCCGCGCAAGGCGTCGAGCGCGGCGTCGAGATCGGGCAGGAGCGTCACCCCGGCCGGCAGCTTGCGCAGGCGCTGCGTGAGCTCGCCGCCGGCCCACAACGCCACCGCGGGCGGCAACTGGGTACGCAGACGGGCCAGTCCTTCGCTCGCCTGGCGCAGCGGAAATCCCGCGGAGAACGACAGCGCCACGATCTGCGCGCGATGCGCGAGCACCGCCGCGCGAATGTCGTCGATCGGCGTTTGCGGACCGAGCGAGACGCAGCGCGCCCCTTCGGACGCCACCAGCGCCTCGAGCATCAAGAGGCCGAGGGCGTGCGGCTCGCCGGGGAACGTGGTCAGCAGGAGCCGCGGACTGCCGTCGTGGCGGGCCAGCGCGTGGATCGCGCCGCGCAGCGCGACCTGGACCTGCTCGGTGTACAGGTGCTCCTCGAAGACCGCGAGCTCGCCGCGCATCCACGCCTCGCCCACCGCCCGATTGAGCGGCGCCACGGTCGCCTGCACGAAGCGCTGCACGCCCTGTCGCGAGAGCAGCGTCGCGAGGAGCGTGGCCAGTCCGGCGACATCGTGCGTGCGCAAACGCTGGAGGACGTCGCGTTCGACCGCTGTCGCCGCCGACTCGCGACGCACCGGCGTCCGCGCATCGGCCAGCGCATCGAGTGCCCGTGCATCGAGTCCGATGATCTTGCCGGGACGCACGCCGGTATCCATCAAACGCTTGATGACGCGCAGCTTGGCGACGTCCGTCGACGCATACGCACGCTCGCCGTTGCCGTCGCGCACCGGCTGCGGAAAGCCGTAGCGGCGCTCCCACATGCGCAGGACGTCCTTGGACAGCCCCGTCTCGCGCTCGACGGCGCCGATCGTGATGGCGGGACTCCTGGGAGTGATGGACGGCACGGTCTCGCTCGCGCCTATTCGCGCTTGAGGTCGGGGAAGTCTTCCTCGAAGTACTCGAGGGCGACGCGCTCCCCACTCGCGCGACGCGCGGCTTCGCCCTGGCGCAGCTCGACGCGGCGGATCTTTCCGGACAGCGTCTTCGGGAGCTCGACGACGAATTCGAGCCGGCGCACGCGCTTGTACGGCGCGAGCTGCCGGCGCGCGAAGGCGAAGATGTCGAGCGCGAGCTCGCGGCCCGGCACGCTTTGCGCGGTGACGGTCACGAATGCCTTCGGCACGGCCAGGCGCAGCGGATCGGGGCTGGGAACGATCGCGACCTCGGTGACCGCCGCGTGCTCCATGAGCGCGCTTTCGAGCTCGAAGGGGCTGATCCGGTAGTCCGAGGCCTTGAAGACGTCGTCGGCGCGGCCAACGAAGGTGACGTAGCCATCGGCATCGCGCGTGGCGGTATCGCCCGTGTGGTACCGCCCGTCGCGCATCGCGCGCGCCGTGCCTTCCGCGCTGTCCTCGTAGCCCGCCATCAGTCCGGTCGGCCGCGGATCGAGCTCGAGGCAGACCTCGCCTTCGTCCGCCGGATGGCCATCGACGTCGAGCAGCACCACGCGATAGCCCGGCAGCGCACGGCCCATCGATCCGGGCTTCAACGGCTGCCCCGGTGGATTGCCGAGGAGCGCGGTGGTCTCGGTCTGGCCGTAGCCGTCGCGGATGGTGATGCCCCAGGCCGTGCGCACCTGCTCGATCACCTCGGGATTGAGCGGCTCGCCAGCACTCGCGAGCTCGCGCAGCGCGAGGCGATCGCGATGCGCGGCGAGGTCCTCCTGGATGAGGAGGCGCCACACGGTCGGCGGCGCGCACAGCGTCGTCACCCGGCTGCGCGCGACGGCAGCGAGCAACCCCTTGGCATCGAAGCGCGCCGAGTTGTAGATGAAGACGCAGGCGCCGGCATTCCACGGCGCGAACACGCAGCTCCACGAGTGCTTCGCCCACCCCGGCGAGGAGATGTTCAAGTGGATGTCGCCGGGCATGATGCCGAGCCAGTACATCGTCGACAGATGCCCGACGGGATAGCTCTGGTGCGTGTGCAGGACGAGCTTCGGCTTCGACGTCGTCCCCGACGTGAAGTAGAGGAGCATGGGGTCGCTCGCCTGCGTCTCACCGTCGGGCGTGAAGACGTCGGGGAAGGCATCGGCACCGGCGTGGCTCATCCACCCCGATTGCGCGGTGCCCGAGCAAATTCGCGTGTAGCTTCCTTCAACGCCGGCGAACTTCGGGAGGTGCGCGTTGGCGGCGACCACGTGCCGCACGCGCCCGCGCTCGATGCGATCGCGCAGGTCGTCCGGGGTGAGCAATGCGGTCGCCGGAATGACCACCGCACCGAGCTTCATCGCCGCCAGCATCGTCTCCCACAGCGCGGGCTCGTTGCCGAGCATGAGGAGGATCCGGTCGCCGCGCGCGACGCCGAGGCTTCGCAGGTGGTTCGCGACCTGCGCGGAGCGCGCCGCCAGTTGGCGGAACGTCTGCCGATGCTCGCTGCCGTCCTCGCCGACGATCAGGAGCGCCGGACGATCGTCGTCCTTCGCCATGACGTCGAAGTGATCGAGCGCCCAGTTGAAATGGGTGAGTTCGGGCCAACGGAAGTCGCGGGCGGCGACGACGTGGTCCTCGCGGTGCGCGAGGAGGAAATCGCGGGCGCGGATGAAGCGATGGTGCGGGGTGTCCATGCCGGTGGCCTCCGATGGCGGGGCTCGCGGTGCCGGTCGATGGGTAGGTCTGGACGCGGCTTGCGAAGCCTGCCAAAATTACGGGTTCTGGCGAGCTAGCTCAGCTGGTTAGAGCAGAGGAATCATAATCCTTTGGTCGGGGGTTCGAGTCCCTCGCTCGCTACCAGATAGATCGAGGCCCCGCAGCGATGCGGGGCCTTTTCCTTGTCGCGATGCACGGCCTTCTCGTCTGCGTGAGGGCCGTCGCGCGGCCGCGCATCGGCTCTCGCGACGGCGATGATCCCGCTCGTGTGGCAGAGCAAATCCATCGGTTCAGCGCGCAGGATGCTAAATGGCCGGGAACCTCGGGTCGAACTCGAAGCCCGGATAGTCGAAGGCGCCGCGGACGCGTTCGCAGTCCGCTTCAGTGGTGCCGTGCTCGCGCAGCAAGGGGTACCAGCGTTGGCGCACAACCGCCTGCATGGTGTCGATGATGGCGTTTGCGTCGTCCCTTGCAAGCTTGAACCGCGCATGACCCGATAGGGCATTGGTGCGATTGGCATAGCGGTTGAAATCACCCATCGTCATCGCGAGATCGCGCTTCTCGAGACTCACCAGTGGGTTCGGCGTGAGGTCATACGCCGGCGACAGCTGAAAATCCGCACCCAGGGCGATCAGGGCGTGATTGCGAGGATGATCGTCCGTGTTCGAGATGAGCGCGTTGAATACCATGCGTCGGTACAGCTCTGCCAGGTCAGCCGCCGGTCGCGAGCTCCGACGTCGCAATTCGTCGGCGAGCAGGAGATACGACCAGCGCTCGCGCGCGTTGGCGTTGTCGTCGGTGTCGAGGATGGTGAGGCCGCTGACCATCCGATGGCGCCAGTGACCGCCGTCGACCTTCTGGCGGTCGAAACGCTTGACCAGCAGGACGTCGGCGCCGCCAATGCGCGCGAGCCGCGACTCGGGCGCCTGGATACCGCACTCGTGCGCGAGGCGCAGCATCGAATGCTCCACGCGAGCATTCGACCAGCGGTCGCCGCGATCCGGGAACTTGGCGATCCATAGCCCCTCGTCGTCTTCCACGACGTTCTTCGGCCGGGCTCCGCCCATCGACGTTCCCGGTCGCAGCAGCCCTTCGACCTGGGCGAGTTGCGGGTCCGGATCGCCGTGTTCGTCGTTGACGACTTGTTCGGCAAGGCGCAAGAGCTTCTCAAGGTCGATGGCGCGGTTGTAGCCGCGAAATGGACCCGGCGGCTGCTGACCCACACCGAAGGAAAGTGCTCCCGCGCGGTCGTCCGGCGAGTGCAGCAGGAAGTCCGTCTCATCGAGGCCGACTCGGCCAAGCTCGTGCTCGATGACGCGACGACCCCAGGAGTCGGGCAATGCGTCGCGCAGCGTCCCGAAGATGCCATTCAGCTTGGTGGTCGTGAACGGTCGGACGTCCAACGGAAGCTCGAAGGGCTCGAGAGGGACTGCATCGGGACGCTCGAGATAACGCCGGCCGTAGCGGAAGGTGCCGACGCGCACGCCATCGCGCGCGTCGAGCCTGTAGTACGCCGCCGTCACGTTCTCGAGCGACCGCGGGCGCTGCAGGTAGACGTAGATGCGCGGGTCAGAAGTCATTGTCCGCGTTCGGGGGCGGGTGGCGCACGCGCTTCGGTAGCTGGGCAAGCGCAAGCGCGCCGCCTTCGGCGTCACCCTCCGGCTTGAGCGCCTCCGCAAGCGGACTGTCGAATCCCATGGCCCACGCGAGCGCGAGATAGGCGCCGATACCGGTCTGGATGTTGCCACCCTCGACGGCACGTGCCGTGTCGTAGGCAATGCCGGCCTTCGCTGCAAGCTCGCGCAGCGTGAGGCGCCGCCGCTTCCGTGCGACGCGCAGACGCACCCCCAGGAGTCTGGCTTGATCGACGACCGTTGCCGGCGCCGTACGCGCGAATGTCAGTTGTCGTGGCATATTCATTCCGTTCCAAAATCATATACGAACGGTTTCAATATTCCAATTTCCAAACCGGACGTCAACCCTGATGCCTACCCCGGCACCCACTCCGCGGACAGTGTCTCGGCCTGTCGCAGCACGGTCTCGGTGGCCTCCTCCTGCCGATCGGGCGGGTACTTGTACCGTCGCAGGAGCGTCTTCACCATCACGCGGAGCTTCGCCCGCACCGTCTCGCGCTTCGCCCAGTCGACGGTCACGGATTTGCGCAGGCTCATGGTCAGCTCCACCGCGATCTTCTTCAACGTGGCGTCGCCCAGCTCGCGCACGGCGGCCTCATTGGCGGCGAGCGCGTCGTAGAAGGCGGTCTCGTCGGCGTTGAGACCCAGGCGTTCGCCGCGCTGCGCGGCCTCCTGGAAGCGCTTCGCCATGGCGATCAGCTCCTCGATCACCTGCGCGGTCTCCACGGCGCGGGCGCGATAGCGGGCGAGACTTTGCTGGAGGAGCTCGGAGAATTTGGCCGACTGCACGACGTTGGTCCTGAAGCGCGAGCGGATCTCGCCTTTCAATAGTCGTTCGAGGAGCTCGACGGCGAGGTTGCGCTCCTTCATGTGCCGCACATCCTCGAGGAACTCGTCGGAGAGCACGCCGATGTCGGGGCGCTTCAAGCCGGCGGCGGCGAAGATGTCGATCACCTCGTCGCTCACCACCGCGCGGCTGATGATCTGCCGCAGGGCATGCTCCTTCTGCTCGTCGGTGAGCTTGCGGTCGGCGCCGGCGTGCTTGGTGAGCGCGGCCTTCACGGCCTGGAGGAAGGCGAGCTCGTCACGGTGGGCGAGTGCTTCGTCGAGCGTGCAGCACAGCGCGAACGCCTTGCTCGCGGCCAGGACCGCGTCGGCGAAGCGCTTCTTGCCGTCGTCGAGGCCGAGGACGTGGTTGGCGACCGCCGGCAGGCGCTGCCAGGCGTGCTCGCGGAAGTCGGCGTACGCCACCCCGTGCAGCATGGCGTGCAGCACGTCCATCTGCTGCGCGAGCACCGCAAGGGCCTCGTGGGCGTCCACGGTCGGCCGGCCGCGGCCGCGCGCCTGGGTGTAGTCGGCAAGCGCCGCCTTCAACTCGTTGGCGATGCCGATGTAGTCGACGACCAGCCCACCCGGCTTGTCCTTGAACACGCGGTTGACGCGGGCGATCGCCTGCATGAGGTTGTGCCCGCGCATCGGTTTGTCGACGTACATGGTGGTGAGGCACGGCGCGTCGAAGCCGGTCAGCCACATGTCGCGGACGATCACGATCTGGAAAGGATCGGCCGGATCCTTGAAGCGGCTCGCGAGGCGCTTGCGCACCTCCTTCGGGTGGATGTGCGGCTTCAGCAGCGCCTTGTCGGCAGCGGAGCCCGTCATCACCACCTTGATGGCACCCTGCATGGGGTCGTCGCGGTGCCAGGTGGGCCGCAGGGCGACGATCGCGTCGTACAGGTGCACGCAGATCTCGCGGCTCATCGCCACCACCATCGCCTTGCCGTCCATCACCGTGAGCCGGTTCTCGAAATGGGCGACGATGTCGGCGGCGACCTTCTGGATGCGCGGCGGGGCGCCGACGAGCTTCTCCAGCGCCGCCCAGCGGCGCAGGCGGGCGACCTTGGCGGCGTCGCCCTCGTCGTCTTCGGTGAGCGCGTCGACCTCGTCGTCGAGCTGGGCGACCTCGGCCTCCTTCAAGTCGAGCCTGGCGAGGCGGCTCTCGTAGTAGATGGGCACGGTGGCCCCGTCCTTCACCGCCTGCTCGATGTCGTAGACGTGGACGTAGCTGCCGAAGACGGCACGCGTATCGCGGTCGCTGGCGGACACCGGCGTGCCGGTGAAGGCGACGAAGGTCGCGGCCGACAGCGCATCGCGCATGTGCTGCGCGTAACCGTAGCGAACGGCACTGCCGCCCGTCGTGCGCGGGGCGGGTGGTAGCGCCTTGCCCTCCGCGGCCTGGAGGACCTCTGGCGCGTTGGCGGATGCCGTGCCCTTCGCGCCGGCGGCGTCGACCAGCCGCGCCTCGAAGCCGTATTGACTGCGGTGGGCCTCGTCGCAGATGACCACGATGTTGCGGCGATCCGAGAGCACGGGCAAGGCATCCTCGTCCTCACCCGGCGTGAACTTCTGGATCGTGGTGAAGATGATGCCGCCCGACGGACGATTGGCGAGCAGGCGCCGCAGCTCGGGACGGGTGTCGGCTTGGACCGGCGTCTCGCGCAGGAGCTCGCCGGCACCGGCAAAGACGCCGAAGAGCTGGTTGTCGAGGTCGTTGCGGTCGGTGACGATCACGAGCGTCGGATTGCCCATCTGCGGGTGCGCCATGAGCGCGCCGGCCAGACAGGTCATCTCGATGCTCTTGCCTGCCCCTTGCGTGTGCCACACCACGCCGCCCTTGCGCGTGCCACCGGGGGCGGACGCCTTCAGCACACTCTCCACCACGGCGCGCACCGCGTGGAACTGGTGGTAGCCGGCGACCTTCTTGACGAGCCGCCCGTCGTCCTCGAAGAGGATGAAGTGGCGCAGATAGTCGAGAAAGAGCTCGCGCCGGAAGAGTCCCAGCACCAGCGTCTCCAGCTCGCGCATGGCACCGAGCGGATCGGTCGCCACCCCGTCGATGGTGCGCCACGCCATGAAGCGCTCGCGCTCACTCGTGAGCGAGCCCATGCGCGCCTGGGTGCCGTCGGAGATCACCTGCAGCGCGTTGGCGTGGAAGGCATCGGGGATGTCCTGCTGGTAGGCCTGCAACTGGTTCCACGCCGCCCAGATGTCGGCGTCCTCGTCGCCGGGATTCTTGAGCTCGATGACGACCA
>JBDHRR010000185.1:0-5014 GCA_039807685.1 Burkholderiales bacterium
CCGCTGGGCGAGGATGCCGATCACCGTCGAGGTGAGGAGATAGTCGTCGACGCCCATGTCGAGCAGGCGGTTGACGGTCGACGCGGCATCGTTGGTGTGCACCGTCGACAGCACGAGGTGGCCGGTCAGCGCCGATTGCACCGCGATCTGCGCGGTCTCGAGATCGCGGATCTCACCGATCATGATCACGTCGGGATCCTGCCGCACGATCGAGCGCAGCGCGTTGGCGAACGTGAGGTCGATCTGCGGCTTCACCTGGATCTGGTTGATGCCGACCATCTGGTACTCGACCGGATCCTCGACGGTGAGGATCTTCACGTCGGGCTGGTTGAGGCGATCGAGCGCGGTGTACAGGGTGGTCGTCTTGCCCGACCCGGTGGGGCCAGTGACGAGCAGGATGCCGTGCGGCTGCATCAGCACGTCGAGGAACGCCTTCAGGGTATCGTCCAGGAAACCCAGCTTGTGGAAGTCGAGTGCGACGCCGCCCTTGTCGAGGATGCGCATCACCACCGACTCGCCGTGCATCGTCGGCACCGTCGACACGCGCAGGTCGATCTCCTTCCCTTGCACGCGCAGGCGGATGCGACCGTCCTGCGGCAACCGTCGCTCGGCGATGTCGAGGTTGGCCATGATCTTGATGCGCGAGATCACCGCGGCGGCCAGGCGCTTGGGTGGCGATTCGACGTCGTGCAGCACGCCGTCGATGCGGTAGCGCACGCCGAGCCGGTGTTCGAACGGCTCGACGTGGATGTCGGAGGCACGCGCCTCGAGCGCATTGGTGATGATGAGGCTCACCAGCCGAATCACCGGCGCCTCGGAGGCGAGGTCCTTCAGTTGCTGGACGTCGGCGTCGAAGGCGAGATCGTCGACTCGCGTCTCGATCTCGCCCACCACCTGCCCCTGCGTCTTGCCAGAGCCGTACAGGCGCTCGAGCGCGGCGTCGAGATCGGAGGGAATGGCCACCATCGGCCGCACCGCGCGGCCGGTGACCATGCGCAAGGCGTCGATCGCATAGTCGTCGGTGGGATCGGCCATGGCGAGGACGACCTCGGCGTCGTCCTCGGTGAGCGGCAGCACGCGCGTCTCCCGGAGGAACCGCGTCGAGACCTGCTCCTCGAGGATCGGAAATTCCGGATACGCCGCCGCCTCGACGAGCGGCAACCCGAGTTGCACCGCGAGCGCATCGGAAACGTCGCGCTGCGCAACGACGCCGAGGGTGACGAGCAGGACGCCGAGTTTGTCACCCGACTCCGCTTGCAGGCGCAGCGCGCGCTCGAGCGTCGCGGCATCGAGCTTGCCGCGCTCGATGAGGATCTCGCCCAGCCGCCTGCGTGTCGCGGTTTCTTCCAAAGATATTGATTTTGCTGGATAAATTTCAGGCATTGTAGCATCGACGCGGCATCGGCGCCGCGCTGCGATAGACCATCGGGCGGCGCCTTGGTTGCGCCGATTGCGGCCTGGGCGCGGCCGCCCTCAAGCCGCAAAAAGCGTCGCGAAACGCGCCGCCGCCGCCTCGATCGTCGCCGGATCGCCGCTTCCGAACACCGCCGAGATCACCGCCACCGCATCGATCCCCGCCGCGATCAACGACGGCGCGTTATCGAGCGTGATCCCGCCGATGCCGACGATGGGCACGCCGAGCGGGCGCGCCGCCGCGATGAGGCCCACGTCCGCGCGCCGGGCATGCGGCTTCACCGTCGACGCGAAGAAACTGCCGAAGGCGACGTAGTCGGCACCGCCGGCGACCGCGCGCCGCGCGCGCTCGATCTCGCCGTAGCAGGACACGCCGACGAGCGCGGGACCGACGAGCGCGCGCACCGCGGCAAGATCGCCGTCGTCCTCGCCGACGTGCACGCCGTCGGCGCCCACCTCACCCGCGAGCCGCGCATCGTCGTTGACGATGAAGAGCGCCCTCCCCGCGCGACAGATCGGGGCGAGCGTGTGCGCCTGCGCATTGCGCAGCGCCGGCGACGCCGCCTTGTTGCGGTACTGCACCGCCCGGGCGCCGCCACGAATCGCCGCCGCCACCGCGGCGGCGAGTCGCCCCGTATCCGGTTCGTCGGGGGTGACGGCATACAGGCCGCGCACCGCCGGCCGGCGGTCAGTGGCCATCGGGCGCATCGGCAGCGGGCGCGGCCGCCGCCGGGTCCTCGTCGCGCGCCCGCGCCTCGTCGCGGGCCCAGAACAGGCGATCCGGAATGAACTGGCCCATCCCCGGCCGATACGCCTTGCGCAGCGTCTGCCACGTGTACTCCTGCGCCTCGCGCACGGCATCGCCCAACTCGAGCCCGTTGGCGAGCATCGCGGCGATCGCCGAGGCAAGCGTGCATCCCGAGCCGTGGTACGACCCCGGCAGGCGCGGCCAGCTATCGGTGCGCAGCGCGCCGCTCCTGCCGTAGAGCGTATTCACGACCTGCGGCGTGTTCTCGTGCGTGCCGGTGGCGAGGACGTACTCGCATCCCGTCTCGACGAGCGCCAGCGCGCACTGCTCGACGGTGCGCGCATCGTCGTCCTCGGCGTCGGCGAGGATCCGCAACTCGAGCGTGTTCGGCGTCAGGATCGTCGTCTGCGGCAACAGGAGTCCGCGCAGCGCCCGCGTCATGTCCTCGCTCGCGAGCTCGTCGCCGCGACCCGACGCCAGAACCGGGTCGAGGATGAGTGGCACGTCCGGATAGTCGCTGACGATCTCGGCGATCGCCGCGATGTTCTCGACGCTGCCGAGGACGCCGATCTTGAAGGCATCGACCGGCATGTCCTCGAGAATGCGTCGCGCCTGGTCGGCAACCCAATCGGCATCGACCGCCTGCACGCCTTCGACCCCGAGCGAGTCCTGGATGGTGATGGCGGTCAGCACCGACAGCGGATGGCAGCCCATGCTCGCCAGCGTAAGGAGGTCCGCTTGCAACCCGGCACCGCCGGATGGATCCGACGCCGCAAAGGTGAGAACGAGCGGGGGCGTTCCGGTTTCGTTGTCGGCCATGGCGTGTGCACCGCTCGTGCGGCGAGGAGATCGGCTGGCATCCACCCGTCGACAGCTACAATAGTGAAGTCTACCTCATGCTTCGCGCAACACGCTTCGATGAAAAAATACATGTGCCTCGTCTGCGGCTGGATCTACGATGAGGCGGTCGGCGCACCCGACGACGGGATCGCTCCCGGCACGCGGTGGGAGGACGTTCCGCCCAACTGGACGTGCCCGGAGTGCGGGGCGCGCAAGGAAGACTTCGAGATGATCGACGAATGAAGATCCTGCACACCATGCTGCGCGTGGGCGACCTCGATCGCTCCATCGCGTTCTACGCCGGCGCCCTCGGGATGCAATTGCATCGCAAGACCGATCGGCCCGAGCACAAGTACACCCTCGCCTTCATGGGCTACGGCGATCCAGCCGGACCGGAGCTCGAGCTCACGTACAACTACGGCGTCGATCGCTACGAGCTTGGCACCGCGTACGGGCACGTCGCCCTCGGCGTCGCCGACGTGCGTGCGGTGTGCGCGGTGGTGCGCGAGCGTGCACCGGTGCTGGGCGGCAAGGTGACCCGCGAGCCCGGTCCGGTGAAGAGCGGCACCAGCGTGATCGCCTTCGTCGAGGATCCCGACGGCTACAAGATCGAGCTCATCGAGCGCGGCACCTGAACGTTCGCGCGTCGCGTGCCGGCGCGGCGCGCGCTCAGTGCGCCGCCACGCCTTCGAGCATCCGCTCGAAAGCGCGGGCAAAGCCCTCGGTGTCGAAGAGCGGCAGGCGCGTCCTGCCCCGCACGAGGTGCTCGCGATACTGCGCGCGACGAGCGCGGTCGCGCACGAGATCGGCCAGCACCGCTGTATAGGTCGGCAGCGAATCGGTCACGAGATCGGCGAGTTCGACGGCCCGGCACAGGCTCTCACCGACGCGTCCCGCAAACGACGTCCCACGCACGGTGAGCAGCGGAACGCCGCAGAAGAGCGCATCGCTGCCCGTGGTGTGCGAGCCGTAAGGCAGCACGTCGAGTGCCAGGTCGGCGCATTGCAGGCGCGCGAGGTGCGCCGACTGGGGCACGAGCGGTGCGAACACCACCCGTTCGGCTGCCACCCCGCTGCGGCGCGCCGCCGCGATCAGGTTGCGGCGGGTGAGATCGTGCGAAGCGGAAAGCCACAGCACCGCGGCCGGCATCTCGCGCAGCACGGCGAGCCAGGCCGTCACGAACGGCTCGGCGAGCTTGTACGGCTGGTTGAAGCAGGCGAGAACGACGGCATCGTCCGGCAAGCCGACGTCGGCCCGCCGCACCGGCGGGGGCAACACGCGGGACCGGTCGTTGACCTGGTAGCACACGGGAAGCCGCAGCACGCGCTCGCCGAATTCGCGTTCGGCGCCTACGGGTGCGACCACGGCGTCGGCGACGATCGCGTCGATCACGCCCGGGTAGCCCAGCGTCCCCGGAAAACCCAGGTAGTGGATCTGCACCGGTGCCGGACGCCGGGCGAGGATCGCCAGGCGCGCGCCGTGGGTGTGCCCCTTGAGATCGACGAGGACGTCGACGCGATCGGCCGCGATGGCGGTGGCCGCCGCGGCGTCGTCGAATTCGCGCAGGTCGCGCCAGTGCTCGAAGGCACGGCGCAAACGCGCACGCATCGCGCTACCGTCGTCGCGATCGGTCGCGTAGGCGAAGACCTCGAAGCACGTCCGGTCGTGCGACTCGAAGAGGCCGGCGGCCAGATGCGCCGTCGCGTGATCGTGCAGATCGTTCGACAGGTAGCCCACGCGCAGACGCGTGCCGGGCGAGCGCACGAATGCCGGCGCGGACTGCGGCGCCGGCAAAGCCCGTCGCACGTAACCCTCGATCCCCGCGCGCTGCTCCAGCGGATCGTCCAGAAGCGCCACCGCCGTCATCGGTTCGCAGGCAAAGCCGGGCGTTAGCGCCACAGCGCGCAGCGCGGCGAGTGCGTCCCGCGTGTCGTCGAAGGCGGCAGCGTGCCGCGCCGCCAGCGCGCGCAGCGCGGCAATTGCCGGCGCCCCGGGGGCAAGTGCCGCGGCGCG
>JBDHRR010000048.1:0-24410 GCA_039807685.1 Burkholderiales bacterium
AGCCCGCGACGAGGCGCGGCCGGCGGCGGCGCTGCTGCAGCGCGCCTTGCCGCTGCTGGGCGTCGCCGGTCTCGCCGCGTGGATCCTGGCTACCCCATTGCGCGCCGACGCGCCCCCGCTGGCACTCAGTCGCGGCGAGGCGATCACCGTCGCCGAGGCGGCGCTCGCCGTCCGCGGCGTCACGCTCGGCCCGGAATGGCGGCGCCTCGCCGTTCCTCGCTCGGCGGTCGACGATGCCGTGCAGGGGCGCTGGCACCGCTTCGTCTGGCGCGAAGCGGGTCCCGCCGCGTATCGGGAACTCGTCGGCACCACGCTCGCGCCGCCGCTGTGGGACGTGCGCTTCGCGCGCTTCGAAGGCGGCGTCGCCGATCGTGCCGAGGAGTGGCGGGTCGCCGTGCAGGACGGCGGGACGATCCGCCAGGTGGTCCACCGCCTTCCCGAGGAGCGTCCTGGCGCCCGGCTCGAGCGCGCCGCAGCGCAGGCCATCGTCGAGCGGACGCTCGCGCAGCAGTTCGGTGCCGCGGCGGCGGGATTTGTCGCGCGGGGCGCCGATCAGATCGAGCGGCCGCAGCGGCGCGACTGGGTGTTCGCCTATGCCGATCCGCGGGTCGACGTCGGCGAGGGCGGCGAGGCGCGCGTGCAGGTCGCGCTCGCCGGCGACGAGGTGGCCTCGGCCGGCCGTTCGCTGTACCTGCCGCAGGCGTGGCTGCGCGCCGAGGAGGAGAAGGAGGGCACGCGACAGTGGGCGCGCCTCGCGGCCGGCGCGCTGGGGGCGGCACTCGCCGTCGCCGTCCTGGTCTTCGCCGGCGTGTCGTGGAGCCGTCGCCGCTACGACGCCCGCGTCTTCCGCGGCATGGCCGGGCTCGCCTTTGCGGCGGTGCTGGTCAGTGCAGCCAATTCGCTGCCCGCCCGCGCTTTCGCCCTGAGCACTGCCGAGCCGCTCGCCAACCAGGCCGTCACCGCGCTTCTCGGGGTCGCCGCCGCGGGTCTCGTGGTGGCGCTGCTCCTGGGACTTGCCGCGGCGGTCGGCGTCCACGATGCGCGGACCACCCCGCGACTGCCGCTCGCCGGGCGGGCATCGCCGTGGGTGGCGGGGGCGCTGGCCGCGCTGGCCACCGCCGGCATCGGTGCCGTGCTCGCCAGACTTGCCGCACCGGCGCTTCCGGTGTGGCCCGACGTCGCCTACGCCGCGCCGGCATGGCCGTGGCTCGCCGCGGTGCTCGCCGCCTTCGCCTCGGTGCCGGCTTCCGCGCTCACGCTCTTCTTCCTGGCGCTCGTCGCCCGCGCCACCAGCGGGTGGACACGCCGCCTCGTCCTGGTGTGCGCGGCGCTGGCGCTCGCCAGCGCGCTGCCGGGGGTGGTCGCCGGCGGCGACCTTGCGCAGGCGCTCGCCAAGGGTGCGATCGAAGGCATCTCGACGTTTGCCTTCGGCTGGCTCGTGCTGCGCTACGACCTGCGCACCGTGCCGGCGTTCGTGGCGACGGGCATCGCGCTCGCCGCCGTGCACGATGCCGCGCTCGCGCCGGTCGCGACGCATCTCGCGCTCGTCGCGCTCGAACTCATCGTGCTGGTTGCCGTGACCGTCTGGACGACGCGCTACGTCGGGTGCCTCGCTCCGGGATAGGTGTCGGGCGGACTTGTTCTGGCGCTCGCGCGAGCCGTCGCGTGCAGCGCCTAGAATTCGCCCCTCGCCGGTGCGCGGCCCACGGTCCTTCGCGCTTGCCCGCGTCCGCTGCACCCCGATCCGATGGTCGATTCTCGCTCCCCGTCCCCTCGCTCGCCGGCTGGCGACCTCGTCGCGCGCCTGACGCAGACGACGGTGGCCGATGCGGCACGCCTCGCGCGGCGGATCGAGCGCGCCCGCGCGCAGCGGGCGGTGGCCGGCGAGTGGGAGCGTATCGCGGCGGAGGTCGAGCGTGCGATCGCGAAGTGCGCGGCGCGGGCGGCGGCGCGGCCGGCAATCACCTATCCGCCGGAGTTGCCGGTAGCGCAGCGCGCCGCCGAGATCGAACGCGCGATCCGCGAGCATCGCGTGGTGATCGTCGCCGGCGAGACCGGGTCGGGGAAGACGACGCAGTTACCCAAGATCTGCCTCGCCGCCGGCCGCGGCGTGCGCGGCATGATCGGCCACACGCAGCCGCGGCGCATCGCCGCGCGCGCGGTGGCAAAGCGCATCGCGCAGGAGTTGGGTGAGCCGCTGGGCCAGGCAGTCGGCTACAAGGTCCGCTTCACCGACCAGACGAGCTCCGCCGCGTACGTCAAGCTCATGACCGACGGCATCCTGCTCGCCGAAACGCAGGGCGATCGCGACCTCACCGCATACGACACGATCATCGTCGACGAGGCGCACGAGCGCAGCCTCAACATCGACTTCCTCCTGGGTTACCTGCACCGGCTGCGCGAGCGGCGTCCCGACCTGAAGGTCATCGTGACCTCGGCGACGCTCGACGCCGCGCGTTTCGCGCAGCACTTCGCGACGGACGGCACGCCGGCGCCGGTGCTCGAGGTTTCCGGGCGCGTCTATCCGGTCACGGTCCGCTATCGGCCGCTCGCCGGCGGCCAGTCGGTGGTGTCGGCGGAGAGCGAGAGCGCGGCCGACGACGAGGAGGATCTGGAGGCGGCGATCGTCGACACCGCCGAGGAGCTCTGGCGCGAGGGGCCGGGCGACATCCTCGTCTTCCTGCCCGGTGAGCGCGAGATCCGTGAGACCGGTGACCTCCTGCGCCCGCGCCTCGCCCGCCGCCCGTATGCGCACGCGGTGGAGATCCTGCCGCTCTACGCGCGCCTGTCCGTTGGCGATCAGGAGCGCGTGTTCGCGCCCAGCGCCGGACGGCGCATCGTGCTCGCCACCAACGTGGCGGAGACCTCGCTCACCGTGCCCGGCATCCGTTACGTGATCGACGCGGGGCTTGCGCGCGTGAAGCGCTACAGCGTGCGCAACAAGACGACACTGCTGCAGATCGAGAAGGTGTCGCAGGCCGCCGCGCAGCAGCGCGCAGGGCGCTGTGGCCGCGTCCAGGACGGCGTTGCCGTGCGGCTGTATGCGGAGGACGACTTCGCGGCGCGGCCGCGCTTCACCGACCCCGAGATCCTGCGCAGCTCGCTCGCGGCGGTGATCCTGCGCATGGCCGCACTGGACCTGGGCGACGTCGCCGCCTTTCCGTTCGTCGAGGCGCCAACCCCGCGGGCGATCGTCGACGGCCAGCAACTGCTGCAGGAACTGGGCGCGGTCGGCGCGACGGGAACGCTGACCCCGCTCGGCCGGGAGCTCGCGCGGCTGCCGCTCGATCCGCGCATCGGGCGCATCGTGCTCGCTGCGCGCGAGCAGGGTTGTCTTCCCGAGGCGCTGGTGATCGCGAGCGCGCTCGCCGTACCCGATCCGCGCGAGCGACCGCTCGACAGGCAGCAGGCGGCCGACCAGGCGCACCTGCGCTTCCGCGACGAACGCTCGGATTTCCTGTCGCTGGTGGCGCTCTGGGAATTCTTCACCGACCTCGGCGCGCAGAAGCTCGGCCACCGCCGCGTCGTCGACGCCTGCCGCGCGCAGTTCGTGTCGTTCCTGCGGCTCATCGAGTGGCGCGACGTGCATCGCCAGCTCGTTGCCACGCTCGAAGAGGCGGGATGGACCTGGAACCCCGCGCTGCCGGCGGCATTCGACGTCGCGCGCTACGCTGCCTTGCACCAGGCGATCCTCGCCGGGCTCCTCGGCAACGTCGGCGTGAAGGCGGATGCCGACGAGGGTTATCAGGGCGTGCGCGGCATCCGTTTTCACCTGCATCCCGGGTCCGGGCTCGCGCGCAAGCACATCAAATGGGTGCTGGCCGCGGAACTCACCGAGACCTCGCGCCTGTACGCACGCTGCGCCGCGAAGATCGAGCCGGAGTGGATCGAGGCGGTCGCCGGCCCCCGCGTCACGCGCGAGTATTTCGAGCCGCACTGGGAGGACCGGCGCGGCGAAGTGGTGGCAAGCGAGCGCGTCTCGCTGTACGGTCTCACGCTCGTCGCGCGGCGGCCGGTGTCGTACGGTCGCCTCGATCCCGCCGCAGCCCGCGAGGTCTTCATCCGCGAGGCGCTGGTGCCGGGAACGCTGCGCTCGCGCGGCGCTTTCCTCGCGCACAACCGGGCGCTGGTGGCCGACGTGCAGGAGCTCGAGCACAAGGCGCGCCGGCAGGACGTGCTGGTCGACGAGGAGACGATCGCCGCCTTCTACGCCGCGCGCCTCCCTCCGGACGTGTGCTCGCTCGTCACGTTCGAGCGCTGGCGCGAGACGGCGGAACGCGCCGCACCGCGCATCCTCTTCCTCACCCGCGACGACCTCATGCGTCACGGCGCCGCCGCGGTCACCGCCGAACTCTTTCCCGAGACGTGGCGCCTGGGCGGCATCGCGTTGCCGCTCAAGTACCGCTTTGCCCCGGGGCATCCGCTGGATGGCCTCACGCTCACCGTGCCACTCGAGCTCCTCAACCAGTTGCCGGAGGCGCAGTTGTCGTGGCTCGTGCCGGGCATGGTGCGCGACAAGGTGGCGCATCTCATGAAGGCATTGCCCAAGGCATTGCGCCAGCGGGTGATCCCCATTCCCGAGACGGTGACCGCCTTTCTCGATGCCGCCACCGACGAGCGCGTCGCGCTGCCCGATGCGCTGCGCGGCTTCCTCGAGAGGCGCCTCGGTACCCGCTTCGACGCCGCGCCGTGGCGGGACGTCGAGCTGCCGGCGCATCTCATGGTCAACGTGGCGGTGGTCGATGGCGCCGGCAAGGAGCTGGCCTCCGGACGCGATCTCGCCGCGCTGCGGGCCCGGTTGGGCGAGGCTGCGGCGCTGTCGTTCGCGGGTGCGGATCCCGGCTTCGAGCGCAAGGGGCTCGTGCGCTGGGACTTCGGCGACCTGCCGGCGTCGCTTGCCGTCGTGCGCAACGGCGTTCGCGTCACGGGCTATCCGGCGCTGGTCGACGAGGGCACCGCGGTCGCCCTCGTGCTGCTCGACACCGCCGAGGCCGCGCAGGCGGCCACGCGCGCCGGTGTGATCCGCCTCGTCGGGCTCGCGCTGCGCGATGCGGCCGCCCGCTACGCGAAGCCCGGCGCGGCCTTCAACGAGGCGGCGCTGAAGCTCAGGGCGACGATTGCCACCGATCGCCTGCACGCCGACGTGCTCGCCGCCGCGAGTGCGCGGGCCTTTCTCGCCGACGACGCCTTGCCGCGCTCCGACCGCGAATTCGCCGAGCTCGTGCAGCGGGCGCGGGCACGGCTGCCGGCGGTGATGGAGGGTGCAGTCCGTCTGCTGGCGACGATCGCCGAGCGCCACCAGGCGCTGGGCCAGCGCCTCGCCACGACCGGCAGGGGAACGGCACGCGTCGGCGCCGACGTGCGCGCCATCCGCGATGCGCTCGTCCACCCCGGCTTCTTTACCGCGACCCCGTGGCCGCAGCTTGCCGAAATTCCGCGCTACCTGACGGCGCTCGATCGCCGGCTCGCCAAGTACCCCGAGCGCCCCGACCGCGATGCGCAGCACGGGGAGCAGGTCGCGCAGTGGTGGCGACGCTACATCGAGCGCCGCGACGCCGACCGCGCCGCCGGACGTGCCGATCCCCGGCTCGAGGCCTTCCGCTGGCTCGTCGAGGAGCTGCGGGTGTCGCTCTTCGCGCAGGAGCTGAAGACGCCGTTTCCGGTGTCGTTCAAGCGCATCGAGCGCGCCTGGGCCGAAATCGTTCGCTGACGCGGACCGGCGCGGCGTCAGCGTGGTCGCGCGAGGCAGGTGCGCCGCTGCCCGGGTCCGATGGGCGCGGATGGTACAGGGAGGCGCGGCGCCTCGTCGCCGTCGGCCGGGAAGGCGTGCGGGATCGCCGGCAGCCGTGCTACAGTAACTTCGCGACATTGCCACCTAAGACATTGACGGGTCAGGCAAGCATCCTCCGATCGACGACGTGAACGCCACGACCTCCGAGGCCGTTGCCAGGCGGCAGCCCACCCGCGAGCTCGCGCGCATTCTCAACGAATGCCGCGACATGGCGGTGACGCGCCTGACGACGTCGTTCGCACAAATCCTCGATCACGTGTGCGACCAGCTCATGGATCGCGCGAACCGCAGCGACGTGCGCGAGGACCAGCAGATGTTCCTCGACGCGCGCGGCACGCTCAAGGCCGAGCGCGCGGCGCTCATGGTCGAATTCGAGCGGCAGTTGCGCCAGCTCATCGACGAGCGGGTTGCCGGACGCAGCGAGCGCCAGCAGGAGTTCCACAAGGCGGACGCCACGAACCTCACGCTCATCGAGACGCAATCGATGGACGAGGCGGTGCTCACCGGCAACATCACGCGCGTGGTCGAGAACCTGTGTCACGACGAACTCGCCACGCTCAATCGCGGCGTCGGCTATCTTCTTGGCAAGCCCGACCTGCCCACGGAGGCGAATCCGCTCGGGCCGGCGACGATCGTCGGTGCGTTCTCCAATGCGGTCGCGACGCTCAAGGTCGACCGGCGCACCAAGTTCCAGATCATGAAGGATCTCAACCAGGCTCCGCTCGGTGAGATCAACGCGATCTACGGCCATCTCAACCAGCACCTCGGCCGCCTGCACATGATTCCGGCGATCGGTCGTGCCGGCATCGTCAATCGCGGTGGCCCGGCCGACCGGACCTCCGCCAAGCGCGACGAAGCATCGGCGTCGACGCCGGCGCCCGAGGTCGACGTGATGGCGATGTTCCGCCGCCTGTACGGCAGCAGCGTGGCGCCGGCGGCGGGGCGGGGCGCGGGAGTGGCTGGAGGTGCCGCGACCGGTGCGCCGGGAGGTGTGCCGCATGGCGGACTTCCCCCGACCGGCGAGGGCGATCTGCCGGTCATCAGCATGCCCGGGGTGCCAGCCCACGCGGCATTCGCACCGATGCCGCCGACGCCGTCGGGCTATGTCCCGGGCGCGCCGATCATCTCCACGCCGGACCTGCACGAGGGTCTGACCCGTTTGCAGCAGGGGCAATCGGATTTTTCGGTCGCCGGCGCGCAGGTCGGCTTCTCCGGCATTCCCGAAGGGTTGCACAACGTCCTGCGCGACCTGCAGGAATCGGCGCTCGGTACGCGGGCGAACCAGCTGGAGTCGATGACCATCGAGATGGTCGCGCTGCTCTTCGACTTCATCTTCGAGACGCGCGACCTGCCCGACGGCATCAAGGCGCTGCTCGCCCGGCTGCAGATCCCGGTTCTCAAGGCGGCGCTCCTCGACGGCGCGTTCTTCGCCAAGAAGGCGCATCCGGCGCGGCTGCTCGTCAACGACCTGGCGCGCGCCGGTTTGGGCTGGGCGCCGGCGATGGGTCCGGGCGATCCGCTGTACAAGAAAATCGAGGCGATCGTGCACGCGATCCTCGATGGCTTCGCCAACGACCTCGCGATCTTCGACGAGCAGCGCGCGCTGCTGCAAACGTTCCTCGACGAGGAGGAAGCGGCAGCCGAGCGGAACATCGCCTCCGGGGCGGAGGAAGTCGAGCAACGCGACCGTCAGGCGATCGCCACCGTCGTGGCCAAGGCCGAGATCGAGAAGCGCATCGAGACCGCGCCGGTACCGAATTTCCTCGCGCAGTTCCTGCGCCAGAACTGGCAGGGGGCGCTCGAGACCATCTATCTCGCGCAAGGCGAGGAGAGCGATGCCTGGGGCGCCGGCGTCGGCACGCTCGAGGAACTCGTCTGGAGCGTGCAACCGAAGCGCTCGCCCGAGGATCGGCGGCACCTCGTTGCCTTGCTGCCGTCGCTCCTCAAGCGTCTCGCGGCGGGCATGCGCGGCGGCTGGGCCGCCGACGAACGCGAAGTGTTCATGACGCACCTCGTCGAAGCCCACGCCGCGGCAGTGAAGCCGTCGCTGGCGACGGCGCCGTCGCCGACGGCGGTCGTTGCCGAGCAGGCACGCGCGCAGGCCGAGCTCGCCAAGGCCGCGGGCGACGACGCGGGCGCCGCAAAGGCGGAAGCACTCGCCGATGCAATGGCACAGGCCACCCCCGCGCCACCCGAACCCGCGCCCGAGATCATCGCCGACGATTATCTGGAAATTGCCCGCAGCCTCGAGCGCGGCATGTGGATCGAGTTCGAGTCCGACGACGGTCAGCTCGCCTTCGCCAAGCTCGCCTGGGTGAGTCCGCTGCGCGGGACGTATCTCTTCACCAATCGGCAGGGCCACAAGGCGTTGTCGATGACCGCCGAGGAACTCGCCGATCGCTTCCGCGCCGACCGCGCGCGCCTCGTGGAAGCGGCGCCGCTCATCGATCGCGCCTTCACCGACATGATGGCGAAGATCGAGCAGGGACTCCCCGAGGACGTCGCCGTCGAGTGAAGGGGTCATGACTGCCATGGTCATCGGTGCGCTCATCATCGGCGACGAGATCCTGTCCGGCAAACGGCAGGACAAGCACTTGGCGCACGTGATCGCCACGCTCGCCGCGCGCGGTCTCACCCTTGCGTACGCGCAGTATCTCGGCGACGACCGCATGCGACTGACCGCGGTGCTGCAACGGACGTTCGCCAGCGGCGACATCGTCTTCTCCTTCGGCGGCGTCGGCGCTACCCCCGACGACCAGACGCGGCAGGCGGCCGCGGCGGCACTCGGTGTGGCATTGGTGCGCCACCCCGAGGCGGTCGCCGAGATCGAGGCACGCTTCGGCGCCGACGCCTACCCGCAGCGCGTGCACATGGCCGAATTCCCGGAAGGCAGCCGCATCATTCCCAATCCCGTCAATCGGGTCGCCTCGTTCTCGCACGGCGACCATCACTTCTTCCCGGGCTTTCCGGAGATGGCGTGGCCGATGCTCGACTGGGTGCTCGCCACGCGCTACCCCGCGCTGGTGCAGACCGCGCCCGTCGAGCGCGCGATCGCCGTCTACGATGCCGGCGAGAGCGACCTCGTGCCGCTCATGGAAGACAACGTCGCGCGCTTTCCGTCGCTGAAACTCTTCAGCCTGCCGAGGTTCGTCGGAGAGGGGCCGCGGCGCATCGAGCTTGGCGTGCGCGGCGATCCCGCTTTCGCGGATGCCGCGCTCGCGCACCTCATCGCCGGGGTCAGCGCCGCGGGCTATCGCTGGGAGCGCCTGGAGGATCGGCCATGACGCCGCGTGGACGCTGGTTCGACGAGCTCGCGGTGGGCGAGACGTTCGATTCGGGGGTGACGATCACCGACGCGCACCTCATGCTGGGCGCGGGTTACGTCGCCGACGTGAATCCCCTGCACGTCGACGAGGAGTTCGCCAGGAAATCGCGCTTCGGCGGACGCATCCTGCACGGCATGCTGACCAGCGCGCTGATGGGGGGTCCCGTCGGCATGCACTTCCACGGCACCGCGATCGCCTACCTCGAGCACAACGCGCGCTTCTTGGCGCCGGTGCGTCCCGGCGATACGCTGACGCTCGTCTGGCGGATCACCGGCCTCGTGCCCAAGCCACGCCATCACGGCGGCGTGGTCGAACTCGCCGGCACCGCGACCAACCAGCACGGCGAAGTCGCGGCGACGGCCACCGCCAAGATCATGGTGTACGCGAAGCCGGCGGCGTGATCGCCGCGCGCCGTCAGACCCGGTGCGACGCCGGTGCGAGCGTCGCCAGCGCCTGCGCGCACTCGGCGACGAGCCCCGGCCCGCGATAGATCAACCCGGTGTAGAGCTGCACGAGCGCGGCGCCGGCGTCGAGTTTGGCGCGCGCCTGCGCCGCGCTGTCGATGCCGCCGACGCCGATGATCGGCAAGGCGCCGTCGAGTGCGGCCGCGAGCACGC
Organism: Burkholderiales bacterium; assembly: GCA_039807685.1. Classification (GTDB taxonomy): domain Bacteria; phylum Pseudomonadota; class Gammaproteobacteria; order Burkholderiales; family Casimicrobiaceae; genus VBCG01. Next base: position 9,735 of record JBDHRR010000048.1, read on the forward strand.
GCACGACGGCGGTCGAGCGGGCGAAGAGCGGGGCGCCCGACAGGCCGCCGGCTTCCTCGGCGTGGCGCAGGCCGCGCACCGCGTCACGGGCAAGCGTGGTGTTGGTGGCGATCACCGCCTCCATGCCTTCGGCGACCAGCACGCGCGCCACGCCGCGCACCGCGTCGTCGGTGAGATCGGGGGCGATCTTGATGGCGAGCGGTACGTGGCGGCCGTGCCGCTGCGCGAGTGCCGTCTGCTCACGCTTCAAGGTTCGCAGCAGCGCGGCGAGCGCATCCTCGGCCTGCAGGTCGCGCAGCCCCTTGGTATTGGGTGACGAGACATTGACGGTGACGTAGCTCGCGCGCGGATACACGGCGCGCAGGCAGGCGACGTAGTCGTCGGCGGCGCGCTCGATCGGCGTGTCGGCATTCTTGCCGATGTTGATGCCGAGGATCCCGCGATAGCGCGTGCGTTCGAGATTGGCGAGCAGCGCCGTCACGCCACCGTTGTTGAAGCCCATGCGGTTGACGAGGGCGTGCGCTTTCGGGATGCGAAAGAGGCGTGGCCGCGCATTGCCCGGTTGCGCTCGCGGCGTGACGGTGCCGACCTCGATGAAGCCGAAGCCGAACGTCGCAAGCCCATCGACGTGCCCCGCGTCCTTGTCGAGCCCGGCGGCGAGGCCCACGCGATTGGGGAAGGTCAGCCCCATCACCGTCGCGGGTGTCGACGGCGGGTGCGCTCTACCGTGCGCCGCGATGCCGAGCGCGGCGGCGCGGTCGAGGCCGGCGAGCGCCAGCGTGTGCGCGGTCTCGGCGTCGAGCGTGAAGAGGAACGGTCGGGCGAAGGGATAGAGGGCGACCATCACGGGGGGGCGCCGGCGTGCGCTGTCGGCGGCTGTGCGGCGCGCCATCGCGCGTGCGGTGCGTGCGCGCCGAAGGGTGACAAGGCGCCGCGATGGTACCATTCGCGCGCCCCTCGTTTCGTGCCTTCCGTGTTCGTCAAGCTGCTTCTCACCGGTTGCCTCGCCCTGTGCTTTCCCCTCGTGATCATGAGCGCGACGGCGGGCGAGCCCTCGGCCGCAGCGACTGCATCAGGCTCGTCGACGAACGCCGCGACGAAAGCCGCGTCGGCAAAGCCCAAGGCGGGCGCCAAGGCCGCCCCGGACAAGGCGCCTGAAAAGCCCGCGACGAAGCACGCCGCGAAACCGGCCGCGAAGTCCACCACGAAATCTGCCGCGAAGGCGATGGCGGTCATCGGTTACGGCGCGCGCGACGACGTGCGCGCGTTTGCCGCTGAGCTCGCGCGCGACACCGACCTGCCGCAGCGCGATGTCGAGCGCTGGCTCGCCGCCGCGAAGTTCCAGCCGAAGATCGTCGAGTTGATGGACCGGCCGCTCCTCGAGCCGCCGAAGTGGTACGCGTATTCCGCCTCGTTCCTGACTCCGGCGCGCATCGACGCCGGCGTGCGCTTCTGGCGCGACAACGCCGCCGCACTCGCGCGCGCCGAGGCGATCTACGGCGTGCCTCCCGAGATCGTGGTCGCGATCATCGGCGTCGAGACTTTCTACGGCCGCAACACCGGCAGCCATCGCGTCATCGATGCGCTCGCCACGCTCGCCTTCGACTATCCGCGGCGTGCCACATTCTTCCGCGGCGAACTGAAGGAATACCTGCTGCTCGCCCGCGATCAGGATTTTTCGCCGCTGGTGCCCCGTGGCTCGTACGCCGGGGCCATGGGGCTGCCGCAATTCATGCCGGGGAGCTATCGCCGCTTTGCCGTCGACTTCGACGGCGACGGTCATGCCGACCTGTGGCGCAATCCCACCGATGCGATCGGCAGCGTCGCCAACTATCTCGCTCGTCACGACTGGCAGCGTGGCGAACCGGTGCTGGCGCGTGTGACCCTCGGGGCCGACGCGGCGTCGGCCGTGCTGCGCCGGCTCGATGGCGGCATCAGCGAGCGGCGACCGCTCGCCGCCTGGCAGGCCGACGGCGTCGACCTGCGCGATGCGACGTCGGCAGCGAGCGGCGAACCGGTCGGCATCCTGCTCCTCGAAGAGGGCGCGGATGGAAGCACCAGCCTGTGGATCGCGTACCCCAATTTCTACGTCATCACGCGCTACAACAAGAGCCGGCTCTATGCCGCCGCGGTGTGGGCGCTCGGTGAGCGGCTGCGCACGCAGTATCTCGCGACCCGATAGGACAGAAGTCGGCCGGGTCCCTACACGAGCCTGACGAGTTGCTTGCCGAAATTCTTGCCCTTGAGCAAGCCAAGGAAGGCTTGCGGCGCTGCCTCGATCCCTTCGGCGATCGATTCGCGGAACTTGAGCCGGCCGGTGGCGACGAGGCCGCCGAGTTCCTTCAGCGCTTCGGGCCAGAGCTCCATGTGCTCGCTGACGATGAAGCCCTGGAGCTTCAGGCGCGACAGCAAGAGCAACTGCGGCTGCAGGAGCGGGATCGGTTGCCCGTCGTAGCCGGAGATCATCCCGCACAATGCGATGCGGCCGAACGCATTCATGCGTTGCAGCACGGCGTCGAGCGTCATGCCGCCGACGTTCTCGAAGTTGCCGTCGATGCCGTTCGGGCACGCCGCCTGCAGCGCCGCGCTGAGCGACGTCAAGTCGCGATGCTGCTTGTAGTCGATGCACGCGTCGAAGCCGAGCGTGTCGACGACGTAGCGGCATTTCTCCGACCCGCCCGCGAGCCCCACCATGCGGCAGCCGCGCCGCTTCGCAAGCTGGCCGACGACGCTGCCGACGGCGCCGCTCGCTGCGCTGACGACGACCGTCTCGCCCGCCTTCGGCTCGATGATCTTCGTCAGGCCATACCAGGCGGTGACGCCCGGCATGCCGACCGGGCCGAGGAAGGCGGAGAGCGGAATGTGCGCCGTGTCCACCTTGTTGAGCAGGCTGTGGCCGTTCACATCGACGATCGAGTATTGCTACCAACCGCCCATGCCGACCACCTTGTCGCCGAGCGCGAAGGCCGCGCTGCGCGACGCGACGACTTCGCCCACCGTGCCGCCGACCATCACGGCGTCGATCGCCTGCGGCTGCGTGTAGCTCTTGACGTCGTTCATGCGCCCACGCATGTAGGGGTCGAGCGACAGGAAGTGGTGCCGCACCAGCACCTGCCCATCGGCGAGCTCGGGCACCGGCGTTTCGACGAGGCGGAAGTTTTCCACCTTCGCTTCGCCGCTCGGGCGCGACGCGAGCAACCATTGCTTGTTCATGATGGTGGCCATCGTGCAGCTCCTGCTGAAGAATGACGGGCAGGCGTTTCAAGCACCCGAGCCTGATTGTGTTGGGGTCGTGGGTGCGGGTCAAGCTTTGCGACCCGGCGACAACGGGCTTCTGCACAGTCTTGTCGTCGCACCTCCGCGAGAGGGTCGACGCCGGGGCGGCAGCGTCACTGCGTTAAACTGCCCCGTCAGCCGACCCGTCAACCGCCACCGGAGCGTCGCCCATCGAGTGGGGAGAAATCGTCAAGTTCTTCGCGGCGTTGTTCGCGATCATGAATCCGATCGGCAGCATTCCGATTTTCCTTTCCGTGACCGGCGGCCGCTCGAACGCGGAGCGTGCGGGCATCGCGTGGGTTGCGACAGTCGCGGTCACGGCGATCCTGGCCGTTTGCGTGTTGATCGGCGCGGCCTTGCTCCATGTGTTCGATATCTCGATCGCGGGTCTGCGTACGGCGGGCGGGCTCATCGTGCTGTCGATTGCCTACTCGCTGCTCAACGCGCAACCGAGCGGCATGCGCCACGACGAAGTGGGGGACGACACACCAAAGAGCAACCCGGCGATCTACCCGCTCGCGATGCCTTTGATGGCCGGGCCGGGCGCGATCGCGACCGTGATCGTCTTTGCCCAGAGCAGTCATGGCGTCGCCGGCACTGCCGCGCTGATCGGGGTGATCGCGGTGATGGCGGTGCTGCTCTATCTGGGGATGCGACTGGCCGTGCCGGTCTCCAAACTGCTCGGCGAGTCTGGCATGAACATGATCACGCGCATCATGGGAATCATCCTGGCGTCCATTGCGGTACAGATGATCTTCGCTGGCGCCAAGGTGTTGCTGCAAGGATGACGCGATCGACTCCTGACCTCACCGGGCGTGTGCCGTCCGTGAGGCGGGTGCCGTATCGAGCGAGGTGACCGGATCGATGTCCTTCTGGCGTGTTTCCGGCACGAACCACATGATCCCGCCCGCGCGCATCTGCTTGCGCTGGCGAAGGACGTCGATCTGACCACGGCGACTGCGACCGCGACGATCGAACGCCATCGTGCTCGCGCCGCCAGCCGTTGATCCGTGGCGCTTGCCGTTCAGGCGGCGGTCGGGAGCCCGATCAGCAGGAGAGACCACGGCGGCGCTGCGGCGGCAAGGTGTCGCGGCTGCCGCCAGTTCGAGTGTGCGCGGCGCATCGGCTACATCGCCTTGAACAGGTGCGCGTAAAGCCGGCTGGCGACGAGCTTGTCGCTCGATCCGCGCAGGCTGAGCGTGAGCTTGCCGGATTCATCACGCACCGCGGTGGCAATGGCATCGGCGCGCACCACGGTGCTGCGGTGCACCTGCCAGAAGCGCTGCGGGTCGAGTTGGGGAATCAATTCGCGCAGCGAGGTGCGAATCAGGTGCTCGCGCCCGGCGGTGACGACGCGCACGTATTTGTCGGCGGCCTCGAAGTAGACCACCTCGTTGATCGGCACCAGATGAATCGCCGCGCCGACGCCGGCCTGGATCACGCTCAGCCGCGGTGTGCCCGGCGCCCGCCCGGCGGCGGCGGTGGCTCGCCGACGTTCCAGCGCGGTGCGACCAGATTCTGGCCGGGGTCGCGAACTGCGCCTCCAACGGCGCGAAGTGCGCGCCAATCGGCGCCGCGTGGCACATCCGGGGGCCGAGCGGCGCCGCGCATCGTGAGCGCGTCGGTGATGCTGCGCGCGCAGTATCTCGGGATGCGATAGGGCGGCGACTATACTGCCCGCATGCCCGACGACCTCACCGATCTCGATCTTCGCCTGCGCGACGACACGCGGCTCCTCGGCCGCTACTTGGGTGACGTCGTTCGCCTGTGCGCCGGGGAGGACGTCTACGCCCGCATCGAGGCGATACGGCAGACGGCGGTGCGGTTCCGGCGCGCCGATGCGCACAGCGCGCCGGCCATCCGCGACGAACTCTCGGCGCTCCTCAACGATCTGACCATCGCGTCGACGCTGCACGTCGTGCGCTCGTTCTCGTATTTCTCGCATCTCGCCAACCTCGCCGAGGACGTCCACCAGAACCGGCAGCAGCGGGAGCGCAGGCGCACCGGCGCCACGCCCGAGGTGGGCAGCCTCGCCGCCGCCATTGCCACGGTGGCTGGCGCGGGCGTCACCGCCGACGCGGTAACCACGTGGATCGACGAAGCGCTGGTCTCGCCGGTGCTGACCGCGCATCCGACCGAGGTGCAGCGCAAGAGCATTCTCGATTGCGAGCGCGAGATCGTGAGGCTCCTCACGCTGCGCGGCCGCACCAGTTTCGATGCCGCCGAGACCGCGGCGTGGGAGGCCGACCTCTACCGCCAGGTGCTGTCGCTGTGGCAGACCGCGATGCTGCGACTGTCCAAGCTCACGGTGCGCGACGAGATCGACAACGGCCTCGCCTACTACCGCTACACGTTCCTCGCCGAAGTGCCGCGCGTGGCGGCTACGCTCGCGCAGGGCCTGGCCGCCGCGTACGGCCGCGAATTCGCGGTGCCGCCGGTATTGCGCATGGGCTCGTGGATCGGCGGCGATCGCGACGGCAATCCGTTCGTCACCGCGCCGACGCTCGCCTATGCCGTACGCGCGCAGGCGGCGGTCGCCTTCGAGCATTACCTCGATTCGGTGCACGCGCTCGGTGCGGAGCTCTCGCTGTCGACGCGGCTCGTCACGCCGACGGCGGAGCTCGTGGCACTTGCCGCAGCGGCACGCGACCCCAACCCGCACCGTGCCGACGAGCCGTACCGGCAGGCGCTCACCGGCGTCTATGCGCGGCTCGCGGCAACGGCGCTCGCGCTGTCCGGCTACGAGCCCGAGCGCGTCAAGACGGTGGACCTGCCGGCGTACGAATCGCCCGCACAGTTCATCGCCGATCTCGCGCTGATTCGCGATTCGCTCGCGACGCACGGCGCCACGCCACTCGCCGAGCGTCGCCTCATCCCGCTCATCCGTGCCGTCGAGACTTTCGGCTTCCACCTCGCGTCGGTGGACCTGCGCCAGAATGCCGACGTGCACGAGCAGGTGGTGGCCGATCTCCTCGCCTGCGCCGGCGTCGTGCCCGACTATCTCGCGCTGGACGAGGACGCGCGCGTCGCACTGCTCGTCGCCGAGATCGCCTCGCCGCGCCCGCTGGTCTCGCCACACCTCGACTACCAGCCGCGCACGCGCACCGAGCTCGCCATCGTGCAGCAGGCGATGGACGTGCACCAGCGCTACGGTGCGGTGGCGCTCCCCAACTACGTCATCAGCAAGTGCCAGTCGATATCCGACCTTCTCGAGGTGGCGGTGCTCCTGAAGGAGGCGGGGCTCCTGCGTGGCGAGCGGCTCGCCGTCAACATCGTGCCGCTCTTCGAGACGATCGACGACCTCACGCGCTGCGGCCCCACCATGCGCGCCGCGTTCGCGCTGCCGCTGTACCGCCGGCTCGTTGCCTCGCGCGGCGACTGGCAGGAAGTGATGCTGGGCTACTCCGACAGCAACAAGGACGGCGGCTACCTCACCGCGCACTGGGCGCTGTACCGCGCCGAGATGCAACTCGTTGCCGCCTTTGCGGCGCACGGCGTCAAGCTGCGCCTCTTCCACGGGCGCGGGGGTACGGTAGGCCGGGGCGGCGGACCCGCGTACGAGGCAATCCTCGCGCAGCCGGCGGGCAGCGTGACCGGCGGGCTGCGGGTGACCGAGCAGGGCGAGATCATCGCCAGCAAGTACTCCGACCCCGAGCTCGGGCGCGGCAACCTCGAGGCGCTCGTCGCGGCAACGCTGGAGGCGAGCCTCGCCGACGTCGAGCGGCTGGGCGAACGCGGCGCCGAGTATCACGCGACGATGGATGCGCTCTCCGCGATCGCGCATCGCGCGTACCGCGAACTCGTCTACGGGACCGACGGTTTCGTCGCCTATTTTCGTGCGGCGACGCCGATCGCGGAGATCGCCGAACTCAACATCGGCAGCCGCCCGGCGTCGCGCACCGCGTCGACGCGCATCGAGGACCTGCGCGCGATTCCCTGGGTGTTCTCGTGGGGACAGTGCCGGTTGATGCTCCCCGGCTGGTACGGGGTAGGCGCGGCGATCGAGACGTGGGTCGCCGGCGACCTGCAGCGGCTGTCGCTCTTGCGCGAGATGTACGAGAAGTGGCCCTTCTTCCGCAGCGTCATCGCCAACATGGCGATGGTGCTCGTCAAGTCCGATCTCGCGGTCGCCTCGCGTTACGCCGAGCTCGTTCCCGACGCCGCGCTGCGCGAGGCGATCTTCCCGCGCATCGTCGCCGAACACGAGCGCACGACGCGCGCGTACCGCGCGATCACCGGTCGTACGCAGCTCCTGGAAGACAGCCCCGCGCTCGCCCGCAGCATCCGCAATCGCTTCGCGTACCTCGATCCGCTCAACCACGTCCAGGTCGAACTCCTGCACCGCTACCGCGCCGGGCAGGACGACGAGCGCACCAAGCGCGCGATCCACCTCACCATCAACGGGCTCGCCGCCGGTCTGCGCAACAGCGGGTGACGCGGAATCGCGGGTGGGCGACGTTATAATCGACGATCGCTGCCGGGCCACAGGCGCTCGCACGGCGACTCGCGATGCGCATCCTCATATCGAACGACGACGGTTACTTCGCGCCGGGCATCGAGCAGCTTGCCGCTGCGCTGCGCGCGCACGCGCAGATCACGGTGGTGGCGCCCGAGCGCGATCGCTCCGGCGCGTCCAACTCGCTCACGCTCGACCGCCCGCTGCAGGTGCGCCGCGCGCCGAACGGCTTCCTTTTCGTCAACGGCACGCCCACCGACTGCGTGCACCTCGCCGTCACCGGGCTTCTGGACGAGTTGCCCGACATGGTCGTCTCGGGCATCAACCTCGGCGCCAACATGGGCGACGATACGCTGTACTCGGGCACCGTTGCCGCGGCGACCGAGGGCTATCTCCTCGGCATTCCGTCGGTGGCGATCTCGCTCGCATCGAAGACCGCCGCGCACTTCGCCACCGCCGCGCAGGTCGCCGTCGACATCGTCGAGCGCCACGCGCGAGCGCCCGCGGGGTCGTGGCTCCTCAACGTCAACGTGCCCGACATCGCGGCGGGTGAGATCAGGGGCACGCGGGTCACTCGCCTCGGCCGGCGGCACAAGGCCGAAGGCGCGATCGCGGCCACCAATCCGCGCGGCGAGACCGTGTACTGGGTCGGTTCCGCGGGCGCTGCCGCCGATGCCGGCGAGGGCACCGACTTCCACGCCGTCGCCGCGGGCTGTGTCTCGATCACGCCGTTGCAGTTCGACCTCACCGACCGCGAGCTCATGGGCGGCGTGGCGAGCTGGCTTTCACGCTGACGACGAAGCGAAGGGGCGCGATGACGACGGCGAGCGGCAGCGGCGGTGACCGGGAGCGACAGCGCAACGGCATCGGCATGACGTCGGCGCGCACGCGTGCCCGCATGGTCGATCGCCTGCGCACGGCCGGCATCAAGGACGAGCTCGTGCTCGCCGCCATGAATGCGGTGCCGCGCCATCTCTTCGTCGACGAGGCACTGGCGATCCGCGCCTACGAGGACGTGCCGCTGCCGATCGGGCACGGACAGACGATCTCGCAGCCGTGGGTGGTGGCGCGCATGACCGAGCTCGCGCGCAACGGGCGCACGCTGGGCGACGTCCTGGAGATCGGCACCGGCTGCGGCTACCAGACGGCGATCCTCGCGCACGTCGCGCGGCACGTGTGGAGCGTCGAGCGCATCGGCGCGCTGGTCGCCAAGGCCAAGCGCATCCTCACTTCGCTGAAGCTCGTCAACGTGTCGTTGAAGCACGGCGACGGCAGCCACGAGCTCAACGAGGAGCTGGCGGTCGACGCCATCGTCGTCACCGCCGGCGCGACGCTCGTCCCGACGGCGCTCCTGCGCCATCTCAAGCCGGGGGGGCGGATGGTGCTGCCGCTCGCGCAGCCCGGCGACGAGCACGGCGTGCAACGCTTGACCGTGCTCGATCGCACGCCCGCCGGCATCAAGGAGCACACGCTCGATGCGGTAAGATTCGTGCCGTTGCTCTCCGGACTCGCGTGAACGTTCACGCGCCGTCCTTGTCGATCGTTCGATGCCCATGCTGCTGACCTCGCAAGGCCCGGCGATATCCGGTGCGTGCCGCCCGCTGCGCGTGCTGGCGCTGGCCGTCGCCGCACTCGTCATTGCCGGCTGCGCGACGCAGCGGCGCGCGCCGGTCGAGGATCGCACCTCGCGGCCGCCGCCGGCCATGGCACCGGCGCCGACTCCCACCGCGAGCGTGCCGGGCAGCGACGGGGGTCCCACGTACACCGTCAAGCGCGGCGACACGCTCTTCCAGATCGCCCTCGACAGCGGCCTCGACTATCGCGAGCTCGCCGCGTGGAACAACATCGACAACGTCAATCTCATTCGCGTGGGACAGGTGCTGCGGCTCACCGCCCCGGGGACGCCGGCGCCGACCGCGGTTGCCAGCACCGGCGTGGTGACCGCACCGCTGCGCACCGCGCCGCCGGTCGTCGAAGCGCGTCCCGGCGCGCCATCGGTCACGCCCGCAGCGTCGCCATCCGCCGCGACCGCTGCGGCAGCGGCTCCCGCAGCAGGGGTCGCCGCCGCATCGGCACCGCGCAACACCGAGACCGTCAAGGTTCAGCCCAAGGCATTCAAGGAAGCATATTCCGAGCAGGCACTGGTCGACGCGGCGCGGCCGTCACCGCCAGCCGCGGCGAGCGTACCGGAGCCGGTGCTCGCCTCTGCGGCGCCCACGCTGGCGACGCCCTCCGCAGCGACGAGTGCGCCACCGCCGGCACCGGCTGCGGTGGTGCCGCCGAAGGCCGAGGCGCCGCCCGCGACCGGCGACGAGGACGACGACAAGCTCGATTGGGTGTGGCCGGCCAAGGGCAAGGTCGTCGGCACTTTTTCCGAGACCGCGAATCTCAAGGGCATCGACATCGCCGGCAGTGCGGGGCAGCCGGTGCTCGCGAGCGCGGCGGGTACCGTCGTCTACGCGGGCACGGGGCTGCGTGGCTACGGCAAGCTCATCATCGTCAAGCACAACAAGACCTACCTGTCCGCCTACGCGCACAATCGTGAGATCCTCGTCAAGGAGGGCGAAAAGGTGAGCAAGGGCCAGAAGATCGCCGAGATGGGGAACACCGACGCTTCCGAAGTGAAGCTGCACTTCGAGATCCGGCGGATGGGCAAGCCCATGGATCCCGCGCGCTACCTGCCGCCTGCGTGAGTTTCGGCGTGCGGGCCGTGCCGGCAACCGGGCCAACCTGACGTGAAACGCGGCGCGCCGCTGCCCGAAGAAACGCCGGCGGACGAGGCGGCGCCCGAGCCCGATCGCTTCTCGGCGGACCTGCCGCTCGAGGAGCCGGCTGCCGGCATTTCCGGCGACTTCGTCACCGACGTCACGCAGCTCTATCTCAACGACGTCGGCCAGCACGCGCTCCTGACCCCCGCCGAGGAACTGGCGCACGCGCGCGCCGCGCGCGCCGGCAATTTCGAGTCGCGCCAGATCATGATCGAGCGCAACCTGCGCCTCGTCGTGAGTATCGCACGGCACTACACGAATCGCGGCGTGGCGCTGCCCGATCTCATCGAGGAGGGCAACCTCGGTCTCATCCACGCGCTCGAGAAATTCGATCCCGAGCGCGGTTTCCGCTTCACGACGTACGCGACGTGGTGGATCCGCCAGTCGATCGAGCGCGCGATCATGAACCAGTCGCGCACGGTGCGCCTGCCGGCGCACGTGGTGAAGGAGTTGAACGTCGTCCTGCGCGCCTTGCGCCACCTCGAAACGCATGCGCCACCCGAGGGCAAGGAACCGTCGCTCGAGGACGTCGCCCATCTGCTCGGCAAGCCCGTCGTCGACGTCGAGCGGCTCCTGCGCCATCAGGAACACGTGCTCTCGCTCGATGCGCCGCTCGACCGCGAATCCGGTCTCACCATCGCCGACGGCATCGCCGACGACGATGCACGCGCGCCGGAACTCCTGCTGCACGACAGCGCGATCGAGGCCTCGGTCGCGGGTTGGCTGGGCGAACTCACTGCGCGCCAGCGGCTCGTCATCGAGCGACGCTATGGGCTCAACGGCTGCGAGGTGACGACGCTCGAGGAACTCGCTGCCGAGGTCGGGGTCACCCGCGAGCGCGTACGGCAGATCCAGGGCGAGGCGCTGGCGAAGCTGAAGAGCAAGCTCGAAAGCCGCGGGATCACGAAGGAGGCGCTGTTCTAGCAAATACGGGCGCGCGGTGGAGGCGATACGACCGCGACGGCAAGGCGAGTGGCCTCTGGCAACGAGACCAGGAACTGCGAGTGGGCGCCGGCCCTCGGACGAGGCTTCGCGAGATCCGCACAGTTCGGGACATCGCCCGCTTCCCGAGCGCCGCCTCCCGGATGTTCCGACATGAGAGAATGCGCCGGATGATCGAACGTCCGCAAAGCCTCGGCGAAGAAATCGCCAACAGCGTCAGCCACGGCGCAGGGCTGCTCACGGCGATCGCCGGCGCGCCGGTGCTCATCGTCGCGGCAGCGCGCGTCGGCGCCACCAGCGTCGTGAGCGCCACGATCTTTGCGACGACGATGATCCTGCTCTATCTCGCCTCCTCGCTCTACCACGCGCTGCCCGCGGGCCGCGCGAAGCGCATCTTCCAGAAGCTCGATCACGGTTCGATCTACCTATTCATTGCCGGCAGCTACACACCGTTCGCGCTGGGGGCGCTGGGTGGGCCCTGGGGTTGGACGCTGTTCGGCTTGGTGTGGGCACTCGCCGCCGTGGGCATCGCGCTCAAGGCGCTCGATCGCCTCGAACATCCTTGGCTATCGACCGGCTTCTACCTCGCCATGGGCTGGCTGGTGGTCATTGCCGCGGTGCCGCTATCCCAGCGGGTTCCTGCGCCCGGCATCGCGCTTCTGGTTGCGGGCGGCATTGCGTATACCTCGGGCGTCGCGTTCTTCCTCCTCGATTCTCGCTGGCGCTACGCCCACGCCATCTGGCACGCGTTCGTCATGGCCGGCACCGGCTTTCATTTCTTCGCCGTCCTGCTCTACGCTGGTTGATCGCGCCCGGCGCGCCGCCGGCGGGCGCCTCTTGATCGTCGCTCCGCGCAGCAGCAAGCGATCACTGATATTGGCGTGGCAGCAGAGGAAGCGGACGCATTCAGTTGAATGCTTGCCACCGAACTCGACGCCCTCACGCGTATCACTGCGCGCGGTAGCGGATTACTCTCGGCGAGGTACAGGCTTGGATCGAGCGCGGCGGGCCCCGATGAGCTGCGCGTTGGCGACGAGCGCGCATCGTACGAAGGCGCGACAGCTCGGTGCATGAAGGAGGCGCTGTTCTGATCGTCAGCGCGTCCCCCGCAACACCCCCGCCGCCGGCAATACCTCGATCGCCCGCCGGAGCGTCGCCACCAGCGCCTCGCGCTCGCGCGGCGCCCGCACGTCGCCGTAACGCAGCGCGGCGAACGACTCGCCGATCGCGGTGAAGGCGATCGCGAACTGCGGCCAGCGCTGGGCCGCGCGTGACGAGAAGGCGAGCGGCCCCTCGTGCGGCTCGCGCGGCAGGCCGGCGCGGGCGAGACGACGATTGAGGTCATCCCACAGCACCAGCGTGCGCTCCTGCTTGCGCCGCTTCCACAGGAGCCCGCCGACGACGAGCGCCGCCCACGCGCCCACCAGGGCGACGACGAGCAGCGCGATCTGCCACGGTGCGTACGGATCGAGCTTCCAGTCGCGCCACAGCGTGCGTTGACGATCGCGGTTGAAGCCCACCACGTTGCGCCGCCAGTCGTAGTTGAACGCATCCCAGGCGAGCTGCACCTGCGTGAACCAGGTGCCGTCGAGGCGCGCGAGGAAAGGCAGCGGCTCGCCGGCGCGCAACGCGCCGCCGAGCCCCACTTCGACGCGCGAGGGCGCCACCGCGGCGGTCGGATCGAAGCGCGTCCAGCGGCCGTCGAGGAGTGCTTCGGTCCACGCGTGCGCGTCGGACTGGCGCACGATCATGTAGTCGCGGTTGGTGGTGCCGCCCTGGTAGCCCGTCACCACGCGGGCCGGGATGCCGGCGGCGCGCAGCAGGAGCGCGAAGGCGCTCGCGTAGTGCTCGCAGAAGCCGCGCCGCTCCTCGAAGAGAAAGAGGTCGACGGGATCGCGATCGTAGAACGGCGGGGTGAGCGTGTAGACGAAATTCTCGTCGTGGAACCTGGTGAGGATCGCCTTCACGAAGGCGTGATCGTCGGCGACCGCCTGGCGCAACTCGCGGGCGAAGGCAATGCTGCGCGGATTGCCGTCGCCCAGTCCGAGATTGAGGCGCCCCTCGGCCGCCGAGGCAGCCGGGAACGAGGAGGTGAGCAGCGAGCGCTGCCGGTAGCGGATCGCCTGCGTGACCGGCGTGCTCAGCAGCACCTGCTGGTCGCGGGTGACGATCGCCCGCCCGTCGCGGCCGGACTCGGTGCCGGATTGCAGCACGGGCGGGCCGGCCGGCAATTCGAGCGCGAAGAGCGAGCGGCGTTCGTTGGGCTCGAGGGTGACGGTGTAAGTCACGGGAACGCCCTCGCTCGGCGCCATCGCGGCAGGCGCGCCAAAGGGCAGCCCCGACCAGGTGCGGCCATCGAAGCGCGCGAATACCGGCCCCCGCCAGTAGCGCTCGCGCGCAGGCGGCACGGCGTCGTCGAACTCGACGCGGAACGCGACCTCGTCGGAGAGCGAGAGTTCGCTGATCTGCCCCGGCGACATCGAATCCGACAGACCCGAGCGCGCCACCCAGTCGGTGGGCAGGCCCCACAGCGGTTGTGCGAGGCGCGGGAAGAAGACGAAGAGCAGGAAGGCGATCGGCAGTCCCTGCAGCAAGAGCACCACGCTGCGGCGGGCCGCGATCCCGGGGCGAAATGCGCGTGGTGCTGCCGACGCTGCGCTGGCGAGGACGTCGAGCGCCACGCCCACCATGACGATCGCCGGCAGTGCGGCGACGGCCGCCAGCAGCGACTGGCTGTAGAAGAACGGCGTCATGAGCAGGAAGCACGCGAGACACACGAGGAGCGTCGCGTCGCGCGTCGTCCGGGTTTCGAGGTACTTGATCGCCACCAGGATGTAGAGGAAGGCGACCGAGGGATCGCGGCCGACGAGATAGCCGAACGACTGGCGAATCGCCACCGCGGCGACGATGGCGAATACGGCCAGCGTCCACGAGGGAATGCGTGCGGGCGGTGCCTGCGGTCGCCACGGATCGTCGCGCAGGATCGCGATGCGCACCAGCACGAGCGCGATACCGGCCACCGCGACCCAGATCGGCAGGTGCGGCGCCTGCGGCAACTGCGCGGCAATGAGGAGCGCGCCCAGCCAGCGCAGTTCGCGCGTGCCGAGCGCACGCGGCAGCGTGGCACGGCGTCGCGTGCGGAGCAGTCGTTCGCCGAGCGCGAGCGTGCTCAACGAAGAACCCGCGGCGGCACTGCGCGCGGCGCGGCGTCGATCGCATCACGACTCGCGGGCG
>JBDHRR010000049.1:0-24119 GCA_039807685.1 Burkholderiales bacterium
CACGCGGCTCCTCGATCGTCACGGGCTTGTCGGTGGTCGCCCGCTCGGCCTCGGGGATCACGTGCAGGTATTCGGTGGTCAGCGTCACCGGACCCGATGCCTCGCTGCCGGGGCGCGCCGACTCCGCTTCGCGCGTTGCGCGCACGTTGCCGGTGAACCAGACCTCCTTGCGGTCACCCGACAGCGTGCCCTTGGCGGCGGTGATGCGCATCGCCGGCTTGCCGGGCTCGGTCTGCGCCAGCAGCGGCTCGACGATCTCGGTCGTCTGGTCGTCACCGAAGTGGACGCCGCGCTTGCCGGCGACGAGTTGGAGGGGAAGCCCGCGGGCATCGAGTTCCACCGCCCGGAAGTTCTCGACGTAGATGTCGGGGTCGTGACGCTGGGAGCCGTCGCGGCGCGGCGCCGGAGGCTGCACCTGCGCGTCGAGCCAGTAGGTGAGCGCGGCGAGACTGCCGAGCAGCAGCACCGGCGACCAGGCAGTGAGCCGGTCGAGGAGGCTGCGGGCGCGGTCTTCGTGGGCCATGTCGGACGCGCCTTGGTCAACCCGAGCGCAGCAGCGCGCCGTGTGCAGCGCGTCCCTGCGCGGTCAGGATGAACTCGGCGAGTTCACGCACCGCACCGTCGCCGCCGGCGCGCTGCGTGACGTAGTGGGCGTGCTCGCGCACCGCGGTGGGCGCCTGCGGCACCGTGGCCGCGAATCCGCAAGCGCGCATCACCGGAACGTCCGGAATGTCGTCGCCGATGTGCGCGCAGGCGGTGGCCGGGATTGCCAGCGTCGCGCGCAGTGTCTCGAATGCCGCGAGCTTGTCGCTGATGTCGAGCAGGACGTGCTCGACCTTGAGTCGCTTCGCGCGCAGGGCGACGCAGGGGGCGGCGCTGCCGGTGATCCACGCGACCGCGATCCCGGCCTCGCGCAGCAGGTGCATCGCGTAGCCGTCGAGCGCATTGAAGGCCTTCGTTTCGCGGCCGAGATCGTCGAGGTAGATGGTGCCGTCGGTCAGCACGCCGTCGACGTCGCAGGTGAGCAGGCGCACGGCGCGCGCCCGATCGAGCGCGGCGGAATTCACGGGCGAGGGCACGGTATTCAGACGATGCGCGCCTTGAAGAGGTCGTGCAGGTGGATCGCGCCGACGAGGTGCTGGTCGGCGTCGACGACGAGGAGCAGCGTCACCTTGGGCGGGGCCTCCATGATTTCTATGCAGTCGATGGCGAGCGCGTCGCCGCGCACCGTGCGCGGCGTGCGCGTCATCGCGTCGACGACGCGCACGGCAGCGATGTCGTGGACGCGCGCGAGGCAGCGGCGCAGATCGCCGTCGGTGAGGATGCCGGCGATCCGCGATTCGCCGTCGACGATCGCGGTCATGCCCATGCCCTTGCGGCTCATCTCGGCGATCGCGCCGGGCAGGAGCGCATCGACCGGAACGGTGGGCAGCGCGTCGCCGACGCGCATGACCTCGGCGACGCGCACCAGGCGCCGGCCGAGCGCGCCACCCGGATGCGAGCGCATGAAATCCGCCGCCGAGAAGCCGCGCTGGTCGAGCAGCGCCAGCGCCAGCGCATCGCCCAATGCCAGCACCGCCGTCGTGCTGGCGGTCGGCGCGAGGCCGAGCGGACACGCCTCGTTGTCGACGTGGGCGTCGAGGTGGATGGCCGCGGCCTGCGCCAGCGTGCTCTGCGCGTTGCCGGTCAGCGCGATCACCGGTGCGCCGGCGCGCTTCACGTGCGGGACGAGCGTCACGAGTTCGCCGGTCTCGCCGGAATTGGAGAGCATCAGCACGATGTCGGCGGCGGTGATCATGCCGAGATCACCGTGCAGCGCCTCGGTGGCGTGAACGAAGAAGGCGGGCGTGCCGGTCGACGCGAGCGTGGCCGCGAGCTTGCCGCCGATGTGTCCCGACTTGCCGATGCCGACGACGACGACCCGTCCGGAGCAGTTCAGGATGAGCTCGACCGCGGCGACGAAGCGCTCGCCAAGGCCGGCCGCAAGGGCGGTGATCGCCGCGGCCTCGACCGCCAGCACCGAGCGCGCGAGCGCCTGTGCACGCGCACCGTCGACACGACGCCGTACCGTCGCGACGGCCTCGTCGCTCGCTCGCTGCTCCATGACGCAAAGTATAACCGTGCGCAGAAGAGGGTCCCGGCGGTGGCGAGCCGTGACATATCATGCGGGGACGTCCCGGCCGCATCCCGCTTCCTCATGCCGCACGCGCTGGTCTACATCATCGAGTTGCTCGCTGCGGCGGTTGTCGTGGTCGTGCTGTGTCGCCTCGCGCATCTGCCGGCGATCCTCGGCTATCTCGCCGTGGGCATCGCCCTCGGCCCGCACGCACTCGGCGTCGTGCCGCTCGACGAGACGACACGCTATCTCGGTGAATTCGGGGTCGTCTTCCTCATGTTCTCGATCGGCCTCGAATTCAGCCTGCCGCAGTTGCACGCGATGCGGCGCGCGGTATTCGGGTTGGGCTTTGCCCAGGTCATCACCACCACGGTCGCGGCGATGCTGGCGCTGCACTTCGTCGGTTACGGGTGGCAGGCCGGGCTCGTCCTCGGCGGGGCGCTTGCCATGAGCTCGACCGCGATCGTGTCGAAAATGCTCGCCGAGCGCATGGAGCTCTCCTCGGCACACGGCCGCGACGCGATGGGCATCCTGCTCTTCCAGGATCTCGCCGTCATCGCCTTCCTGATCGTCATTCCCACGCTCGGCAAGTCGGGCAGCGAGCTCGCGAGCGACCTCGGCATCGCAGCGATCAAGGCGGCGGTGGCGCTCGCCGTGATCCTCTTCTTCGGCCAGGCGCCGATGCGCGCGTGGTTTCACGTCGTCGCCCGCCAGCGCTCGTCCGAGCTCTTCGTGCTGAACGTCCTGCTGGTGACGCTCGGCCTGGGCGCGCTCACCGCATCGCTCGGGCTGTCGCTCGCGCTCGGCGCCTTCCTCGCCGGCATGCTGATCGCCGAGACCGAGTATCGCTACCAGGTCGAGGACGACATCAAGCCGTTTCGCGATGTCCTGCTCGGCCTCTTCTTCGTCGTCGTCGGCACCGCGCTCGATCCGCGCGTGGTGTTCGAGAGCTATGGCACCGTGGCGCTGCTGGTGCTCGTCCCGATCGGCGCCAAGGTGGTCCTCGTCGCCGTGCTGGCGCGGGTCTTCGGGGCGTCGCTCGCGACCTCGCTGCGGGTGAGCTTCTACCTCGCGCAGGCTGGGGAACTCGCGCTCGTGATGCTCGCGCTCGCCGTCGGCAGCGGGGTCCTGCCGGACGCGTTGCTGCAACCGGTGCTGGCGGCGATGATCATCTCGATGTGCGCGGCGCCGGTGGTGATCCAGTTCGCCGATCCCATCGTGCGCCGGCTCACCGGCAACGACTGGCTCGCGCGCGCCACGGTCGTCACCGAGATCGCGGCGCGCTCGATGGGTCGCCAGGATCACGTCATCGTCTGCGGTTACGGGCGCAGCGGGCAGAACCTCGCGCGCCTGCTCGCTGCGGAAGACATCGCGTATGTCGCCATCGACGCCGATCCGCAGCGGGTGCGCGAGGCCGCTCCCGACGGCGGCAGCGACGTCATGTACGGCGATGCGAGCCGGCGCGAGGTCCTCTCGAGCGCGGGGCTCGCCAAGGCGCGCGCGGTCGTCATCACCTTCACCAATACCGCCATCGCACTCAAGATCCTGCACCAGGTGCATCAGCTGCGATCGGACTTGCCGGTGATCGTGCGTACCGTCGACGATTCCGAGATCGGCCGACTCGAAGCGGCCGGCGCCGCCGAAGTCGTGCCCGAGGTACTCGAAGGCAGCCTCATGCTCGCCTCGCACTCGCTGCTGGTCGTGGGCGTTCCGCTCAACCGGGTCCTGCGGCGCATTCGCACCGTCCGCGAGGAGCGCTACGGCCTCTTCCGCGGCTTCTTCCGCGGCGCGAGCGACGTTGCCGACGCTGCCGATCACCGGCAGATGCGCCTGCACACGGTGGTCCTGCCCGACCGCGCATCCGCGGTGGGACGCCGCCTGGCCGACATGGCGCTGGGCGAGGCCGTCGAGGTGACCGGCGTGCGCCGGCGCGGCGGACGCTCCCGGCGCCCGGATCCCGACTGGTGTTTCGAGGCGGGCGATGTCGTGGTGCTGCTGGGCTCGGCCGAGGCGCTGCTCACCGCCGAGGAGCGCCTCCTCAAGGCGCGCGCGTCGCCGGCGTCGCCACGAAGGGCCTCGTGACCGCGTCAGCCTCCTGACCGCGTCATTGCCGGGCTGCACCGCGACGGGCTAAAATCCCGCCCTTTGCCTGCCGATCGGCTCGTTCCCCCTTGCCTGAAACCCCGTCGCGGCCTGCCGCCACGCCTGCAGCCACGTCGACGCCCGCCATCGAGATGGCCGGCGCGACCTTCGGCTACGATCGCCGCCGCCCCGTGCTGCGCGGAATCGACATGCTCGTGCCTCGCGGCAAGGTGGTCGCGATCATGGGGGGCTCGGGCTGCGGCAAGACGACCATACTCAGGCTCGTCGGCGGCCAACTGCGGCCGCAGGCGGGCAGCGTGCGGGTGGCCGGACAGTCGGTGCCCGATCTCGACAGCGATGGCCTCTTCGCGCTGCGCCGGCGCATCGGCATGCTCTTCCAGTTCGGAGCGCTCTTCACCGACATGTCGGTCTACGAGAACGTCGCCTTCCCGATCCGCGAGCACACCGACCTCGCCGAACCCCTGATTCGCGATCTCGTGCACATGAAACTGCACGCGGTCGGCCTGCGTGGGGCGGCGCAACTGTACCCGAACGAGCTCTCGGGCGGCATGGCGCGACGGGTGGCTCTCGCCCGCGCGATCGCGCTCGATCCGATGCTCGTCCTCTACGACGAGCCCTTTGCCGGCCTCGATCCCATTTCGCTCGGCGTCGTCGGCCAGCTCATCCGCCGGCTGAACGACGCGCTGGGCATCACGTCGGTCATCGTCACGCACGACGTGTACGAATCGCTCAAGATCGTCGATTACCTCTATTTCGTCTCCGAAGGCCGGATCATCGCGCAAGGAACCGCCGACGAGGTACGTGCCTCGGCGGACCCGTTCGTGCGGCAGTTCGTCGACGGCGCGCCCGACGGTCCGGTGGCTTTCCACTATCCGGCGCGTCCGTACGCGGAAGAGTTCGAGCGCGCAACGCCATGACGAGCTTCGCCACCGGCATGCGCCGCGTCGGCGCGGGAACGCTGCGCGCGATCTCGCGCGTGGGCTTTGCCGCCCGCTTCTTCATCGCGGTGCTACTGCATACCCCAGCGGCGCTGCGCCGGATCCAGCTCACCGCGCGCGAGATCTACTTCGCCGGCGTGCTCTCGCTCGTGGTGATCATGGTGTCGGGGCTCTTCGTCGGCATGGTGCTGGGGCTCCAGGGTTACGACGTGCTCGTGAAGTACGGCGCCGGTGATTCCCTCGGCATCTTCGTCGGCCTGTCGCTGGTCAGGGAACTGGGACCGGTCGTGGCCGGTCTGCTGTTCGCGAGCCGCGCCGGCAGCGCGATCACCGCCGAGATCGGCCTCATGAAGACCACCGAACAACTCTCCGCGATGGAAATGATGGCGGTCGATCCGCTGGCGCGCATCGTGGCGCCGCGCTTCTGGGGCGGCGTGATCTCGATGCCGCTGCTGGCGGCACTGTTCTCGGCGATGGGCGTATTCGGCGCCTACATCGTCGGCGTGCGCCTCATCGGCGTCGACGACGGCACCTTCTGGGGCAACATGCAGGCCTCGATCGACTTCTGGCCGGACGTGACCAACGGCATCGTCAAGAGCATCGTCTTCGGGATGGCGGTGAGCCTCATCGCCGTTTTCGAAGGCTACGACGCGCACCCGACGGCGGAAGGCGTCTCCGCCGCCACCACCCGCACCGTCGTCGGCGGGTCGCTCGCGATCCTCGCGCTCGATTTCGTCCTCACGGTCTTCATGTTCCGCGGGCTCGGTCACACCTAGGACGTCACATGAAACGCACCACCATCGACCTTTGGGTCGGCATCTTCGTGACGATCGGCTTTGCCGCCATCGTCTTCCTGGCCCTCAAGGTCGGCAATCTCGCGAGTCTCGAGACGCGGCCGAGCTATCGCCTCGATGCCGAATTCGACAACATCGGCGGCCTGAAACTGCGCGCGCCGGTGAAGGCGGCGGGGGTGATCGTCGGACGCGTGGAAGCGATCCGCCTCGATCCCAAGAACTACGAGGCGGTGGTCACGCTGCGCATGGACAAGGAGTACCAGTTCTCCAAGGACACCATCGCCTCGATCCTCACCTCCGGACTCCTGGGTGAGGTCTACATCGGGCTCGATGCCGGTGGCGACCCCACGATGCTCGCCGACGGTGGGCGCATCGGCAAGACGCAGTCGGCGATCGTCCTCGAGAAGCTCATCGGCCAATTCCTCTTCGACAAGGCGGCGAGCGCTCCGGCATCGGCGCCGGGAGCGCCCAAATGATCCCGCGCATCGACCGCGGCACGCGCGTCCTGTTGCTCGCCGCCACCCTCGTCATGGCCGGCTGCGCGACCGCCCCCAAGCAGGGTGGGATCGACGATCCGTTCGAGTCGTGGAACCGCAGCATGTACGCGATCAACGAACCGCTCGACAAGTATTTCGCGCGGCCGGTGGCCGAAGCGTACGTGCAGATCTTTCCCAGTTTCTTTCGCCAGGCGGTGACCAATTACGTCAACAACATCGACGATCTCTTCTCGGTGGTGAACGGCCTCCTGCAGGGCAAGTGGGACAAGGCGGGGCACGACATGGGCCGCGTCATCATCAATACCGCGTTCGGTTTCGGCGGCTTGATCGACATCGCCTCCAGCGGCGACATCCCGCGCGGCATGGAGGATTTCGGGCAGACGTTCGGCTATTGGGGATTCCCGCAGGGTCCATACCTCTTCATTCCGCTGTGGGGACCCACCACCGTGCGCGATGGTACCGGCGAACTGCTGCGCCTCGTCTGGTCGCCCACCAACGAGATTCCGAGCGTTGCCGTGCGCAACACGGTCTACGGTTTCGCGGCGGTCAACGCACGCGCCAATGCGCTGGAGGCGACCTCGCTCATCGAGCAGGCCGCCATCGACCCCTATACTTTCGTGCGGCGGTCGTACCTGCAGCGTCGCGAGTATCTCGTGCACGACGGCAACCCGCCACCGCCCAAGGACGACGATTGATGAGTCTCTTTGCCGCTCTACGTCATGGCGCACTCGCCGTGGGTTTGGCCTTCTTCGCGCTCGCGGCAGCGGCGCAGGAAGCGCCCGACGCGCTCGTCAGGAAAGTCTCGACCGAGGTGCTCGGCATCATCAAGTCGGATCCCAAGGTCCAGGCCGGCGACCAGGCGCGCATCCGCGAAGTCGTGGAGACGAAGCTCCTGCCGTACTTCGACTTCGAGCGCATCACCGCGCTCGCCATGGGCCGCAACTGGCGGCAGGCCACACCCGAGCAGCAAAAGCAGCTCGTCGAGCAGTTCCGGGCGCTGCTCGTGCGCACCTACTCGGGCGCGCTCGCCCAGTATCGCGACCAGACGATGGACTACAAGCCGCTGCGCGCCGATCCGGGTGCCACCGAGGTGACGGTGCGCACCGAGGTCGTTCGCCCGGGCCAGGCGCCGGTGCCGATCGACTACTCGATGGTGAAGGCCAGCAATGGCTGGAAGGCGTATGACGTGATCGTCGGCGGGGTGTCGCTCGTCACCAATTACCGCGACGAGTTCAACGAACAGGTTCGGGCCGGGGGCGTCGAAGGGCTCATCAAGTCGCTCGTCGCCAAGAACCAGGGCGGCAAGTGATGGCCGGTCGCACTGGCGCGGATCGAACCCCGGCGGGCGCCTTTGCCGCCGTCGGGGATCGCTGGTGTTTCCGCGGCGACCTCAACTTCGACGATGCCATGCCGGTGCTCGCGGCGGCGGCGGACCTGCCGCTACCGGCGTCCGGCGTGGTCGATCTCGCCGGCCTCGCCCGCGGCGATTCGTCGGCGCTCGCCGTCCTCTTTGCGCTGCGGCGGCGCGCCGAGGCTGAAGGCCACCGCGCCCTGTCGTTTCCCGGCATTCCCCCCGCGCTCCTCGCGCTCGCCCGCGCCTACGGCGTCGACGGCGTCCTCGCGGGCTGACCCCGTCGGCGCCGACGGTCGCGACCTCCTCGGCTGCACGTCGCATGCTTCCCGCCGTCGAGGTCGCCGGTGTCGCGCGCAGCTTCGGGCAGGTGCAGGCGCTCGCCGGCGTCGACCTGCGGGTGGAGCAGGGCGAGTTCTTCGGGCTTCTCGGCCCCAACGGCGCCGGCAAGACGACGCTCATCTCGATCATTGCGGGGCTCACGCGCGCCACGCGCGGGGCGGTACGCGTGCTCGGCCACGACGTCGTCACCGATTTCCGTGCGGCGCGCCGCAGCCTGGGCGTGGTTCCCCAGGAACTCGTCTTCGATCCGTTCTTCACCGTGCGCGAGACGCTGGAATTCCAGGCCGGCTACTTCGGTCTTGCCAGGCCCACCGCGTGGATCGACGAGATCCTCCACCACCTCGATCTCACGTCGAAGGCCGACGCCAACATGCGTGCGCTCTCCGGTGGCATGAAGCGGCGGGTGCTGGTCGGGCAGGCGCTCGTGCACAAGCCGCCGGTGATCGTCCTCGACGAGCCGACCGCGGGGGTCGACGTCGAGTTGCGACAGAGCCTGTGGCAGTTCATCCGCAAGCTCAACCGCGACGGCCACACCATCATCCTCACCACGCATTATCTCGAGGAGGCGGAGGCGCTGTGCCATCGCATCGCGATGCTGAAGGCGGGAAAGGTCGTTCGCCTCGATTCGACGGCGAACCTCCTCGCGCGGGTCGGCGGCATCGCCTGTCGCGTCAGCGTCGATCGCCTGCCGCCGGCGTGGCAGCCACGCGCGCAGCGTGACGACCACGGAGCGTATCGCATCGCACTCGAAGCGTACGGCGAACTGGAGACGCTGCTGGCGGCGCTGCGCGAGGAGGGCATCGCGGTGCGCGACCTCGCGCTCGAAGGTCCCGATCTCGAGCAGGTCTTCCTCGAGCTGACCGGCAGCGGGAGGAGGGTGGCGTGATGTCGGCGCAGGTACCGGCCGTGACCGGGGTCGATCCGCGAGCGCCGGCATGAGCGAGCCGCTGCGCGATGCCGCGACAGGCCACGTCGATTCGTTGGCACCGACGCGGCCCGGCTGGCTCATGCTCTTCCGCAAGGAGGTGCTGCGCTTCTGGAAAGTGGCGTTCCAGACGATCGCCGCGCCGATCCTCACCTCGCTCCTGTACCTCCTCATCTTCTCGCACGTGCTGGAAGGGCGAGTGGCGGTGTTCGGGGGGCGCGTCGGCTACACCGCGTTCCTCATCCCCGGGCTCATCATGATGTCGGTGCTGCAGAACGCCTTCGCCAACGCGTCGTCATCGCTCATCCAGTCGAAGATCACCGGCAACCTGATCTTCGTCCTCCTGCCGCCGCTGTCCGCGCTCGATCTCTTCGCTGCCTACGTGCTGGCGGCGATCGTGCGCGGCGTCGCGGTGGGCTGCGGCGTGTTCGCCGTCACGCTGTTCTTCGAGCCGGCGCTCGTCGCCGTGCCGCATCCGGTATGGGTGCTGGGCTTCGCGATACTGGGCAGCGCGATCCTCGCCACGCTGGGACTCGTCGCGGGAATCTGGGCCGACAAGTTCGACGAGCTCGCCGCTTTCCAGAATTTCGTCATCCTCCCGCTCACGTTCCTCTCGGGCGTGTTCTATTCGATCCATTCGCTGCCGCCGTTCTGGCAGGCGCTGTCGCACGCCAATCCGTTCTTCTATATGATCGATGGCTTCCGCTACGGCTTCTTCGGCGTCTCCGATGTGGCGCCGGCGACGAGCCTCGCCGTTGTCGCGATCGCCGCGATCGCCTGCGCTGCGGTCGCGATCACCCTCCTCCACCGCGGCTACAAGCTGCGCAACTGACGCGTTTCTCCACTATTGCCATGGTCACTCCAGAATCCATCGGTGCCTCGATCGAGAAAGGCCTTCCCTGCACGCACGTCGAGGTGCGCGGTGACGGCGCCCACTTCGAGGCGGTCGTCGTTTCGGCGGCCTTCGCCGGCCTCACCCCCGTCAAGCGCCATCAACTCGTGTACGCCGCGCTCGGCGATCGCATGCGCGCCGAGGTGCACGCACTGTCCATGCAGACGCTGACGCCGGAGCAATGGTCCGCACGCGGTCGTGGATAAGCTCTCCATCGAAGGCGGCACGCCACTGCGCGGCGAGGTGCGCATCTCCGGCGCCAAGAACGCCGCGCTGCCGCTGCTGTGCGCGGGGTTGCTGACCGCCGAGCCACTGACGCTCAGCAACGTGCCGCGGCTGAACGACGTGGCCACCATGCGCTCGCTGCTGGCGCAGATGGGCGTCGCGATCGAGGCGACCGGCGATCGCGTCGTGCTGGACGCGGCGCGCATCGACTGGCCACTCGCGCCGTACGAGCTCGTCAAGACGATGCGGGCGTCGATCCTGGCGCTTGGTCCGCTGCTCGCGCGCTGCGGCGAGGCGCGGGTGTCGCTGCCCGGAGGCTGCGCGATCGGCCTGCGCCCCGTCGATCAGCACGTGAAGGGGTTGACCGCAATGGGCGCGCAGATCGACCTCGAGCATGGCTACATCAATGCCAAGGGGCGACTCAAGGGTGCCAAGTTCGTATTCGACATGGTCACCGTCACCGGCACCGAGAACCTGCTGATGGCCGCGACGCTGGCCGACGGCACGACGGTACTCGAGAACGCGGCGCGTGAACCCGAAGTGGTCGACCTCGCCCGTTGCCTGACGGCGATGGGCGCTCGCATCACCGGCGCGGGCACCGATCGCATCGAGATCGAAGGCGTGCCGGCGTTGCACGGCGCGACGCACGCGATCATGCCCGACCGCATCGAGACGGGAACCTACCTCGTCGCCGTCGCGGCGAGCGGCGGCAAGGCCGCGGTCCGCGGCGCCGACGTCGACTCGCTCGACAGCGTCCTCACCAAGCTCACCGAGGCCGGCGCGACGATGGCGATCGACGGCGACACGATCGTCGTTGCGCGCGAAAGGACGTTGCGCGGCGTCAGCGTGCGCACCGCGCCGCATCCGGGTTTTCCCACCGACATGCAGGCGCAGTTCATGGCGCTTGCCGCACGGGCCGAGGGCACGGCGGTCATTACCGAGACGATCTTCGAGAATCGAATGATGCACGTGCAGGAGCTCGTGCGGCTCGGCGCCGACATCGAGGTCGAGGGTGGTACCGCGCTCGTCAGGGGCGTGCCCAAGCTCACCGGTGCCAAGGTGATGGCGACCGACCTGCGCGCCTCGGCCTGTCTCGTCATCGCGGGGCTCGTCGCCGAGGGCGAGACGGTCATCGATCGCATCTACCACCTCGACCGTGGTTACGAGCGCATGGAAGAGAAGCTCTCCGGGTTGTCCGCGCGCGTCGCCCGGGTGCGCTGACGACGCGCCGTCGCCCCTCGCGATCGCGATGCGAGCCACCCGCTGCCCACACCGATGGACCCCGTGACCTCCCTCGCCGATGGTCTCGCCGCCGCGCCGCTCGGGCACGCCACCGCGTACCCCGACACCTACGACGCCAAGCTCCTGTTTCCGCTGCCGCGCGCTCCGCAGCGCGCGGAACTCGGCCTCGGCGCGAAGCTGCCGTTCGACGGTGCCGACGTGTGGACCGCCTACGAGCACACCTGGCTCGATCTCACCGGCAAGCCGGTGGTGGCGATGCTCTCGTTCGCGGTGCCGGCGACCTCGCCGGCCATCGTCGAGTCGAAGTCGGTCAAGCTCTACCTGGGCTCGTTCGCGCAATCGTCCTTTGCCGATGGTGGCGACGTTGCCGCCCGCGTCGAGCGCGACCTGTCCGCTGCCACCGGCGTGCCCGTCGCGGTGACGCTGACGCCGCAGCGCGAGTTCCGCGACGCGCGTATCGCCCAGCCGGCGGGCGAGAGCATCGATCGCATCGAGCTCGCGATCGATCGCTACGAGGTTCATCCCGGCTACCTCAAGGCCGGTCGCGACGAGGTGCGTGAGACCCTGCGCACCGACCTCTTCCGCTCGCTGTGCCCGGTGACCGGCCAGCCCGACTACGCGTCGCTGTCGATTGCCTACGCAGGGCCGCGCATCGATCGCGCCGGCCTCTTGCGTTACGTGGTCTCGTATCGCCGGCATGCGGGCTTCCACGAGCACTGCGTCGAGCGCATCTTCACCGAGCTCGTCGCGCGCTGCCACTGTCGCGAGCTTTCGATCGAGGCCCGCTTCACGCGCCGCGGCGGCATCGACATCAATCCGTTCCGCAGCAACGCCGCCGCACCCTTGCCGGCGAACGTGCGTACCCCGCGGCAGTAGGGGCGGCGTAGCCGGCGCCACGCGCGGCGCGCGCAACGCGAATTCTTCAGTCCGGGATAGACGTAGCGCCGCTGGAACACCTGCCATCGCTCGGAATGCAAGCGAACATCGGGATCTGCATCTCGCGTTCGAAGATCCGGCCCAGCCCAACGGTCTTGTCGGGCGGGACTGACCGCTGCGGATGGCGGTGGGTCGGCGTGCCCTTCTGCTTGCGAAACCTGTGGTGAGGCGTCGTGGTGCTTGCCGGAGGGGCAAGCGTCGTCGATTGACATCTGATGCATAACTACATAGCATCACGCATCATGAGAACGACCATCGATATCGACGACCCGATCCTGAAAGAATTGAAGCGACTCCAGCGCAGGGACGGCAAGTCGCTCGGTCGCCTCGTCTCGGACCTGCTGGCCCGGTCCCTGGCCGAAGCCCGCAGCCCGACCGAAGCGCCCCCCTTCGCCTGGATCGCCAAGCCGATGGGTGCGCGTGTCGACCTCGCCGATCGCGACGCAGTGCTCGACGCAATGGACGAGCGGTCGTCGTGAGTTACGCGATCGACGTCAATATCCTGCTCTACGCGTCGGATGCGAACAGTCCGTTGCACGAGCGCGCGCTGATTTTTCTGAACCGGTGCGTGAGCCAGCAGGAGGTCTTCTGCCTCGCGTGGGTGACGCTGATGAGCTATATGCGGATTGCCACGCATCCGTCGATCTTCTCTCGACCGCTCACGCACGCGGAGGCCGCCCGCAACGTCGAGGCGCTTCTGGCTGTCCCACATTGCCGCGTACTGAGCGAAGAGGAGGGATTCTGGGATCGCTATCGTGAGGTTACGCGGCCGGTTCCGACCAGAGGCAACCTCGTCCCGGATGCACATCTGGCGGCCTTGCTCGGCCAGCATGGCGTGGTCACCCTGTACACGCATGATCGCGATTTCCGGAAGTTCGCCTTCCTCGACGTGAAGGATCCCGTCGCCTGAGGGGTGTCTCGGAGTAGCCGTCCGGAGCTACCCTTCCCGCTCTGTGCTTATCCTGAAATCTCGCGCGCGTGGTCGACCCTGTTGTCGGGGATATCGCCCGAAAATTCATAGGGCTACAGATCAAGGGCGCACGCGGGATGTAGTCATGTCGCTTGACCGGGAACTCGTGGCGGCTGACAGGGAGCAGCGAATGCGCGACGACGATCGTGAGGGTCACTCAGTAGCCTCCCGCAAATGCACCGATGGCTCGAAATTCGGAAGGTAGCTTCAGAATCCGTACAACATCGCGGGGTTGTCGGTCAGGATGCGTGACCAGGTCGCAGCGTCAGCGACCCAGTCGCGCACAGTGGTGAGGATCGTCGCATCGTCAGGCGGATGTTCCGTTTCGGATGGATGTGGCCAGTCCGAGCCCCATAGCAGGCGCTCCGGGGCCGCTCGCACCAACGTGCGCGTGAGCTCGCGATAGCCGGTCACTGCCAGTGCCGTGCCTGGCCCAGCGTGGTAAGGCGCGGACAGCTTCACCCAAGTGCGTCCACTCTCGATCATTCGCAGCAGTATCGTTAGGGCGTGCTCGCGGTCAGGCTGCGTGGTTGGAATCCGTGCAAAGTGATCGAGGACCACCGGAACCGGCAGGCTCGACAGCACGGATTCCAGCCCGGCCAGCGCTTCCGGCGTTGCATGTACTTGCACGTGCCAGCCGTACGGCGCGATGCGAGCGGCAACAGCGCCCAGCATCTGCGGTGTCGTGGTCCCCGACTGTACGAGATTGAAGCGGGCTCCACGCACGCCATCCGCATGCAGCGCACGAATCTGCGCGTCGGTTGCGTCGGCATTGATCACTCCGACCGCACGTGCCGAGGGTCCGAGCTGACGGACTGCATCGAGCGTAACGCGATTGTCGGTACCGTACGCCGACGGTGTGACCACGATCGTGCGCTCGAGCCCCAAACGCCACCGTAAGGTCAGGTAGTCGGTGACCCCAGCATCCAGCGCGGGTCGTAGCGTCCCTGGCATATGTGGAAAGCGCCGGTCATAGATATGCATGTGGCAGTCGCACGCCCCTGTGAGCAACGGGAAAACGTTGCCGTTGCGAGCAGGCATCACGCCACGTTCTCGATCGATCGCGTCGCGAGCAACCAGCGCAGTGCCTCCGCCATGTCCCGCGAAGGTACCGGCGTGGATGCGTCTGCAAGTGCGGCGCGCGTGCGTGCAAAGCTTGCTTCGATGCCGGGCAGCACGTCCGACACGAGCCCGATCGCGTCGAATTGCCGGCGCACTTCCTGTACTTCGAGGTGCCGCCGCGCCGCATGCACCACGTGTGTCAGGATGAGCGTCTCGAAGTACGGCGGCAGTGTGCCGCCACCGATGTCGGAGACAATTTCATAGAAGGCGCGACGGAGGCCGCGCCTCTCGGCGGCAGCGAGGACCTCCACGGTCACGGCTTCGAGGCTCTTTGTAAAGGCGCTGCGCAGGAGCTTGAGCGCTGTCGCATCACCCGGCGAAGCATCGGGCAGGAGAGCGACGCGTGCGCCAGTCGCGCGCATGAGGTCTTGCCAACTCGGTGCGACTTTACCGGCGACGAGCAGCGGGGTCTGGGCACCAGTGGCGGCGATCGCGCCGAGGATCGCTATGTCCAGAAACACGACGTTTGCATGTGCGGCCAGTCGCGCCGCCTGGCGAATCTGCTCCGGATCAGCAGTCGTGAAGTCTGCGTACCCCGTGTCTTGCGCGCGAAGGAACGGCATGCACTCGCCCGCAACTTTCAACGCCGCGCTACCCACCACGCAGGAGAACACCCATTGGCACCCGGCGAGCCATGGGCCCGGTGCAGTTTCGATCCTGGATCCGAGCCGGACGGCGAGGGCCGTTGCCAGTGGCCCGGGGGCGGGATCGCAAAGCGAGACGTTGACGCCTTTCTGCACTGACAAAGCCGCCGCGTAGCAACGTCC
Source organism: Burkholderiales bacterium (assembly GCA_039807685.1). Classification (GTDB taxonomy): domain Bacteria; phylum Pseudomonadota; class Gammaproteobacteria; order Burkholderiales; family Casimicrobiaceae; genus VBCG01. The sequence goes on from JBDHRR010000049.1 coordinate 15,221, forward strand.
GACTTCGCCGAGTCCGATGATGCCTAGTCGCATGTTTTCACCTATAAATACAAAGACGAATACAAATTGCTTGACATTGACAGCAGGGAAAGAAGATTATTTCTCCAGAGACGTACTAAATGCGTACAATACTCTGAGACTTACGAATTCGCCACCGCTCATCGGAGGATCCATGAATCGACGTCAACTCGTCTCACTTCTCGGCGTTGCCTCGCTCGCACTCGGACTATTCCCGGCGTACGCGGCGGGCCAGGCATTTCATGGCCCGATCCGCCTGATCGTCCCCTTTCCCCCTGGTGGATCGACCGATGCGCTCGCGCGTCTTCTCGCGCCGCACATGTCGAAGAGTCTGGGACAGACCATCGTGGTCGAGAACCGACCCGGAGCGAGCGGGCAGATCGCGGCACAGGCATTGAAGGCATCACCTCCAGACGGCTCGACGTTCATGCTCGCGCCGGACCACGTTGCCATCATGGTGCCGCTCATCATGCCCACGGCAGGCTACGACACGCTGCAGGACTTCCTCCCGGTTGGGCAGGCCGCAACGTATCCGATCGCGATGTCGGTGTCCGTGGGGTCCGGCGCCAAGTCGTTGCCCGAGTACATCGCTTACCTGAAGCGCGAACCGGCGAAGGCGAACTTCGGCGTCCCGGTGGTCGGTGGTGCCTTCGAACTCGTCGGCTACAAGCTTGGCCAGGCAGCCGGCGTGCCGATGACGGTGGTCCCATACAATGGCAGCGCGCCGATGATGACCGGCATGATGGGGGATTCGATCTCCTCCGGCGTGATGGGTCTCCCCGATGGCATCGAGCAACATCGGGCCGGCAAGATCCGCACGGTAGCGATCACCGGTCACGAGCGATCGAAGATCCTGCCCGAGATCCCCACCTTCCAGGAGCTCGGCATCGGTGGTCTCGACGTGATGTCGTGGCATGCGTTCTTCGCGCCACGCGGCCTGCCCAAGCCCATGGCCACTGCGTTCAACCAGGCAATCGCCGATGCTCTCAAGGTGCCGGACGTGCAAAAGCGCATCGCCGACCTAGGCCTCGAGGTCGGGCCAACCTCGCTCGAAGGGGCGTCGAAGGTCATCGCAGACGGTGTGGCCTTCTGGAAGCCATTGATGAGTGCATCGGTTGGGGCCAAGCGCTGATCGTGACAGTGATGACAGCAAACTCCGATTTTCCCGATGCGTTGCTTCGAACGCTGCGTGATCTGGGTGCGGCCACCCTGCACGAGGCGCAGGGCCAGACAGGTGCAATCGATCCAGCGATCCGGCCGCTCGATCCAAGCTTCCGCCTCGCCGGACCGGCGTTTACCGTCGATTGCCGCCCGTCGGACAATCTGGTGCTGCATCTCGCGCTGACCAAGGCCAAACGGGGCGATGTGCTCGTGGTCGATGCGAAGGCCTTCGTTGCCGCCGGTCCTTGGGGTGACGTGATGACGCTTGCGGCGCAGGTAGCTGGGATCGCTGGCCTCGTGATCGACGGCTCCGTTCGCGACAGCCAGTCCATCATCGACATGGGTTTCCCCGTATTCTCGCGTGGGATCTGCATCGTCGGAACGAACAAGAACCAGCCGGGTACCATCGGCGCACCGGTGTCGGTGGGAGGCGTGCGGGTGGAGGCCGGGGATGTAGTGGTCGGTGATCGTGATGGAGTTGTCGTGATTCCGCGCGCTCGGGCCATCGAGGTCGCCAAGCTGGGGCGCGAGCGTGAGGCGAAGGAGGACGCGCTACGTGACCAGATTCGGGCGGGGCGTACGACCCTCGATGTCTTGGGTCTGGGCGATTCGATGCGACGACTCGGCATGCAATAGAGGCGGCGGGGGGCGTGGCAGATGGCTAAGCGAGTTTCCATCGATCCCTACGAGATCCTCAAGAAGCGGATCGTGGCCGGTGTCTATCCGGTCGGCGCCCAACTCAAGGAGGAGAAGCTCGCGCAGGACCTCGGCGTGAGCCGCTCCCCGATCCGCGCTGCACTGAAGCGACTGACCGACGACGAGCTTGTCGATGCGCACGAGAATCGGGGTGTGTTCGTCGCCGGCTGGACCGACTGGGACATCATGGAGATGTATAACCTGCGCGTGATGCTGGAGCCGTACGCAAGCAGCCTTGCCGCGGTACGGGGTGAGGCGTCGTTGTCGGAGGAATTGTGCACGATCAACGAAGGCATGCTGGGGCACGTTGGCGTGCGCGCCGACCAGCGAATTCAACGGTTGCAGGAGGCCAACCGGGAGTTCCATATCCGGATCCTGAAGGCGGCGAACTCACATCGTTTGAGGAGCATGGTCGAGACGATGATCGACATGCCGCTCATCACGCGATCCTTCGAGCTGTATCTGGAGGACGATATCGTGCGGAGCGTCCACCAGCATCGGGACATCATCTACGCGATCGCCCGCCGTGACGCGGAACTCGCCCGGGATGCGATGTCCCTGCATCTGCGTGTGTCCTTCGCGCATTTCATGGAACGGCGCACGCGCTTCCGCGAGTGGAATCCGGACCAGGCGCGGCCCGGCTGAAACCGACCGGGTGGTGCGCGTCGAGGCGGCGTGCCGACGCTGAGCGACGCTATCCACGGAAGGTCGTCGCCGGCCCTCCGATAGAATGTCGTTCCGAAGAATCGCCGTTGCCGGCTCCGCGCCTTCCGTGTCCGTTCTCACCCTCGCGCTGTCGAAGGGACGCATCCTCGACGAGACGTTGCCGCTCCTCGCCGCTGCCGGCGTGGTGCCGAGCGAAGATCCCGAGTCGTCCCGCCGTCTCATCCTGCCGACGTCGCATCCCGACATCCGCATCGTGGTGGTGCGCGCGAGCGACGTGCCGACCTACGTGCAGTACGGCGCGGCCGACGCCGGCGTGGCCGGCAAGGACGTCCTTCTCGAGCACGGTGGCGACGGCCTGTACCAGCCGCTCGATCTGGGCATCGGCCGCTGCCGCATGGTGGTGGCGACCCGCCGCAGCTTCGACTGGCACGGCACGGTGCAGCGCGGTGGGCGCATCCGCGTGGCCACCAAGTACGTGCGCATCGCGCGCGAGCACTTTGCGCGCAAGGCGATGCACGTCGACCTCGTCAAGCTCTACGGCTCGATGGAGCTCGCACCGCTGGTCGGCCTCGCCGACGTGATCGTCGACCTGGTCTCGACGGGTAACACGCTGCGTGCGAACGATCTCGTCGCGGTCGAGGACATCATGCCGATCAGCTCGCGCTTCATCGTCAATCCGGGGGCACTCAAGATCAAGCGTGCGACGATGCAGCCGCTCGTCGATGCGCTCCGGCGCTCGACGCAGGTGGCAGCGTGAGCGCGGTGGCAGCGCTCGACCTGCGCGTGCTCGACGCGGCCGATGCGGGGTTTGCCGCCGCGCTCGACACGCTCATCGCCTTCGAAGCGGCGCAGGATCCGGTACTCGACGCGACCGTGGCGGCCATCGTCGCCGACGTGCGCGAGCGTGGCGACGCGGCGCTCCTCGACTACACGCGCCGCTTCGATCGCCTCGACGTGCCGTCGGCGGCGGCGCTGGCGGTCGACCCGGACGACTTGCGCGCGGCGTACGCGGCGCTGCCTGCGGTGCAGCGCGACGCGCTGGCCACGGCCGCAGCGCGGGTGCGTCGCTATCACGAGCGGCAGAAGGCGGCGGGTGGCGGCTTCATGCTCGCCGACGACGACGGCAGCGAATTCGGCCAGCGCGTGACGCCGCTCGACCGCGTGGGAATCTACGTTCCCGGCGGCAAGGCGGCGTATCCGTCGTCGGTGCTCATGAACGCGATCCCGGCCCAGGTCGCCGGCGTTGGGCAGATCGTGATGGCGGTGCCGACTCCCGATGGCGTGCGCAATCCGCTGGTGCTCGCTGCCGCGCACCTCGCGGGCGTCACGCAGGTATTCACCATCGGCGGCGCGCAGGCGGTGGCCGCGCTCGCCTACGGCACCGCGACGATTCCCGCCGTCGACAAGATCTGCGGTCCCGGCAACGCCTACGTCGCCGCGGCGAAGCGGCGCGTGTTCGGGATCGTCGGCATCGACATGGTCGCCGGCGTATCGGAAGTCGTGGTGGTGGCCGACGCCAGCGCGAACGCCGACTGGATCGTGCTCGACCTCTTCGCGCAGGCCGAGCACGATCCGCTGGCGCAGGCGATCCTCGTCACCCCCGATGCCGCGCTCGTGGCGCGCGTGCAGGCCGCCGCGCAGCGGCTCGTCGCGACGATGCCGCGCGCCGATATCATTCGCGCTTCGCTCGCCCGGCGCGGCGCGCTCATCCGCGTCGCCGACCTCGAGCAGGCCTGTGCGGTGGTCAATCGCATCGCCCCCGAGCACCTCGAACTCGCGGTAGCCGATCCCGATGCGCTGCTGCCGAAAATCCGTCACGCGGGCGCGATCTTCCTCGGTCATCACGCGTCGGAGGCGCTCGGCGACTATTGCGCGGGCCCCAACCACGTGCTGCCGACGGGTCGCACGGCGCGCTTCTCGTCGCCGCTGGGCGTGTACGACTTCGAGAAGCGCTCGAGCGTGCTGCGCGTGTCGCGCGCCGGGGCGCAATCGCTTGGTCCGGTCGCGGCGACGCTGGCGCAGGGTGAGGGGCTCGTCGCGCATGCGCAGGCGGCGCAGGCGCGCCTCGATCCCGCGCCATGAAGCCTCGTTCCACCCCGTGCCGATCCGGCGACATCCCGGCGCCATGAACGACGCACCAGGCGCGCAACCCATCGCCGACGCGGTCGCTGCGCGGGTGCGCGCGATCGTCCGTCCGAAGATCCGCGCGATGCATGCGTATCCCGTGGCCAGGGCGGTGGGACTCGTCAAGCTCGACGCGATGGAGAATCCCTACGGGCTCTCCGGCGAGGCGCGCGCGGCGATGGCGGCGGCGGTCGCCAATGCGCGCATCAATCGGTATCCCGATGGGAGTGGCGACGAAGTCAAGGCGGCGCTGCGCGCGACGCAGGGCGTCGGCGACGACGCGGGACTCATCCTCGGCAACGGCTCCGACGAGATCCTGCAACTTCTCACGATGCTGGTGGCGAAGCCGGGTGCCACCGTGCTTGCTCCCGAACCGTCGTTCGTGCTCTATCGCATGCTCGCGGACGTGTTCAACCTGCGCTTCGTCGGCGTTCCGCTGCGCGCCGACCTCACGCTCGACACCGAGGCGATGCTGGCGGCGATCGAGCGCACGCGACCGGCGCTGGTGTGGCTCGCAGTGCCCAACAACCCCACGGGGACGCTCTTCCCCGCGGCCGACGTCGAGCGCATCATCGCCGCGGCACCCGGCGTCGTCGCCGTCGACGAGGCGTACCACGCCTTTGCCGAGACGAGCTTCCTGCCACGGGTGCTCGCCTTTCCCAACCTCGTCGTCGTCCGCACGCTATCGAAGATCGGGATGGCGGGCGTGCGCCTCGGTTACGCTGCTGCGCATCCGGCGTGGATCGCCGAGATCGACAAGATCCGCCCGCCGTACAACGTCAATGCACTCACGCAGGCCGTCGTCCGGGTGCTCCTGCGTCACGGCGATCTCCTCGCCGAACAGGCCGCGGCGATTCGTCGCGAGCGTGCACGGATGGTGAAGGAACTGGCCGCGCTGCCCGGCGTGACGGTCTTTCCGTCGGCGGCGAATTTCCTCCTCCTCCGCGTCCCCGATGCTCCAGCCTGGTTCGCGCGGCTGCGCGATGCCGGGATCCTCGTCAAGAACACGCACGGCTGGCATCCGCTGCTCGAGCACTGCCTGCGCATCACGATCGGGACCCCGGCCGAGAACAATGCGGTGCTCGACGCGCTGGCGCGCCCGGCGTGACGGTGTACAGTCATCGCCTGTCCGCGTCTTTCTTGGTTCGACCCAACACATGACCGTCCCTGCCGATTCCATTTCCGCAGCGCGCCGCGCCAAGGTGGCGCGCAAGACCGCGGAGACCGACATCACCGTCGAGATCGACCTCGACGGCAGCGGTCGCGCCGACCTTGCGACCGGCGTGCCGTTCCTCGACCACATGCTCGACCAGGTCGCGCGCCACGGCATGGTCGATCTCGCGGTGCGGGCAACCGGCGACCTGCACATCGACGCCCACCATACGGTCGAGGACATCGGCATTGCGCTGGGGCAGGCGTGCAGGACGGCGCTGGGCGCCAAGCACGGCGTCACCCGCTACGGGCACGCCTACGTGCCGCTCGACGAGGCGCTGTCGCGGGTGGTGCTCGACCTGTCGGGACGCCCGGGACTCACGTTCGAGGTTCCGTTCACGCGCGCCATGATCGGCAGCTTCGACGTCGACCTCGTGCACGAGTTCTTCCAGGGTTTCGTGAATCACGCGCAGGTCACGCTGCACGTCGATACCCTGCGCGGCGTCAATGCGCACCACCAGTGCGAGACGGTATTCAAGGCCTTCGGGCGCGCGCTGCGGATGGCCATTGCCCCCGACCTCCGCGCCGCGTCGACGATTCCGTCCACGAAGGGGGCGCTGTAATTCAGGGATCAGGCATCAGGGATCAGGCATCAGGGATCAGGCATCAGGGATCAGGAGTCAGAAGCGGTGATGCGTTCCCGGCGCCACCGCTGATCCCAGGCCTCTGATCCCCGATCCCCGATCCCCGATCCCCGATCCCCGATCCCCGATCCCCGATCCCCGATCCCCGATCCCCGATCCCCGATCCCCGATCCCCGATCCCCGATCCCCGATCCCCGATCCCCGAACATGATCGTCGTCGTCGACTACGGAACGGGCAACCTGCGCTCGGTGGCGAAGGCGCTCGCGCACGTCGCTGCCGATCGCGAGGTACTCGTATCGTCCGATCCCGCGACCATCGATCGCGCCGATCGCGTCGTGCTGCCGGGACAAAGCGCGATGCCGGATTGCATGCGGGAGCTCGATGTGCGCGGCCTCGCGGAGCCGGTGCGCAAGGCGCTGCGCGAGCGGCCGTTCCTCGGCATCTGCCTTGGTCTGCAGATGCTCTTCGAGCGCAGCGAGGAGGGCCCCACCGATGGCCTTGGCGTGTTGCGCGGACGCGTCGAGCGCTTCCGGGAGGAGCGCATGGCGCTCGCCGACGGGACGCGGCTCAAGATTCCGCACATGGGCTGGAGTCGCGTGCATCCGACACGGGCGCATCCCCTGTGGCAGGGTATCGACGACGGCACGCGGTTCTATTTCGCGCACAGTTTTTTCCCGGTGCCGGAGGATGCGGCGGTGACTGCCGCCACGACGGACTATCCGGCGCCGTTTACTTGCGCCATCGCGCAGGCTAATATCTTTGCCACCCAGTTCCATCCGGAAAAGAGCCAGCGCGCCGGCCTTGCGCTCCTCGCCAACTTCGTTGCCTGGAATGGCCGCGAGTAGCGGATCCGATCCGATCGAGCTTCGCGAATCCGGCGCCCTTTCGCAGTACCGTTACACTGTCGCCGTTCCACTCGCCCTTCGTCGCGCTCCTCCCGATTTCCCGCGGCCCACTTCGCTGCCATGCACATCATTCCGGCGATCGACATCAAGGATGGCCACTGCGTGCGCCTCAAGCAAGGCGACATGCACTCGGCCACGATTTTCTCCGAGGATCCTGCGGCGATGGCGCAGCACTGGCTGGAGCAGGGTGCCAAGCGGCTGCACCTCGTGGATCTCAACGGCGCGGTTGCGGGCAAACCGCGCAACGAACTCGCCATCCGCGAGATCGTGAGCGTCATTGGCGAGGAGATTCCCGTGCAGCTCGGCGGCGGCATCCGCGATCTCGACACCATCGAACGCTACCTCGACGATGGGCTGTCGTACATCGTCATCGGCACTGCCGCGGTGAAGAATCCGGGATTCCTCCACGACGCCTGTTCGGCATTCCCCGGCCACATCCTGGTCGGTCTCGATGCGCGTGACGGCAAGGTCGCCACCGATGGCTGGTCGAAGATGACGGGCCACGACGTCGTCGACCTCGCCCGCAAGCTGGAGGATTACGGCGTCGAAGGGATCATCTACACCGACATCGGCCGCGACGGCATGCTCACCGGCATCAACGTCGACGCCACCGTGAAACTCGCGCGCGAGATCAAGCTGCCGGTGATCGCGTCCGGGGGGCTCTCGTCGATCGCCGACATCGAGCGGCTGAAGAAGCACGAAGCCGACGGTATCATCGGCGCCATCGCCGGCCGCGCGATCTACGAGGGCACGCTGAATTTCAAGGACGCATTGAAGGCGGCGCGGTCGTAGCACGGCCGAAGGTTCTTCACAAAGAGACACGAAGACACGGAGACGGCTGGAGGATCGGTGGTGTTTTCCCGGTGCCTTTGCGCCTCCCGTGATGCTCTGATCGGTCCCATGGGCCTCGCCAAGCGCATCATTCCCTGCCTCGACATCGCCGACGGGCGCGTCGTCAAGGGCGTCAATTTCGTCAACCTGCGCGATGCCGGTGACCCGGTCGAGATCGCGCGGCGCTACGACGAGCAGGGCGCCGACGAGCTCGCCTTCCTCGACATCCGCGCGAGCGTCGAGAAGCGCGGCCTGCTCTACGACATGATCGAGGCGGTGGCCTCGCAGGTGTTCATTCCGCTGACCGTCGGCGGTGGCGTCAATGCGGTCGACGACGTCCGCGCCCTCCTCAACGCGGGTGCGGACAAGGTGAGCATCAATACCGCCGGCGTCGCGCGCCCCGAGCTCTTCGCCGAGGCCGCGGCGCGCTACGGTGCGCAGTGCATCGTCGCGGCGATCGACGCCAAGCAGGATGGCCCCGGCAAGTGGCAGGTCTACATCCACGGCGGACGCACGCCCACTGGGCTCGACGCCGTCGACTGGGCGCGCCGCGTCGCGAGCCTGGGGGCGGGCGAGATCCTGCTCACCAGCATGGATCGCGACGGCGCGCGCACCGGCTTCGACCTCGCGCTGACGCGCGCCGTTGCCGAGGCGGTCGACGTCCCCGTGATCGCCTCGGGCGGCGTCGGGACGCTTGCCGA
>JBDHRR010000050.1:0-24065 GCA_039807685.1 Burkholderiales bacterium
GATCGAGGCCCGCATCGTGATCGCTGCCGATACCTTCAGTCGCCAGCTGGGCGTCCGCTTCGGGCAGCAGACGGGTTTCACCTTCAACAAGAAGCGCTATGCCGCCGGCTCCGGTGGCTCGCTCTCGACGCAGCCGGTGGTGACCACCAGCGGTGACACCATCACCCGCGAGACGCGCACGCAGACGCCCTTCGAGCTCGCCTCGGGGATCGCGTCCGCCGGCTACTCGGATTCGCCGCAGCTCAACGTCAACCTGCCGGTGGCGAATGCCGCGGGACAGCTGGCGCTCACCCTCATCAACCTCGGCAGCGGCAACCTCATCAACCTGGAACTCTCCGCGCTCGAGGCCGATGGACGAGGCAAGGTCGTGTCGAGTCCGCGCGTGGTCACCGGCGACAACCAGAAGGCGGCGATCGAGCAGGGTACCGAAATCCCCTACGTGACGCCGGGTAGCGCCAATTCGCCGGCCACCGTCCAGTTCAAGAAGGCGGTGCTGCGTCTCGACGTGACGCCGCAGATCACCGCCGACGGCCGGATCATCATGGTCGTCGAGGTGCGCAAGGACACCGTCGGACAGTACGTCCAGCTGGGGGGCGGCTTCTCGGTGCCGTCGATCGACACCAAGAACGTCGTTACCCAGATCTCGGTGAACAACGGCGATACCGCGGTGATCGGTGGCATCTACGAGGAGACCATCCGCAACGACGTCACCCAAGTGCCGTGGCTGGGCAACATCCCGATCCTGGGCTACCTCTTCAAGCAGACCGGCAATACCAGCGAAAAAGCAGAGTTGCTCGTCTTCCTGACGCCGCGGGTGGTCAAGGACACGGTAACATCCGTGCGGTGACCGAAACGACCGGCGGCGCGAGCGCCGCCACCGAATCCTCCATGCCGTCTCCTGCCCCGGTGCCGCTTCGCCGGGGCAATTTGTTTCTGGTGGGACTGCCCGGAGCGGGCAAGTCCACGCTGGGGCGCCAGCTCGCCCGACGGCTGCGCAAGCCCTTCGTCGATGCCGACACCGAACTCGAGCGGCGCTTGGGCGTGTCGATCCCGACCATCTTCGAGATCGAGGGCGAGGCGGGCTTTCGCGATCGCGAGGAAGGGGTCCTCGCCGACCTCACCGTGCTTGCCAACGTGGTGCTCTCGACCGGGGGTGGCGCCGTCCTGCGGCCGAACAATCGCCGGCGGCTGCGCGACAACGGTACCGTCATCTACCTCCACGCCGAGCCGGTGACGCTGTGGGCACGCCTGCGGCACGCACGCAACCGGCCGTTGCTGCAAACCGCCGACCCGCTGGCGCGCCTCGCCGAGCTCTACCAGCAGCGCGACGCGTTCTATCGCGAGACGGCAACCTACATCGTCGAATCGGATCGCAGCGAGGTGATGCGCCTCGTGCGGACCTTCGATCCAGCGGACGTGCCCGACCATGACCTCGACACTTGAACCGCGCGTCCTCGCCGTCGGCCTGGGCGAACGCAGCTACCCCATCCGCATCGGCAGCGGCGTGCTCGCCGAGGCGGGCTCGATGGTGGCCGCCCTCGGCGCGCGACGCGCCATCGTGGTGACCAATCCGGTGGTGGCCGCACACTGGCTCGCCCCGGTGAGCGGAAGCCTCGCTGCCCGCGGCATCGCGACCGTGACGATCGAGGTTCCCGACGGCGAGGCGCACAAGAATTTCGCCACGCTGGAGATGCTGCTCACGCGCCTCCTCGAGCACAAGGCCGAGCGCAAGACGCTGCTGGTCGCGCTGGGCGGCGGGGTGGTCGGTGACATCGCGGGGTTTGCGGCGGCGATCTACCAGCGCGGAGTGCCCTTCGTGCAGGTGCCGACGACGCTGCTCGCGCAGGTCGACTCGTCCGTGGGCGGCAAGACCGGGATCAACCATCCGCTCGGCAAGAACATGATCGGCGCCTTCCACCAGCCGCGCGCGGTGCTGATCGACACCGCCTGCCTCGCCACCCTGCCGCCGCGCGAGCTCGCGGCCGGCGTGGCCGAGATCGTCAAGTACGGCGCCATCCGGGATCCCGCCTTCTTGGCATGGCTCGAGGCGAACGTCGAGGCACTGCTGCGCGGCGATGCTGCCGCGCTCGCCCAGGCGATCGAGACGAGCTGTCGGATCAAGGCCGGAATCGTTGCCGCCGACGAGCGCGAGGAGGGCGAGCGCGCGCTCCTCAACTTCGGACACACCTTCGGGCACGCCATCGAGAATGCGCTGGGCTACGGCGAATGGCTGCACGGCGAGGCGGTGGCCACCGGGATGGTCGTCGCCGCCCAGGTCTCGGCGCGGCTCGGCATGCTTCCGGCCACCGACGTCGATCGCCTGCGTGATCTCCTGGCGCGTGCCGCCTTGCCGGTGGCACCGCCCGCGCTGGGCTACGAGCGCTGGATGGCTCTCATGGCGCGTGACAAGAAGGTGGCCGCCGGCACCATCCGCTTCGTGCTGCTGGAAGCGCTCGGGCGCGCGGTCCTCGGCCAGGATGTCCCGGACGAGGTGCTGCGCGCCGTGCTGCCGTAGCGCTGCTGCCGGGCCTCACCGATCCCGCGTCACGCAAAACGACGGCGGCCGGGTGGCCGCCGTCGTCGAGGTCACTGCGCTTCCGATTACGGAGTGCAGGTGATGCTCACCACCGATGTTGCCGCCTGCGAGGTGTTGGAATCGGTGATCGTGACCTGATTGACCTTCGGCGTGTTGGCGAGGTTCGTCACCGAGAAGCCGGCTCCCGATGCGGTCACCGTCGTCGGATTGATCGCGCCCGTCGTACCGGGGACCGAGAAGGCCACCGTGTACGGCGGCGTGCCGCCCTGGATCACGAAATTCGATACCGCCGCCGCGCAGGTCGGCGCCGGGGGTGTGGGATTCGCCGAATACGTGAACGTCGTGGGCTGCACGGTGAGACCCGCGAGCGCCGGACAGCTCACGCTCACGACCTGCTGCAGGATCGGCGAGCCCGAATCCATCACGGTGACGTTGGTCGTCGCAATGGTGTTCGTCAGGCCGGTCACGGCGAACGAGCCGCCGGCCGCCGCAATGCTGGTCGGAGTGATGACCGCGCCGGTCTGGCCCGAGGTCACGAACGCGGTGTACGGCGGCGTGCCGCCGGTCACCTTGAACGACGACGTCTGGCCCACGCAGGTACCACCCGCGTAGTTGAAGCTCGGCGGGGTGACGACGAGCGCCGACGGCGGCGGTGGCGGTACGGTTCCGCTACAGTCGATCGTCACCGATCCCGACTGTCGCGGGCTCGCGCTATCGAAGAGCGTGATCGTCGTGGTCGACGGCGAGGTGAGCCCGCTGACGCTGACCGCCTGGCCCGGGTTGAGGCCCGTCTGCGGCGACAGGATCGGCGAGGTGGGGCTCGTGCTCGAGGTGACCACCGCCGAGTACGGCGCCACGCCACCCGTCCCCAGGAACTGGAACGTGTTGGCCGGCACGCAGTTCGTCTTGGCGATCGCGCCCGGCGTCACCACGAGCGGCGTCAGCGGCGGCGTCGGCGGGGCAGTCCCGCGCTCGTTGGTGATGAACGGATACTTGCCGGTCGGGATCGTGGTGCCGGTGGCATCGGTGATCACGAAGGTGAGATTCTCGAAGCAGCTCCCGTTGGTGGTCGCGGTGAATGAGCCGCCGCTCTTCGTCACCGGCGCGCCGCCGATGGTGATCGCTTGCGGGAAGCCGGTCGTCACCCGGTACGGCGGCGTGCCGCCGAAGATGAAGTACGCCACCGTCACGCCGGTCGAACAGGTGGCGCTGTCGGGTCCGGTGATCGTCGTGGTGCCGAGCGGGAGTACCGCGAGTACTGCACCGTCGGTCGTCATCTGCTGGATGAGGAAGGTACCGGTGATCTGCTGCCCGGTGGTGACGTCGGTCGCTCGCAGGATTCCCGATTGCGTCGGCGTATCGGCCGCGACCGAGAGGATCGCCACTGCATTGCCATTGGCGTCGGTAGACGTCGTGAAGGTGGTGACGAGCGGCTGCGCGGGATTGGTCGACACCAGCTGGAAGGCGCCCTGGACCACGTCGAAGCGAACCTGCCGGCCCTTGATGCCGACGCCGCCGGCGCCAGTCACCTTGACCGCAGCAGTGCCGGTGCCGCCCGAGCAGACCGTGGCTTCGGTCGCGGGGCACGAAGGATTCGGATTGCCGGTGATCGTGATGAGCGACGGCAGCAGCGGTGCGGGTTGGACGGTGACGGCCACGGGGGTCGAGGTCACCCCGCGCGCGTCCTGCACCGTGACCTGGACGCCCGTCGTGGCATTGATCGGATTGGCCGCCAGGACGATGGTCTCGCCGACGACGTTGGTGCTGACCGGCAGCGCCGTTGCGTCGGTGGAGAAGGCGCGGTATGGCGCAACGCCGCCAGAGACGGTCAGTGTCGCCGGGGTGCCCGGATAGACCGTGATCGCCGACGGCAGCACGATGAGCGGCGGGATCGGCGGCGGCGGCGGCTCGTACGGATTGTTGGGCGCCCCGCTGCCGCCGCCGCAACCGGCGAGCACCAGGAGACCGGCGATGCCGACGAGGGCGCCGGTCCACCGCAAGTACGCCGCAAAGAGCCTGTTTGTCATGGTTCGATCCCTGATGATGTTGTCCTAAAACTGTCTGGCGCCGGAAGGCGAATCGGATGTTGCAACAAATAGCTACGAAAGTTTCTTGAGATTAGAGCCTAACAAGGCGACGCCGCGCAAGGGGTTCCCTCGGGAAAGCGCTTCGGCCGGTGCAGCCGTGTTGCACGCGACGTGACCGGCGTCGCGGATCTCGTTGCGGCGATGCAGCATCGCGAGTAGCATTGACAGGTTTCGCCGCATTTTCGCCATCATCGAGGACATCGTGGAAAACGACCAGGTTGCAGGGTCTTGGCCACCGCCGCGGCAGGGGTTGTACGACCCCGGTTGCGAGCACGACGCCTGCGGGCTCGGGTTCATCGCGAACATCAAGGGTCGCAAGAATCACGCCATCATCCAGCGCGGCCTCGAAATACTCGAGAACCTCACGCATCGGGGAGCCACCGGCGCCGATCCTCTCCAGGGTGACGGCGCCGGCATCCTGATCCAGATGCCCGACGCCTTTCTGCGCCGGGCCTGCGGCAAGCTCGGCATCACGCTGCCGGCCCTCGGACAGTACGGCGTCGGCATGGTGTTCCTGCCGCAGGAGCCTGCCTCGCGCATGGCCTGCGAGCAGGAAATCGAGCGGGCAATCGACGCCGAGGGGCAGGTCCTGCTCGGCTGGCGCGACGTGCCGACCGACAATTCAGGCCTGTCCGAGCGCACCCGGGAGGTCGAGCCCGTCATCCGGCAGGTCTTCGTGGGCCGCGGCGGCCGCGACGTCGATCAGGGTGCGCTCGAGCGCAAGCTCTACGTGATCCGCAAGCGCGCGGGTCACGCCATCCAGTCGCTCGCGCTGCGCCACGGCAAGGAGTTCTACGTGCCGTCGATGTCGACGCGCACGCTGGTCTACAAGGGGATGCTGCTCGCCGACCAGGTCGGCAAGTATTTCAAGGATCTTTCCGACGAGACGATGGTGAGCGCGCTCGCCATGGTCCACCAGCGCTTCTCGACCAATACGTTCCCGACCTGGGATCTCGCGCAACCCTTCCGCTTCGTCTGCCACAACGGCGAGATCAATACGCTGCGCGGCAACTTCAACTGGATCCGCGCCCGCGAGGGGGCGATCGCCTCGAAGGTGCTGGGCGAGGACCTGCCGAAGCTCTGGCCGCTCATCTACGACGGCCAGTCGGATTCGGCCTCCTTCGACAATGCGCTCGAACTCCTCGTCATGGGCGGCTATCCGCTGGCGCACGCGATGATGCTGATGATCCCGGAGGCGTGGGCCGGCAATCCGCTCATGGACGAGGATCGGCGCGCGTTCTACGAGTATCACGCGGCGCTGATGGAGCCGTGGGACGGTCCCGCCGCGATGGCGTTCACCGACGGGCGCCAGATCGGCGCCACCCTCGATCGCAATGGGCTGCGTCCGGCCCGCTTCGTGGTGACCGACGACGACTGCATCGTGATGGCCTCCGAGGTCGGCGTCCTCGACATCCCCGAGAGCACGATCGTCAAGAAGTGGCGCCTGCAGCCCGGGAAGATGCTGCTGGTCGACCTCGAGCAAGGGCGCATCGTCGACGACGACGAGTTGAAGCGCACGCTGGCGACCGCGAAGCCGTACCGCGAGTGGATGCGCGAGTGCCGGCTGCGTGTCGAGGAGATGCCGGAGCCTGCCCCGAGCGTGCCGTCGGCGGTGCCGCTCCTCGAGCGCCAGCAGGCGTTCGCCTATACGCAGGAGGACGTGCGGTTGCTGCTCGCCTCCATGCTCGCGAATGCCGAGGAGGCGCTGGGCTCGATGGGCGACGATGCGGCGCTGCCGGTGCTGTCGAACCGGCCGCGCGTCCTGTCGAGCTACTTCAAGCAGCTCTTCGCGCAGGTCACGAATCCGCCGATCGATCCGATCCGCGAGGAACTCGTGATGTCGCTCGTCTCCTACGTGGGGCCGCGACCGAACCTCCTGGGCATCGACACCACCGAGCCGCCGATGCGTCTGGAGGTGGCGCAGCCGATCCTCACCGCCCTCAACATGGAGAAGATCCGCCACGTCGATCTCTTCTCGGGCGGTGCCTTCAAGTCGATCGAACTCGACATCTGCTACCCGGCGGCGTGGGGCGCCAACGGCATGGAGGCGGCGCTTGCGAGCCTTGCCGCGCACGCCGAGGACGCCATCCGCCAGGGCTACAACATCGTCGTGCTCTCGGATCGCAGCGTGGGGCAGGATCGGCTGCCGATCCCGGCGCTGCTCGCGACCGCCGCCGTGCACGAGCATCTCGTCAAGGAGGGGCTGCGCACCTCGACCGGGCTCGTCGTCGAGACGGGGTCGGCACGCGAGGTGCACGATTTCGCGCTTCTCGCAGGCTACGGCGCGGAGGCGATCCATCCGTACCTCGCGCTGGAGACGCTCGCCGCGCTCGCGCCGTCGATGCCGGCGATCGATCCCAGGGAAGCCGGCAAGCGCTACATCAAGGCGCTGTGCAAGGGGCTCACCAAGGTGATGTCGAAGATGGGCATCTCCACGTACCAGTCGTACTGCGGCGCGCAGATCTTCGAGGCGGTCGGCCTCACCCGCGCGTTCGTCGACAAGTACTTCACGGGCACCACCAGCAATGTCGAAGGCATCGGACTGTTCGAGGTCGCCGAGGAGGCGGCGCGTCTGCACGCGCAGGCGTTCGGCGACGATCCGCTGCTGCGTGACATGCTCGATGCCGGCGGCGAGTACCAATACCGCATCCGCGGCGAGGCGCACATGTGGACGCCGGAGTCGATCGCGCGGCTGCAGCACGCCACCCGCGCCAACAACCCGGCGACGTATCGCGAGTACGCGAAGCTCATCAACGAGCAGGGCCGCGAGTTGAAGACGCTGCGCGGTCTCTTCGAATTCAAGGCCGCCGAATGCACGCCGGTCCCGCTCGACGAGGTCGAGCCGGCGGCGTCGATCGTGCGCCGTTTCGCGACCGGCGCCATGAGCCTGGGCTCGATCTCGACCGAGGCGCACACGACGCTGGCGGTGGCGATGAACCGCATCGGCGGCAAGTCGAATACCGGCGAGGGCGGCGAGGACGAGGCGCGCTATCGCGCCGAGATGCGGGCGGGGGGGAGCACCGTCGTCGCCGGCGACACGGTGTCGTCGGTGATCGGCCGCGATCGTGTCGAGGTCGACGTGCCGCTCGTCGCCGGCGACAGCCTGCGCAGCCGGATCAAGCAGGTGGCGTCGGGTCGCTTTGGCGTCACCGCCGAGTATCTCGCGTCGGCCGACCAGATCCAGATCAAGATGGCGCAGGGTGCCAAGCCCGGTGAAGGCGGACAGCTTCCGGGGCACAAGGTATCCGACTACATCGCGAAGCTGCGCTACTCGGTCCCCGGGGTCGGCCTCATCTCGCCGCCGCCGCATCACGACATCTATTCGATCGAGGATCTGGCGCAACTCATCCACGATCTGAAGAACGCGAACCCGAAGGCATCGATCTCGGTGAAGCTCGTCTCCGAGGCGGGCGTGGGCACCGTGGCGGCCGGAGTCGCGAAGGCCAAGGCGGACCACGTGACGATCGCCGGCCACGACGGCGGCACCGGCGCGTCCCCGGTGTCGTCGATCAAGCACGCGGGCACGCCGTGGGAGCTGGGGCTGGCGGCGACCCAGCAGACGCTCGTCCTCAACCGCCTGCGCGGGCGCATCGCCGTGCAGGTCGACGGACAGATGAAAACCGGACGCGACGTCGCGATCGGGGCGCTGCTCGGCGCCGACGAGTTCGGCTTCGCGACCGCGCCGCTGGTCGTCACCGGCTGCATCATGATGCGCAAGTGCCACCTCAACACCTGTCCGGTGGGGGTGGCGACGCAGGATCCGGTGCTGCGCCGCCGCTTCACCGGCCAGCCCGAGCACGTCGTCAACTACTTCTTCTTCGTCGCCGAGGAAGTGCGCGAGATCATGGCGCAACTGGGCTTTCGCCGGTTCGACGAGATGATCGGGCGCGCCGATCTTCTCGACATGCGGGCCGGGATCGCGCACTGGAAAGCGCGCGGTCTCGACTTCTCGCGCGTGTTCCACCAGCCGCCGATGCCGGCGGAAGTCGCCCGTTCGCACCGGGAAGCGCAGGACCACGGGCTGACGCGTGCACTCGATCACGCGCTCATCGCGGGCGCGAGCGCGGCGATCGCCAAGGCCGAGCCGGTGCGCCTCGCCCACCGGATCCGCAACGCTCACCGCTCGGTGGGGGCGATGCTCTCCGGGACGGTGGCGCAGGCGCACGGTCACGAAGGGCTGCCCGACGACACGATTCACGTCGCGTTCGAAGGCATCGCCGGGCAGAGTTTCGGTGCCTTCCTCGCGCATGGGATCACGTTCGAGTTGCAGGGCTCGACCAACGACTACGTCGGCAAGGGGCTGTCCGGCGGGCGTATCGTCGTCTATCCCGATCCGACGTGCCCCGCGAAGCCCGAGGACAACATCGTCATCGGCAACACGGTGATGTACGGTGCCACCGAAGGCGAAGCCTATTTCCGCGGCGTCGCCGGCGAGCGTTTCTGCGTGCGTAACTCGGGCGCGTCGGCAGTCGTCGAAGGGACCGGCGATCACGGCTGCGAATACATGACCGGCGGTACGGTGGTCGTGCTCGGTCGGACCGGACGCAACTTCGCCGCCGGCATGAGCGGCGGGATCGCCTACGTCTATGACGCCGACGGCAGTTTCGCGCAGCGCTGCAACACCGCGAGCGTGGCGCTTGCACCGGTGATGGGCGAAGCGGAACAGGTGGCGAGCGAGCGCGAGCTCGCTGCCGCCGGCAAGGCGCACCTGCGCCATCTCGAGCGCGCCGACGATGCCATCGTTCGCGACCTCGTCGAGCGACACCTGCGCTACACCGGCAGCACGCTGGCGCTTTCGCTTCTCGATGACTGGGAGGCCGCGCGCAGCCGCTTCGTGAAGGTGTTCCCGCACGAGTATCGGCGGGCGCTCACCGACATGTACGCGAAACGTGCGGCGAGCAAGGTGCCCGTCACCCGGCAGGCCACGGCGGCGTGATGGTTGGTTCGACGCCTGTCGCCGTGCGCCGTTGCGGTGGCTGCCTTGTGCGGCGGTGCTGCGACGACGTCGCCACGCGCCGCCTCGATGAACGCATCTCGGATTTCAGGTCGCTTCCATGGGCAAGATCACCGGCTTTCTAGAATTTGCGCGCATCCAGGAGGTCGCCGAACCCGTCGGCGACCGCGTTCGCCACTATCGCGAGTTCGTGGCGACGCTTACCGATGCGCAGGCAATCACCCAGGGCGCGCGCTGCATGGATTGCGGCATCCCGTTCTGCCAGACCGGATGCCCCGTCCACAACATCATCCCCGACTGGAACGATCTCGTGTATCGCCAGCAGTGGCGGCGCGCGCTCGAGGTCCTGCACAGCACCAACAACTTCCCGGAATTCACGGGGCGCATCTGTCCGGCGCCGTGCGAGGCCGCATGCACGCTCAACATCAATGTCGATCCCGTCGGCATCAAGTCGATCGAGCACTTCATCATCGACAAGGGCTGGGAAGAGGGCTGGGTGGTCCCGCAGGTGGCGGCGACGCGGTCGGGAAAGAGAGTCGCCGTCGTCGGTTCGGGGCCGGCGGGGCTCGCCTGCGCGCAGCAACTCGCGCGCGCCGGGCACGCCGTCACCCTCTATGAAAAAGCCGATCGGCTGGGCGGCCTGCTGCGCTACGGGATCCCCGACTTCAAGCTGGAGAAGCGGCTCATCGACCGGCGACTCGCGCAACTCGCCGAGGAGGGCGTGCAGTTCCGGCCCAATGCGCACGTGGGGGTCGACGTCGCCGCGCAAGCGCTCCTCGACGAGTACGATGCGGTCGTCCTCACCGGCGGCGCCGAGGCTTCGCGCGACCTGCCGGTCCCCGGCCGCGACCTCGACGGCGTGCACTTCGCGATGGAGTACCTGCCGCAGCAGAACAAGGCGGTGGCGGGCGACGGCGTCACCGGTCGGATCAGCGCGACCGGCAAGCACGTGGTGGTGATCGGCGGTGGCGACACCGGCTCCGATTGCGTGGGCACGGCGCATCGCCAGGGCGCGGCATCGGTCACGCAGTTCGAGTTGCTGCCGCAACCGCCGGCGACCGAGAACAAGCCGCTGGTGTGGCCGAACTGGCCGATCAAGCTGCGCACGTCGTCGTCGCACGAGGAAGGCGGCATCCGCGACTGGGCGGTGACCACCAAGCGTTTCGAGGGTGCCGGCGGCAAGGTCGGCACCCTCGTCGCGGCGCGCGTCGAATGGCAGCGTGAGGGCAGCGGCGTCATGAAGATGGTCGAGATCCCCGGCAGCGAATTCGCGGTTCCCGCCGACCTCGTGCTGCTGGCGATGGGTTTCGTCGGGCCGACGCCGAAAGGGGTCCTCGAGCAATTCGGCGTGGAGCGAGACGCCCGCAGCAATGCCAAGGCCGACACCGAGGCTTATCAGACCTCGGTGCCCAAGGTCTTTGCGGCAGGCGACATGCGCCGCGGCCAGTCGCTCGTGGTGTGGGCGATCCGCGAGGGCCGCCAGGCCGCGCGCGCGGTCGACGCATTCCTGATGGGCTCGTCGCTGCTGCCGCGCTGAGTGGCGGATGCGGGGCGTGGCTGCGGGTACAATCGCCACGCGCTGCGCGCGTCTTCGCGCGCGGCGTCGTGCGCGCCGCCATGACCGACATCCTCACCCTCGACCTCGATAGCTTCACACCCACCGTTGCGCGTGACGTTCAGGACGCTGCCATCCGCACGATCGAGGGTGGTGGCGTGGTGGTGCTGCCACAGGTGAGCTTCGTGCTGTCCGATGCCGAGCGGCGGTTCCTGTCGCCTGCCTGGTCCGACGGGCATGCGAAGAACGTGAGCTTCGACGGTCAGCGTCTCAAGGGGGCGCGCGGCAGCGAGCGCGATCTCACCGAGCTCGCGGCCGTGATCGGGCGCTTCGCCACTGCCGCCGCCGGTCTCGTGGCGGCGCTGTTTCCCCGCTACGCGCCGTACGAGAAACGCGCGCGCACGAGCTTTCGTCCGCAGCCGGCGGTGGGACGGGCCGTGTCGTGGCGCAAGGACGACTCGCGGCTGCACGTCGATGCCTTCCCTTCGCGACCGACGCACGGCGAGCGCATCCTGCGCGTGTTCTCCAACGTGAATCCGTCCGAGCCGCGGATCTGGCGGGTCGGCGAATCGTTCGAGACGATGGCGCGCCGGTTCCTGCCGCGGATCAGGGCGCCGCTCCCCGGCAGCGCGGCATTGCTGGCGGCGTTGCAGGTGACGAAGGGGCTGCGCAGCGAATACGACCACCTGATGCTCGGCCTGCACGACGGTGCCAAGGTCGACCTCGCGTACCAGTGCGAAGCGGAGCAGCAGACGATCGCCTTCAATCCCGGCACCACGTGGCTGTGCTTCTCCGATCAAGTGCTCCACGCCGCGATGAGCGGCCAGTACATGTTCGAGCAGACGATCCATTTGCCATCGTCGGCGCTCTACGCGCCGGAGCGCGCACCGCTCGCCATCCTGGAGCGCCTGACGGGGCGCGCGCTGGTGGCCCGGTGAGCGAGTCGGATCGCACCGCGCCCGCGAAGCACCCCGGATGCGGTCGGGTGCGCAAGGGGCCGCGATGAGCGCGGTGGCTCCCGCAACCGGCGCGGCGACGCTCGCCAACGATACGTTCCTGCGGGCGCTGCGCCGCGAGCCGGTGGCGTACACCCCGGTGTGGCTCATGCGGCAGGCGGGTCGCTACCTGCCA
Source organism: Burkholderiales bacterium (assembly GCA_039807685.1). Classification (GTDB taxonomy): domain Bacteria; phylum Pseudomonadota; class Gammaproteobacteria; order Burkholderiales; family Casimicrobiaceae; genus VBCG01. The sequence continues at coordinate 12,264 of JBDHRR010000050.1, forward strand.
GAGTACAACGCGACCCGTGCCAAGGCCGGCAGCTTCCTCGCGCTCGCGCGCAACCCGGAGTTGTGCGCGGAGGTCACCTTGCAGCCGCTCGCGCGCTTTCCGCTCGATGCCGCGATCCTCTTCTCCGACATCCTCACGATCCCCGATGCGATGGGGCTCGGCCTCTCGTTTGCCGAGGGCGAGGGACCGCGCTTCGCGCACCCGCTGCGCGACGAGGCGAGCGTGCGTGCGCTCGCCGCGCCGGATCTCGAAGATCTGCGCTACGTTTTCGATGCGGTCGCCTGCATCAAGCGCGCCTTGGCGGGGCGGGTGCCGCTCATCGGGTTTGCCGGCAGCCCATTCACACTCGCCTGCTACATGATCGAAGGCGGTGGCAGCGACGACTTCGCTCGCGTGCGCCGCATGGCCTATGCACGCGCCGACCTCCTCGGGCGGATCGTCGACATCAATACGCGGGCGGTGACCGCGTACCTCGATGCGCAGGTCGCCGCCGGCGCCGATGCGCTGATGCTCTTCGATACCTGGGGCGGGCTCCTCACCCGGGCCGCGTACGAGCGCTTCTCGCTCGAACCGATGCGGGCAATCCTGCGCGCGTTGCAGCCGGGCCGCGACGGCCGGCCGGTGCCGACGATCGTCTTCACCAAGGGCGGCGGCGGCTGGCTCGATGCGCTTGCCACCTGCGGGGCGGCGGGCATCGGGCTCGACTGGACGGTCGACATCGCGCAGGCACGCAGCCGGTTCGGCGCCACCGTCGCGCTCCAGGGCAATCTCGATCCACTGGTACTGACCACCGACCCCGCCACCGTGGCGCGCGAGGCCGCCGCGATCGTGCGCGCCGCCGGCCCCGCGCCCGGCCATGTCTTCAACCTGGGCCATGGGATCGTGCCGGCGGCGTCCCCGGATAACGTCGCGGCACTGGTCGAGACTGTCCACAACGTCTCCAGGGAAATCCACAGCACGGTCCGCCCCGCCCGGTCCCAGTGATGACCCTTGGTGGCCGCGTCAAGCCTTGTCTTCGAGGGGCTTGACAAACGCCGCCAAAGGCGGGTGCGGGCATAGTTATGCACATCGATCACGCATCCGGCGAGCGGCGCCGCGCGGGGGTGTTGCGGCGACGCGGGGGTGGCGTGTAAGTCGCGGATACAAAAGGAGAATATCCATGCTCCGGAGTTCGGCGAGAGGCGCGGCCGGCGAGGCGATCGGTTGTCGACGGCGAGCGGTGCCAGTATCGGCAAACAGTTACGCACAAAACTATGCACAGGGCGGCACGTTCCTGGTTACTTCCTTTATGAAAGAAGGAGTTGTGGGCAAGATCTCGGGTAACACGGGAAATATCGCGCGCAACGACGAGGCGACGACGATCGCCAACGGGGCCGGGCTGCGCCCATGCCGATTGCGCGCGTAGCGCTTCCGGTCGCGACTGCCGATCCCTTCGACTACTGGTTCCCGGAGGGGCTCGCACTCGTCCGTGGCAGCCTCGTGCGGGTGCCCTTGGGGCCGCGGCGGCTGACCGGCGTGGTCCTCGACGTCGCCCACGACAGCGTGGTCGCGCGCGAGAAGCTGCACGCCGTCGCCGACGTCGTCGCCGGCCCGCCGCTACCCCCCGACGTCGTCGATCTCGTCAGCTTCATCGCGACCTATTACCACGAGTCGATTGGCCTCGCCTGTGCGCTGGCGGTGCCTCCACTCACGGGAACTCCCCGGCGTGCGCGCGGGGACCCTCTTGCCGCCGCGGCACCGGCGAGCGCGCCGGCGGCGCAGCACCCGCTCAATCGGGGACAGGCGGCGGCGGTGGCGGCGATCAGCCCTGCCGACGCGCGCTTCGACGCCTTCCTGCTGCACGGGATCACCGGCAGCGGCAAGACCGAGGTGTACCTCGCCGCTGCGGATGTAGTGATCGCGCGGGGTGGGCAGGTGCTCATCCTGGTGCCGGAGATCAACCTGACGCCGCAACTCGTCGCGCGCGTCCGCGCCGCGCGGCCGCAGGCCAGCGTCGCCGTCATGCACAGCGGGCTCGCCGCCGGCGAGCGGCGCGCCGCGTGGCTGGCCGCCGCGGAGGCGCGCGCGGCCATCGTGCTCGGAACCCGGCTCGCGGTTTTTGCGCCGCTCCCCGCGCTCGGGCTCATCGTGGTCGACGAGGAGCACGACGCCTCGTACAAGCAGCAGGACAACGTTCGCTATCACGCCCGCGATGCGGCGATCTGGCGCGCGCATCATCGCGGCGTGCCGATCGTCCTCGGCACCGCCACCCCATCGCTCGAAACCTGGCTCGCCGCCGCCGAGGGCCGCTATCGCCGGCTCGACCTCGTCGAACGTGCCGACCCGCGTGCGTCGCTGCCACGGGTCAGGCTCGTGAGTCACAGCGCTGCGCAGGCGGGCGAAGGTATCGGTCCGGAACTGCGGGCAGCGCTCGCTGCCCGTCTCGAGCGCGGCGAGCAGTCGCTCGTCTTCGTGAACCGGCGCGGCTTTGCGCCATCCTTGGTCTGCGCGGCGTGCAAGTGGGATGCGCAGTGTCCGCGCTGCGCGGCGCGGCTCACGACGCATCGCACCCCGCCGGCCTTGCGCTGCCACCACTGCGGCCACGCGGAGCGATTGCCGCAGGCCTGTCCCACCTGCGGCAACGTCGACCTCGTGCCGCTCGGCTTCGGGACGCAGCGCCTGGAGCGCGCGCTGGCCCAGGCGTTCCCAGCCGCGCGCATCGCCCGGGTCGATCGCGACTCCACCCGCGCGAAGGGAGCATTCGCCGCCCTGCGCGCCGACGTCGAGGCGCTCGGCCTCGACATCCTGGTCGGCACGCAGATGCTCGCCAAAGGGCACGATTTTCCGCGTCTCACGCTCGTCGGTGTCCTGGGTGCGGACAATGCGCTGTACAGCGCCGACTTTCGCGCCACCGAGCGCCTGGCGGCGCTGCTCATCCAGGTCGCCGGCCGGGCGGGGCGCGCGGATCTTCCGGGCGAGGTGATCGTGCAGACCGATTTTCCCGAGCACCCTGCATACGCGGCGCTCGTCGATCACGATTACGCGCGCTTTGCCGACGGGCTGCTCGCCGAGCGGCGGGTGGCGCAGCTGCCGCCGATCGTCCACGCCGCGCTCCTCGGCGCCGAAGCGCATCGACGTGCCGACGTCGATGCCTTCCTCGGCGCCGCGCATGCCGCGGCCACGCGACTGGCGGGTGCCGACGTCGAGGTCTTCGCGCCGGTCCCGGCGCTGCTCGCGCGGCGGGCGGGCTTCGAGCGCAGCCAGCTCGTGGTGCAGAGCGCGCACCGGCCTTCGCTGCAGCGCTTTCTCGCGCAGTGGGTCGCTGCGCTCGCCGCGCTGCCCGGCCGGCGCATCCGCTGGGCGCTCGATGTCGATCCCACGAGCTTCGGCTGACAGGCCCGGTGCGAGACTTCCCTCGGCGCTCGCTATAATCGACCGTTTTGCACGCATCGAATGAAGGGCACGGTGGACGACATCAGGGTCGAGCTGGAGCGCACGTTGGCGGCGGCCGTGGCGGTCGTCGTGCCGGCGGCAGCCGGCGTCGCCGTGACTGTCGAGCGGCCGCGGCAGGCGACGCACGGCGATTACGCGACGAACGTCGCGCTCACCCTCGCCAAGCGTGCGCGGCGCAATCCGCGCGAACTCGCCACCGCGATCGTGGCGGCGCTACCGGCATCCGATGTCGTCGCGCGCGCCGAAGTCGCCGGCGCCGGTTTCATCAACGTCACCCTCACCGCGCAGGCACGGCAGGCGGTGGTCCGGCGCGTCCTGCGGGAAGGCGCGCGTTATGGATTCCAGCCGGCGCACGTCGGCGAGAAGGTGCTGATCGAGTTCGTCTCGGCCAATCCGACGGGACCGCTGCACGTGGGGCACGGCCGCCAGGCGGCGCTCGGCGATTCGCTCGCCAACCTCTTCGCAACGCAGGGTTACGCCGTCTCGCGCGAGTACTACTACAACGACGCCGGGCAGCAGATCGAGAACCTCGCCATTTCCGTGCGCGCGCGTGCGAAGGAACTCCTGGGCGAGCGCGCGGCGTTTCCCGACGACGGCTACCGCGGCGAGTACATCGTCGAGATCGCGCAGCGCTATCTCGACATCGTCGGCCACGATCTGGCCGACATCGAGAAGATCCGCCACTTCGCGGTTGCCGAGTTGCGCAAGGAGCAGGACCTCGACCTGCTTGCCTTCGGCGTGAAGTTCGACGTGTACTACCTCGAGAGTTCGCTGTATACCGACGGTCGCGTCGATGCCGCCGTGCGGCGTCTTGTCGACTCCGGCAAGACCTACGAGCACGAGGGTGCCCTGTGGCTGCGCAGCACCGACTACGGTGACGACAAGGATCGGGTGATGCGCAAGTCCGACGGCGGCTACACGTACTTCGTACCCGACGTCGCGTATCACGTCACGAAGTGGGAGCGTGGATTTTCGAAGGCGATCAACGTGCAGGGCTCGGATCATCACGGGACCATCGCGCGCGTTCGGGCTGGATTGCAGGCGGTGGGCCTCGGCATTCCGGAAGGCTACCCGGACTATCTGCTGCACAAGATGGTCACGGTGGTGAAGGGCGGCGAGGAGGTGAAGATCAGCAAGCGCGCCGGCAGCTACGTCACGTTGCGCGACCTCATCGACGAGGCCGGGCGCGATGCGGTGCGCTTCTTCCTCGTGTCGCGCAAGGCGGACAGCGAGTTCGTGTTCGACCTCGATCTCGCGCGCTCGCAATCCGAGGACAATCCGGTGTACTACGTGCAGTACGCGCATGCGCGGGTCGCGGCGGTGCTGCGGCAGGCGGGATTCGATCTCGCGACGGCGCCGGCGCGCTTTGCCGATGCGCCGCTCGCCGCGCTGACGAGTCCGTACGAGGTGGCGCTGCTGCGCCGGATCGAGGACTTTCCGGCCGAGCTTGCCAATGCGGCGCGCGACCTCGCACCGCACCAGGTCACGTTCTACCTCAAGGACCTCGCCCAGGAATTCCACAGTTACTATAATGCCGAGCGCTTCCTCGTCGACGACGTCGACGTGCGCGCCGCGCGGCTGGCGCTGGTCGTGGCGGCGGGGCGGGTTCTCGCCAACGGGCTCGCCGTGCTCGGCATCGCCGCTCCCGACAGGATGTGATGAACGCCGCCGCCAAATCGACTCGCCGTCGCGCACCGCCGGCCCGCACGACGCGACACCGCGACGCCGGCGGCACGCTGATCGGCATCTTCATCGGCCTCGTCCTCGGCCTGGGTCTCGCGGCCGGCGTTGCTTACTACCTCATGCGGGCCAACGGCCCCTTTCCGGCACAGACGGCCAAGGAGGCGCGCGAGGTCGCCAAGGAGACGAGCCGCAGCGCGCGCGCGGACACCGCGCCTGCGGACAAGGAAAAGCCGCGCTTCGATTTCTACAAGATCCTGCCCGGGGTCGAGGAGCCCAAGGTCCAGGCGGAGGCCAAGCGCCCGTCGGCGGACAGGGCGACCGTCGATCAGGCCAAGGCTGGGGGCGACAAGGCGAGCGAGAAGGCCGCCGATCGCGGCGACAAGACCGGCGCCGCCAAGGTCGCCGAGAAGGCGTCCGACAAGATGGCGACGGCGGAGCCCACGAGCGCCGCGAAGCTACCCGAACGCTTCTGGTTGCAGGCCGGGTCGTTCGCCTCCGAGTCGGATGCCGAAAACCTGAAGGCGCGACTTGCCTTCGCCGGCTGGCAGGCGAGCGTCCAGCAGGGCACCCTGCCCGACAAGGGAACGCGCTACCGGGTGCGGCTCGGGCCGTTCGACAATCCGGAGGAGGTCAATCGCATCCGCGGCGACCTCGCCAAGAGCGGTTTCGACGTCGCCGTGATCCGCTTCTAGTCGGATGGCGCGGTCGGCGCGCGGAACTCGCCGCTACGACCCCTGCCCAACACCGCGTCTTGAACGTTCGTAACGATGAGCGGCGCCCCACGCGCCCGATGACGAAGGAGTTTCGATGAGCATGACCGCGATCCTGTCTACCTTCCGTGGCGCCATCCGTGGTGTCGGTGCACTCGGCCTGGCCGCGTTCCTTGCCGCCGGCGCGGCGGCGCAAGGCATGACCGAAGGGATCAACTACCTGCGTCTCAACAACCCGCAGCCGGTGGAGACGGGGAAGAACATCGAGGTGATCGAGTTCTTCTCGTACGGCTGCCCGCACTGCGGCGAGCTCGAGCCGTACCTGCAGACCTGGCTCAAGACCAAGCCCGCCGATGTCACCTTCCGTCGCGTCCCGGTGATGTTCCAGCCGCGCTGGGAGAGTCTCGCCCGCGTCTACTACACGCTCGACGCGCTGGGCGACGAGCCCAAGTTCTCGCCGGAGGTATTCGCGGCGATCTACAGCAAGGGCGTGCCGCTGTGGAACGAGAAGGACTTCCTCGATTGGGGCGCGAGCAAGGGACTCGACCGCAAGAAGCTCGAGGACATCTACAAGTCGTTCGCCATCGTCGGCAAGGTCAATCGCGCGAAGCAACTGGCGGCCGCGTACAACATCCAGTCGACACCGACGCTCATCGTCGACGGCAAGTTCATCACCGGCCCGGACAAGCTCCCGCAGGGGCACGCCTCGATGCCGGCGGCACTCGACGCCATGATCCAGAAGGCGCGCGCCGAACGGCCGAAGTCGTAAGCGTCCGTCGGGGTCGAGGCGGGCGGTCGCGGCGCGCATGCGGGTTTTCCTGACCGGAGCTTCATCGGGCCTGGGGGAGGCGCTGGCGCGGCTTTATGCCCGACAGGGAGCAACGCTCGGCCTCTTCGCGCGCCGCGAGAGCGAACTTGCGCGGATTGCCGCAAGCCTTGCCCCAGCCACGGTGGTGACGTACGCCGGCGACGTGCGCGAACCCGGCGACCTCGCGCGCGCCGGCGCGGATTTCCAGGCGCGCTTCGGCTGTCCCGACGTCGTCATCGCCAACGCCGGGATCTCGCGCGGCACGCTCACCGACGAACCCGAGGATCTGCCGGCTTTCCGCGCGGTCTTCGAGACCAACGTGCTCGGCATGGTGCACACCTTCGCGCCATTCGTGCGGGAGATGCGCGCCGGCGGCGCGGGAATCCTCGCCGGCATCGCGAGCGTCGCCGGCTTCCGCGGCCTGCCGGGCTCGGGTGCGTACTGCGGCTCCAAATCGGCCGCCATCACCTATCTCGAGTCGTTGCGCGTCGAACTGCGCGGCTCCGGCGTCGCCGTGGTCACCGTGTGCCCGGGTTTCATCGCGACCCCGCTCACCGCACGCAATCCCTACCGGATGCCGTTCCTCCTGACGCCCGAGGCGGCGGCGGAACAAACGGCGCGCGCCATCGCGCGGCGCAGCCGCTTCCACGTCCTGCCGTGGCAGATGGCGCTCTTCGGCCGGGTGCTGCGCTGCCTGCCGCGTCCGCTCTTCGATCGCGCGGTGGCCGGCCGCAAGCGCAAGCCACGCCACCCTTGACGGTAGTGCGTACGGCGGTCGCCCTGCGCTGCACGCGCTTTGGTACCCGGGCGAGTAGCCGGTTCCGCCGGGAGCGCGCGTGAGCGCGGCCGCCGTCGACTGGGCGGGTGTCGCGCATTCTTGCGCGGCGGTGCCCCGCATCGCCTGCCTGGTGCCGAGTCTCACCGAGTTGCTGTTCGAACTCGGGCTCGGCGCGCACGTCGTCGCGCGCACCGGATTTTGCATCCACCCCCGCGCGGCGCGCGCGGTGCCCAAGATCGGCGGCACCAAGGACCCCGATCTCGATCGGCTGCGCGCGCTCGCGCCGACACACCTCGTGGTCAACGTCGACGAGAATCGGCGCGAGGACGTCGACGCTGCCCGCGCTTTCATCCCGCACGTGATCGTCACCCACCCGCAGGTTCCTGCCGACAATGCGCGGCTGTTCGCGCTCCTCGGCGCGATCTTCGATCGCTGTGCGACGGCGGCTGCGCTCGCCCGCGAACTCGATGCAGCACTCGCGTTCGCGCACGAGGCCACGCATCGGCTGCCGCGCGAACGGGTCCTCTACCTCATCTGGCGCAAGCCCTGGATGACCGTCGCCCGCGATACCTACGTCGGCGCCACGCTGGCGCTCGTGGGCTGGGATACGCTCCCGGTTGCCGCCGCGCGGCGGTACCCCGTCGTCGCCGACGATGCGCCGGCGTGGAGCGCCGCCGCTCGCCTCCTGCTGTCGACCGAGCCGTACGCCTTCCGGCCGCGTGACGTCGACGCGCTCGCCGTCGAGCGCGACCGGCCCACGCATCTCGTCGATGGCGAATACACCTCGTGGTACGGGTCGCGGGCGAGCCGTGGACTGCGGCGCCTCGCCGCGCTGCGCGTCGCGCTCGCGCGGTAGCGCCCGAAAAAAAGCCCCGCGGTGCGCGCGGGGCCTCGTGGTCGAGCGGCCACGGCGCCGCGCGCCGTGGTCTCGACGGCTGGTTACAGCGGGACGCGAATGCCCACCGTGAGCGCCCAGAAATCGCCGTCGTCCTTGCCCGCCGACGCATTGGCGGAGACGAAGCCCGTGACCTTGCCGAAGTCCTTGCTGACGCCGACGTCGAAGAGCCACCAGTTGCTGTCCTGCCTGAAGCCCGGGACCTGGTACCAGCCGTTGAGCGTATTGGACTTGGCGTTCACCTGGCGCGTATCGGCGTCGAAGTTGTACTCCCACGTCACGCGAGCGAAGGGGCGGAAGCCGGAGAAGACCCCCGTTGCCTGATAGCCCAGGCTCGACCACACCGGGTTCTGCTTCTGCTGGTCGTAGGTGAGCGCCGTGCTGTCGCTGCCGTTCTCGCTGAACTGTCGCACCACGATGTTCTCGTAGGTCAGCTTGGCGAAGGGGCCGTGGCTGATGTCCTTGTAGTTGAACCAGTAGCCGCCCAGGAGACGAACGACGTTGTGGTAGCCGCGCGTCGATCCGATCTCGCTGCGCGTGGTCGGCCCGAGCTGGATGTAGCGCGTGGTGTCGACGTCGAGCGAACCCAGTCCGAGCGTGGCGCCGACGTACCACGGGCCCTCGCCATAGCCCAGGTACGCCGTCAGGTTCGGCTCGCGCACCTTGAAGTTGCCGTTGTTGTTGCCGTAGTCGCCCTTCTGCTCGGAATAGGCGAACTGCAGGCCGGCCAGCATGCGGTCGCTCACCCGCATGTCGCCGCCGACCGAGATCGTGTTGAGGTTGGCGCTGCCCGCGAGGCCCGCGCCGCTGATGTCCGGGCTCGCGTAGTCGTACGCTGCCCAGGTCTGGAACTTGCCGGACGAGCCCGGCGCATTGATCGCGGACATCATGCGGCCGTCGAGCGTGCGCCACTGCGCGCGCTCGATGTCGAGCGGCGCCTCGGCGAGTGCCGCCATCTGCTGCGGCCCGGTGATCATCGAGGCGATCGCCTGCGCCTGCAGCAGCGTCGCCCCGGTCGTCGGATGCACGCCGTCGGCAAAGACGTAGTTCATGTTCGCATTCGCCGCGACGAGCGTGGCCGGCGTGCAGTTGAGCGAACTCGGGACCGTGCAGGCGACACCCTTCGTATTCGTGAAACCATACAGCGCCGGGTTGGCGAGGATCTCGTTGAAGAGCGCGTTGGTGTTGAACTGGATCACGTGCAGGTCCGCCGCCCCGATCGCCGCATTGAGCGTCGAGTTGAAGAGTCCTGCGAGTCCGGAGAGCCCTGCCTGCGCCGCTGGCCCTTGCGCCGCGGCGCTGGGCGTCTTGCCGAGGTCGGGGAGGTTTTGCACGATGACGTACTGAGCGCCGGCCGCTTTCAGCTTGCCCACGGCGGTGGCGAGGTCGGTTGCCGCCTGCACGGTGCCGGCTTGCGCGCCTGCCGGATTGGTTGCCGCGAGGACGAAGATGTCGTTGGCGCCACCCTGGATCTGGTAGAGCGCGTCACGGTTCATGAGCACGTTGGGCAGGAACGCATTCACCTGCTGCATGATGGACACGTTGGGCACGCCCGGCGGCACCAGCGGCGATTGCGAATTGACCATCGCGCCGCCTTGCGCAAAGTCGTTGCCGCCCTGGAAGGAGGGCGTCGCGCTGAGTCCGAAGGCCTGTCCGACGTACATGGGCGTGACGAGCCCGGGGTTGGTGGTGAAGCGCGCGCCGTACTGACCGGCATCGCTCAGACTGTCGCCGAAGATGTAAGTATTCGTGAACTGGGCCGAGGCCGTGCCGGCGCAGAACGCGAGCGCAAGGGCGCCAGCCACCGTGGTCGGGCGGAATGTCCGCATGTCGTGTCTCCTGGTGAGGATGGAAATCGCCGGCCCGGATCTGGCCTTCGTCCATGCGCATTCTAAAGCACAACGGCGCGGCGCGACCCGGTCGCCGGCGACGCCGGACGTCAACGAACGGGCCGTGGTGCCCGTTGTCTCAAGGACCGGCCGACTTCACGGGGACTCACTCGACATGAACACGCTTCCACGACCGACCCAGGCATCCCGCGCGGGGCGCGTCGGTGCGCGCCTCGTCGTCGGACTGCGGCATCTCGCGGTTGCGGCCCTCGCGTCGCTGGCACTCGCCGCCGGCGCTGCCTTCGCGCAGGCAGCCGGTGATCTTCCGGGCCGTGTCGGTCGCGTCTCCGACGTGGCCGGTGATCTCTTTCTGGCTCCGCAAGACAAGCCCGACGCCTGGCTTGCCGTCGGTCTCAACTATCCGGTCGCGTCCGGCGACAACCTGTGGCTCGGCGGCGACGGGCGCGCCGAGGTGGACTTCGGCGGTGGCCAGTTCCGCTTCGCGGGTGGCACGAGCCTGCACGTCTCGCAACTCGACGACGCCCATTTCTCGCTGTTCGTCGCGCAGGGCCGCGTCAGCGTGCGCGTGCGCGGACTGCAACCCGGCGATACGGCGACCATCGATACGCCGAATGCACAGATCACGATCACCCGTCCGGGCCTGTATCGTTTCGAGGTCACGGACGATCGCCAGCACACGGTGGTCATCGTCCGTGAAGGCGAGGTCAACGTGCAGACGCAGGCCGCCGTGCAGCAGGTGCTGCCCGGCCAGGCGGCGTACATCGAGGGGTCCGATCCGCAGTTCGCCAATGTCCAGAACGGCATCGGCGAGGACGGCTTCGACGCCTGGGTCGCGAGCCGCGACCGTCTCTATCGCACCCGCGCCAATGCCTACGTGTCGCCGCAGATGGTCGGCGCCGCCGACCTCGATCGCTACGGCACGTGGCAGGAGTTGCCGCAGTACGGCGCCGTGTGGTATCCGAACGACGTTGCCGCCGACTGGGCGCCGTATCGCAACGGCTATTGGGTGAACGTCGGCGCGTGGGGACCGACCTGGGTCGATTCCGCGCCGTGGGGGTACGCGCCCTTCCACTACGGCCGCTGGGCCTTCATCGGCGGTCGCTGGGGCTGGTGCCCCGGCGCCTTCACGCCGCGGCCGCTGTGGGCACCGGCGCTCGTTGCGTGGACCGGCGGCGCGGGTTGGAGCGTATCGGTGAGCGCCGGGGCGCCCGTCTACGGCTGGATTCCGCTCGGCTGGGGCGAGCCGTTCCGCCCGTGGTGGGGACATTGTTCGTCCGGTTGCTGGGATCGCTTCAACCGTCCGGTCGCGGTGAACGTAACCGTCGTGCGTCCGTGGAGTCCGCCGCCGACGCACTGGCGCAATGCCAGTGTCCCGGGCGGGATCACCGCGGTGCCGTTCCGCTCGTTCGAGAGCCGCGTGCCCGTGGCACAGAACATGGTCCGGGTACCGCGCGACGTGGTCGCCACGGCGCCGGTGCTCGCCGCTCCGCCGGTTGTCCGCAACGACGTGGTGCGCGCCGGCATGGGGCGCCCGCCGTCCGCACCGCCGCCGGCGTCGTCGTTCCAGCCGGCGCTGGCCCGGCCGGCGCCGATGGGCGGCGTGCCGATGGCGCCACCGGGTGCAGCCGTCGCGCCCGACGGTGGTC
>JBDHRR010000186.1:0-4859 GCA_039807685.1 Burkholderiales bacterium
CGGCGATCATGTCGCGCATGCTCGCCGCGGGCGTCGACGTCGTCCGCCTCAATTTTTCGCACGGTGCCGCTGCCGACCATGTCGAGCGAGCACGCATCGTGCGCGAATGCGCGCACAAGCTCGGACGCGAGGTCGCCATCATGGCGGACCTGCAGGGTCCGAAGATCCGCGTCGGCACCTTTCCGCGCGGCCACGTCGAGCTCGTCGTCGGCCAGAGCTTCATCCTCGACGCCGAGGCGGAGGCCGGGGCGGATACGCACGCGAGCCTCGACTACAAGGAGCTGCCGCGCGACGTGGGGCCGGGCGCGCTGCTGCTGCTCAACGACGGCCTCATCCGGCTGTCCGTGGAGAGCGTCGACGGGCCGCGCATCCACACCAAGGTGGTCATGGGCGGACGGCTGTCGAACAACAAGGGCATCAATCGAATGGGCGGTGGCCTCACCGCGCCGGCCCTCACCGCCAAGGACATGGACGACGTGAAGACGGCCGCCGAGATCGACGCCGACTATCTCGCGGTGTCCTTTCCCAAGAACAAGGAAGACATGTACATGGCGCGCCAGCTCATGCGCGCCGCCGGCGGACACGCGCTGCTCATCGCCAAGATCGAGCGCGCGGAGGCGATCACCTACCTCGAGGAGATCGTCGATTCGTCGGACGGGATCATGGTGGCCCGCGGCGACCTCGCGGTCGAGGTCGGCAACGCAGCGGTGCCCGGTCTGCAGAAGCGCATGATCAAGCTCGCGCGCGAGCGCAACAAGCTCACCATCACCGCCACGCAGATGATGGAGTCGATGATCCACGCGCCAGTCCCCACGCGCGCCGAAGTATCGGACGTGGCGAACGCGGTGCTCGACGGCACGGACGCCGTGATGCTGTCGGCCGAGACCGCAGCCGGCAAGCACCCCGTCGAAACGGTCGAGAACATGGCCCAGATCTGCACCGAAGCGGAGAAGTCCGCCGCCGTGGAGCTCGATCGCGATTTTCTCGACAGCACCTTCACCCGCGTCGACCAATCGATCGCGATGGCCACGCTTTTCACCGCCTTCCACCTCAAGGCCAAGGCGATCGCCTCGCTCACCGATTCCGGAGCGACCGCGCTGTGGATGTCGCGTCATTACGGCGGTGCACCGATCTTCGCGCTGACGCCGAAGGTGGTGTCGCAGCGCAAGATGGCGCTGTATCGCAACGTGCACCCGCTCTACCTCGAGCAGAGCCCGGATCGCGACGCCGTATTGCTCGCCGCCGAGGCGCTGCTGGTGGCCAAGGGTGAGGTCAAGGCGGGCGACTCGATCGTGCTCACCATCGGCGAGCCGATGGGCAAGCCCGGCGGCACCAACACCATGAAAATCGTGCGCGTGGGAGAGCATCGGGCGTAGCGAGATCGTGTACCGCGCACGATTTCGGCGTGCGCTGACGTGAGCGTCAGCGAACGTCAAGCGAGCAACGCGAGCGGCGCGCGCTCAGATCGTCAACGCGGCACGGCTACGCGAGCGGCGCGCGCTCAGATCGTCCACGCCAGACAGCAACGCAACCGGCGCACGCCGTGGACACGTATCTACGTGAGCAGCGCGACCGCCCCCGAGAACGTCAGGAACGCCATCGCCGTCGTGGCGAGGATGATGCGCGCGATGCGCCCGCTGTCGGCGCCGAACCACTCGGCGAGCACCATCGCATTGCTCGCGCTCGGCAGCGCGGCGACGAGGGTGAGCACGGTCAGCACGAACGGGGAAAGCGGCGCACCGAGCGCGATCGCCGCGCGCCCGACGCCGTACACCAGCGCGGGATGGACGACGAGCTTGACCAATGCCAACGGAATCTCGTCGCGCGCGCTGCGCCCCCGCGTGCGTTCCGTGCCCGCCCGCGAACGGGCGAGCACCGCGCCGATGGTGAAGAGCGCGACCGGCGACGCGGCATCGGCGAGGAGCGCCACGGTTCCGTCGATCGGCGGCCACAGGCGCAGGCTGGCAGCGGAGGCCAGCGCGCCGAGGACGATCGCCCACGGCATCGGATTGACGAGCACGCCGCGCAACGCGCCCCGCACGGCGCTGGCCGCCTCCTGCGAGCCGGTGCCGGCGAACCGTGACAGCGCGATGCATGCCGACGCCGTGAAGAGGAGATCGATGAGGATCGTCACGATCGCCGGTCCCGCCGCCGCCGCGCCGAGCAACGCCACCAGCAAGGGCACGCCCATGTAGCCCGTATTGGGAAACGACGCGACCAGTGCGCCGAAGGCGCCGTCGTTCCAGCCGACGCGGCGTACCGATGCGGCGACGGTGGCGCCGACCATCACCACCGCGCAGATGAAGTAGGTTCCGATGAGCGCGGGATCGGCAAACTGCGCAACGGGCGTCGTCGAGCCGAAGCGATACAGCATGCACGGCAGCGCGAAATACAGCACGAACGAGTTGAGGCCGGGAATGGCGGCCTGCGGCAGCAGCGCGTAGCGTACGGCCGCGTAGCCGCACAGGACCAGCACAAAGAACGGAAAGGTAGCGAGGAGGACTGCGAGCATCGGCGCATTGTCGCAAACGACGCCGGGTCCGTTCCTGGCGAATGGCGACGGCATGGATGTCGCGGCGTCTCGCGCCGGCACGAGGATCTTCGCCGCGCACCTCCGGGGCACCGCTGCCGCGGCCTCGCACCCCGCCGCCCGGCAGCAACGGCGTGGCGGCATCGCGTGCTAGCATGAGCCGGAGCAGCGCGTGCTGCACAGCGGACGGAGGAAGGCGCATGGGCATACTCGGCGTGATCGGCATGATCATCGTGGGCTTCATCGTCGGTCTGCTCGCTCGCCTGTTCTATCCGGGGGCGATCGACTTGGGTTTCTGGATGACGACGCTGCTCGGCATCGGCGGCTCGCTGGTCGGCGGCGTCCTGTCGAGCCTGCTGTGGCGCTCGCCGGATGGCAAGTTCCGGCCGGCCGGCTGGATCATGTCGATCATCGGCTCGATGATCCTGATCTGGGCTTACCTCAACATCGGCCGCTGACACCGCTGACGCGCCGCTCGCGGGCGCCGGTTTTGAAGCCCATCCTTTCGCATGGCGACCTTCAAGGCAGCGATCAACGGCACCACGCTCCACTATGCGAGCGATGGTGACGAGCACGCGCCGGCGCTGGTGCTCGCCAACTCGCTGGGTGCCGACCACACGATGTGGGGGCCGCAGGTCGCCGCGCTGGGTCGGGCGTTCCGCGTGATTCGCTACGACACGCGGGGTCACGGCCGTTCGGGAATCTCGCCCGGGCCGTACACGATAGAACTCCTCGGTACCGACGTCGTCGCACTCCTCGATCACCTGCGCATCGAGCGCGCTGCCTTCTGCGGGATCTCGCTCGGCGGCGCGGTCGGACAGTGGCTCGGGCTCAACGCCACCAACCGCGTCAGCCGGCTCGTCCTCGCCAACACCGCCGCCAAGTTCGGCACCATCGACGCGTGGAACCAACGCATCGCCGCGGTCAATGCGGGCGGCGTGGCCGCGATCGCCGACGCCGTGCTGGGGCGTTGGTTCACGCCCGCCTTCGCACAACGGGAACCGGCAATCGTGGCCCACGTCCGTGCAACCCTGGTGCACCAGTCGGCAGCCGGCTACGTGGCGCAGTGCGTCGCCGTACGCGACGTCGATTTCCGCGACGCGCTCGGCACCATCGCCATCCCCGCGCTGGTGATCGCCGGGACGCACGACACCTCCACGTCCCCGGCCGACGCTGCATTCCTCGCGCGGCAGATTCCCGGCGCGCGCTACCTCGAACTCGACACCGCTCACCTGAGCAACCTGGAGGCACCGATGGATTTCAATGCCGCGGTGCTCGCCTTCCTGCAGGAGCCTGCGTGATGAGCGGCGGCGCCGGCGATACGGCCGCCCTGCCCACGCTCGCCGACATCGGCGCCGCGGCCCGCAACGTCTACGCTGCGATGGCGCCCACCGCGCAGTACGTCTGGCCGCTCCTCGCGCAGCGTGCAGGCTGCGAGGTCTGGGTCAAGCACGAGAACCACACGCCGATCGGCGCCTTCAAGGTGCGGGGCGGCCTCAATCTCATGGCGCAGCTCGAGCTCGCCATGCCGCGCGTGCCCGGTGTGGTCAGCGCTACCCGTGGCAACCACGGACAAAGCCTCGCTTTCGCAGCCCGGCAGCGCGGCATACGCTGCCGAATCGTCGTGCCCGAAGGCAATTCGCGCGGCAAGAACGCCGCGATGGAGGCGCTCGGTGCCGAACTCGTCATCCACGGCAGCGACTTCGACGCGGCGCGCGAGCACGCTGCGCTGCTCGCGCAGCGCGAGGGGCTGCGTCTGGTCGGACCCTTCGAGCCCGAACTCGTCGCCGGGGTGGCGACGTATGCGCTCGAACTCTTCCACACCGTGCACGACATCGACATCGTCTATGCACCGATCGGCTGCGGCTCCGGAATCTGCGGCCTCATCGCGGCCCGCGATGCGCTTCGCCTGCGCACCAGGATCGTCGGCGTCGTCGCCGCGCAGGCCAATGCCTACGCGCAATCGTTTCGGGCCGGGCGCGCGATCGAGACGGCCACGGCCAGCACGATCGCCGACGGCATGGCGGTGCGGGTTCCGGTCCCGGCGGCGCTCGCGGCGATTCGGCGTGGCGCGCACGACGTGGTCGAGGTGAGCGACGCCGACATCGAGTCGGCAATGCGCGCGTTTTTCGATGACACGCACCAGGTGGTCGAAGGCGCCGGCGCCGCCGGTCTCGCCGCTCTTCTCCGCGCACGCGATCGCCATGGCAAGCGCATCGCGCTGATCGCGAGCGGAGGCAACGTCGATCGCGACCTGTACACGCGGGTGCTCGCCGGACTCGCCGAGCGCCGCGCCGACGCCTGAGGGCGACTGCGGGATCGCTGCCGC
>JBDHRR010000051.1:0-23803 GCA_039807685.1 Burkholderiales bacterium
TATGCCCATACGGCTCCTCCGGCACATCCCCTGCGGCCATCCGGTCGATCAGGTCGCGCGGATCCCGCAGCCGCATGATGTAGAACCCCTCGACGTTGTCGACGGTGCGCTCGATGAACGTGCCGGCCTCCGTCTCGCACAGGTACGCGAGGTACTTGCCGCTGACGTACTGATCCAGTTGGACGTTGAGAAGGAGAAAGGCGACGCCGGTGACGACAAGCCCGGTGATGCGCCGACCTCGCTTGCCGATGCCGAACATGCGGGCGACGACCATCGCGATCCCCGCGAGGATCGCGAGGATCGCAAGAAAGACCACCCACTGCAGGATCGAGACGAGAGCGTAGGCGATACCAAACATGGACTCTCCCCCGGGCCGCCGATCGCTGCGACCTCGTCAGCTCACCGCCTGCCCGCTGCGAAGGAACGACGACGCCGTGCTCACCACTTCCGAGCGCCGGAGATCGGGAACCAGCGGCATCTGCAGCAGCAACCCGCTTTCGTTGCCGATGTCGTCACCCGCGAAATCGCCGGCCAGTGCATCGGCGTAATCCTGCGCGGTAACGGCGTTGCCATCGTGCGTCGCTGTGAAACTCGCGCTGGCGGTGATGTCGGGGGCGTCCAGCACCCCAGCGAACGACCCGAGCGCGCGCTCGACGTGCGCGGGCTCGACCGCAGCGAAGTCGGCGGACCCGGTGCCGAAGATGGCGGCGAGCGCGCCCATGAGATCCGCATCGGCGCCATCGGCACTCCCCGCGGTAGCGGCCGCATTCGAACCGATCGCCGTCGCGGCGCCATCGGGCGTGCCGACCGGCGCCACGTCGCCCCAGGCGATGTCGGCATTCATGGCCACTTCCGCGGGCGCTTCATCGGCATCGTCAGCCCCCCCTGTGTCCGCGTCGCCAACGAGGTCCTCGTTCGAGAGGACCGACACCTCGGGCCCGGTGCTCGCCGACTGCTCATAGTTCGGACCCACGGTCGGGCTGGCCGCCGGGACGTCAGCAAGCGTAATCCCCAGGTCGGCGTTTTTCCAGTCCTTCACGGTCACGACGTTGGTCGGGGTACCGGTCCGCTCGGTACCGTCGCCGAACGCCTTGATCGTCAGCGTGCCGGAGTCGGCCGATGGCCCGGCCCACGACAGTTCCAGGCGACCGTCGGCCGAAGCCCAAGTGCCTTCTCCCGTCGCGTGCATCGTCCCCTCGATTCGCGCGCCGTCCAGTTCGATACGGCCCTTGCCGTCGGTATCGACGATCGTGTCGTGACCGTCGCCCTCGTCGATCACGTAGGTGTCGTTGCCCAAGCCACCTTCCAGTCGATCGTCACCGCGACCGCCAACCAGTTGGTCGTCGCCGCTGCCGCCGGCCAGGCGATCGTCACCCCGGCCACCATCGAGTTCGTCGGCCCCCTGGTCGCCGGCGAGTTCGTCGTCTCCAGCTCCACCGAGCACGAGGTCGTCACCGCGCCCTCCTTCGAGGTGATCGCCGCCGGCGGCGCCGCGCAGGACGTCGTCACCGTCGCCGCCGTACATCCGATCGGACCCGCCGACCCCCTGCAACAGTTCGTCGTCGGCACTGCCGAAGACGACCTGGTTCTTGCCGGCATCGGCCTTGCCGGAGACGAGTTCCACGGTCACCGGCTTGCCGTCGGCACCCAGTGACGTGCGATCGATGAAGGTCCAGTCCTCGTTGCCGACGATCACCTGATCGTTGGCATCGGCCGAGCGCCAGGCGAGGAGCTTGCCGCGATCGGCGAGCCAAGCGTCGGAGACGAGCGCCTCGCCGGTATCGGGATCGAAGCGATCGAGTGCTCCATCGGCATTGGCGAGTGCGTGGAGCGCGCGGTTGCCGGTCAACGCCAGCGGCTGCATCGTCGCAAGCGCATGGCGGTAGCCGATGTCGGTTGCGGCGAGTGATGCAATCTCGGCACCGGTCATCCCGTGCAGATCGACGACGCGTGCGCGGTGCCCGGGCGCTGCGACGAAGGCATCGATCGCCGCGGCACTCGCGGGCGGGTCGGCCAGGAGCGTCTCGCCGAGATAGCGTCGCAGCGTCGCCGCGCGTCCCGCATCGTCACGGCCGGCACGCTGCCACAGGGCGTCGAGCGAAACGCCGCTCACCGTGGGATCGAGCGCGCGGAGCCACGAATCGATCTGCGTCCGCGGAACGGCCTCCGCGGCCGCAGTCGCGTCGCTCGTAGCGCCGCTCGCGCGGGCCGCGCTGCGCACATCGATCGCGTCGGATGACGTGGTGGCCGCAGGCAAGGGTCGCACCGGCGACGCACCGAGCGGTGGCAGGATCGTGCCTGTCGCGAGCCCGGCCTGAAGTTCGTCCGCCGTCATGCCCGACCACACCGCGGTGATGTACGGAATGGGGAGGCCCTTGCTGCCGCTCTCGTTTGCCATGGCGATTCCTCTCGTGTCGCGCTGCATGTGGCCTCTCACACGCGGCGTGGCGACGAGGACGCGCCGGACGGGAGGCCCGTTGGCGATCAGGATGCAGGAACGTGCCGGGCAAGGCACTCATCCGTACGGATGACTTGCGTGGCGGGAAATGCCGCGCGTGTTGCGTGATTTGCCGGTGATGCGAAACCGGCAGAACTGACAGGTCCCGCTACAGCACGAGGATGTGCACGCGGTATGGCCCGTGCGCACCGAGGACGATGGTCTGCTCGATGTCGCCGGTGCGCGAAGGTCCGGAGATGAGATTGATGGCGCGCGGCATGCGCGGGCGCTCGGCCCGCACCAGCGCGAACGCCTCCTCCATGCCGGAGACGATGCGGTCGGCGCGAATGACGGCAACATGCGTGGCCGGGAGCAGCGTCGACGCGGTCGGCGTGTCGGCACCGCTCGTGAAGACCAGCGTGCCGGTCTCGGCGATGGCGCAGTACGAACCGGTGATGGCGAGCTTGTCGTGGCCGACGGTCGGACGCGCCTCGATGGCGAGTCCCGCTCCCGCCCAGTCGAGCGCGGCGAACTCCGGCCAGCACACGCCACTCGTCGAGCGTTGGCTCACCAGCGCGGGCGGCAACTGCAATGCCTCGATATAGCGCGCGACCCGTGCCGGGACCTCGGCGAGCGAGGCAATGCGCTCGACGGTGCTCGCCATGTCGGTGGCGCGCGACATGAACCGCTCGACGAGGTCCACGGGCATCGTCGGGCGCGGACCATGCGCGTGGCCAGTGATGTACGCATCGGCGCGCGCGCGCGCCTCCGCGTCGGAGCCGGTGCGCGCCAACGCCTTGCGCACGCGCGCGAGGATCGCGTCGCGCGATGCCTTGTTGTCGGCGATGAACTGCGTCATCCGCGGTGGCCCTTGCGTACGAAATCGGCGAGGCGCGCGATGCCGTTCTCGATCGCCGCCGTCGATGCCGCATACGAAAAGCGGATGTGCTGGCCGTCGCCGGGCACCCGTCTTCCGAAGTGCGTGTCCGCGAGAACGGCGATCCCCGCCTCGTGGAGGAGCCGCTTGCGAAACTCCTCCGAGTCCGCGCAGCCGGTGCGACGGCAGGCCTCGGTGACGTTGGGCCACGCGTAGAACGCGCCGCCCGGCGCCGCGCAGGTGATGCCGGGAATGTCGTTCAGCAGGCGGACGATGAGATCGCGCCGCTCGCGAAAGCGCGCGTGCATGTCCGCTGCCGCATCCTGCGGGCCCGAGATCGCGGCAATCGCGGCCCACTGCGAGATCTGCGACGCGCAGGACTCGGTATTGGTGATCCATCGCGTGAAGACCGGCGCGAGCGCGCGATTGGCGACGTAGCCGATGCGCCAGCCGGTCATCGCCCAGGTCTTCGAGGCGCCGTCACTGATCACCGTGCGTTCGAGCATTTCCGCGCGGCTGGCGATCGACGCGAAGGCGCCTTCGTAGACCAGCCGCGAATAGATCTCGTCGGCGAATACCCACACCTGGGGATGTCGACGGAGGACTTCCGCGATGGCGTCGAGATCCTCGGCGCCGAGGATCCCGCCGGTCGGATTCTGCGGCGTATTGAGGATCAGCAGGCGCGTGTGCGGCGTGATCTTCGCCTCGAGCTCGACGGGGTCGAAAGCGAAATGCCGCGACTCGCGCAGATAGATCGGGACCGGTACCGCGCCGTTGGCGAGGATCTGCGATTCGTAGATCGGAAAGCCGGGCACCGGATAGATGACCTCGTCACCCACGCCGTAATCGGTGACCGACGCGATCGTATAGGCGATGAACGGCTTCGCCCCGGCGCCGACGACGACGTCGTCCGGTGCGATGTCGAGGCCGCGGCGGGCGCCCAGGTCCTGCGCGACCACGGCACGCAACTCGTCGATCCCGGCGCTCGGCGTGTAGCCGTGCTTGCCGCCGCGAATCGCCGCGATGGCGGCATCCTGCACGTGCACCGGCGTCGGAAAGTCGGGCTGGCCGATGCAAAACGAGACGATGTCCTTGCCGGCGCGCTGCAGCGCATTCACCTCGGCGAGCACGACGAAGGCGTTCTCGGTGCCGAGCGATTCGGCGCGCCGCGACGGGCGAGGCAGCGCGAGATGGGATGCATGCGGCGTGCTCATGCGGGGCGTCCCTTCGCGGCGCGCTCGGCGTACAGCTCACGGAAGGTCCGCCCGGCCGGTGCGGGCATGTCGCGCCCGTTGCTCCAGCCGCCGGCGAACGGAAGGCGACGGATCATGCCGCGCGCATCACCCCGCTTGCGCAGGATGCGCACGCCTTGTCGCGACGCCCAGCCGTAGAGCTTCGGGCGCAGCGCGAACCACGCCCACATCCGCAGAGCCGCGCGCTCGTGCCAGGGCCGCAGGTCCTCGCGATACTCGTGCTCGCGCAGCTTGCGCAGGAGCTCGGGCAACGGAATCCGGACCGGGCACACCGCCGCGCACGCGTTGCACAGCGTCGACGCCTGCGGCAGGTCGGGGGCGTTCTCGAGACCGACGTACATCGGCGTCAGCACCGAGCCGATGGGGCCTGGATACACCCATCCATAGGGATGGCCGCCGATCTGCTGGTACACGGGGCAGTGATTCATGCACGCGCCGCAGCGAATGCAGCGCAGCGCCTCCTTGACGTCGCTTGCGAGCACCTCGCTGCGCCCGCTGTCGACCAGGATGAAGTACATGTGCTCGACGCCGTGGAACTCGCCCTCGCCCTTCGTGCCGGTGAGGATGTCGACGTAGTTGCTGATCGACTGTCCCGTCGCCGAGCGCGGCAGGAGGCGCATCAGGGTGGCGACGTCCTCCAGCGTGGGAACGACCTTCTCGATGCCGGAGATCGCCACGTGCACTTTCGGCAGCGTGGTGCCGAGCGTAGCGTTGCCTTCATTGGTGACGAGCACCACCGACCCCGTCTCGGCGACGAAGAAATTGCCTCCCGAGATACCCATGTCGGCGGTCAGGTAGTGCTCGCGCAATACGGCACGCGCCTCGAGCGTCAGGTCTCCGATCGCGTCCTTGTGCGGGGTTCCGTGCTTGCGCTCGAAGAGGTCGGCCACCTCCTCCTTGCTCTTGTGCAGCGCGGGTCCGATGAGGTGCGACGGCGGCTCGTAGTTGTTGATCTGCAGGATGTACTCGCCGAGATCGGTCTCGACGACCGCCATCCCGGCGCCCTCGATTGCGTGATCGAGGGCGGATTCCTCCGACACCATCGACTTCGACTTGATGATCTTGCGCACGCCGTGGCGCGCGGCGATGTCGAGGACGAGCTTGTTCGCCTCGGCCGGCGTCTGCGCGAACAGTACCGTCGCGCCGCGGGCGGTGGCCGTCTCCTCGAATTTGGTGAGCCACACGTCGAGGTCGTCGAGCGCGCGCTGGCGGATGTCGCGACCGGCATCACGCGTCCCCTCGAAGTCGTCGAGTTCGACGATCGCCGCCTTGCGGGCACCGACGAACTTGGTCTTGAACTTGACGAGGTTCTTCTGGAGTTGCGGGTCGTTGAGCTTCTCGTGTGCCCGCTCCTTGAAGTGTATCGAGGCGACCTGCATCAGTCCTCCGTCAATCCGGCCAGCACCTCGGCGACGTGCAGCACGCGCGTGGTGTTGTCACCGCGACGGCGCAGGCGGCCTTCGATGTTGAGCATGCAGCCCAGGTCGCCGAGGACGACCGTCCCGGCGCCGCTGTCGTTGATGTTCCGGCATTTGTTGTCGACCATCGCCGACGAGATCTCGCCGAACTTCAGTGAAAAGGTGCCACCGAAGCCGCAGCAGGTCTCGGCGTCGGTCATCTCGCGGACCGTCACCCCCGGCATCGTTGCCAGCAATCGGCGCGGCTGCGCCTTCACGCCCATCTCACGCAGCCCGGCGCAGGAATCGTGATAGGTGATGGTGCCGGTGAAGGTCCCGGGCGCCTTGTCGAGGCGGAGCACGCGAACGAGGAAGTCGGTGAGCTCGTAGCTTCGCGCAGCGAGCGCCTCGGCACGCGCGAGCAACGCCGGATCGTCCTTGCACAATTCGGCGTAGTGCTTGCGCACCATGCCGCTGCACGATCCGGATGGCGCGACCAGGTACTCGCAGCCTTCGAATTCGCCGATGAGCTTGCGCGCGAGCGCCAGAGCATCGGCGCGATCACCCGAGTTGTATGCCGGCTGTCCGCAGCAGGTCTGCGTCGGCGGCACGTAGACCTCGGCACCGCCCGCCTCGAGCAGCTTGATTGCCGCGAATCCGATGCGTGGACGCATCAGATCGACGAGGCAAGTCACCAGGAATCCTACGCGCATGATGGAGCACCGTTGAGATGATCGATCTTAGCACGCGGCCCTGCTGCAGTGCCCCGCGGGACTGCCCGCGACTTGCACCTCGTGCGACCGCCCGGGAGCGGCGCGGGCGGTGGCAGCGTAGCGGCCGCCGCGGCGGTCAGTAGAACTGCGAGTTGGCGAGCGCGATCGCGCAGAGCCCCATGAGACTCTGCGGGAGAATCCCCAAGGCCAGCAGGGCGACACCGTTGATCGACAACAGCACGCGGGTGTCGCCACGCACCATGATCGGCGTGCGATCGACGGGCTCGTCGAAATACATGTACTTGACGATGCGCAGGTAGTAGAAGGCGCCGACCAGCGCCGCGACCACGCCGAGGACCGCGAGCCATACGAAGTCCGCCTTGATCGCCGCCTGCAGGACGAGGATCTTGGCGTAGACGCCGACGGTGGGCGGCACACCCGCGAGCGAGAACATCGCCAGCAGCATGACGAAGGCCCACCACGGCGAGCGCGCGTTGAGCCCCTTGAAGTCCTCGAGGCGATCGGACTCGAAGCCCTTGCGCGACAACACCAGGATCACGCCCCAGGAAGTCAGCGTGGCGAGCACGTACGCCGCCATGTAGAACATCGCCGCCGCGTAGCCGGTGGAATCGGCGGCGAGGAACCCCATGAGCACGTAACCCATGTTGGCGATGGTCGAGTATGCGAGCATCCGCTTGATGTTGGTCTGCGCGATCGCCACCACGTGCCCGATGACCATCGACAGCGCCGACAACACGACGAGCATGCCCTGCCAGTCCGCGCCGACCCCGATCAGCGCGCCGGCGAGCAAGCGCAGGAGCATCGCGTACGCGGCAAACTCGGGCGCCGTATTGATGAAGAGCGTCATCGCGGTCGGTGCCCCCTGGTACACGTCGGGCACCCACATGTGATACGGAACGACGCCGAGCTTGAAGGCGATCGCCGATACGACGAACACGAGACCGAAGACGAGCAGGAGCGGGTTGTCGTTGCTGCCGAGCACCGCCTGCATCACCTCGTCGATCTGCAGCGTTCCGGTCGCCCCGTAGACCATCGACATGCCGTAGAGCAGGAACCCCGAGGCCAGCGCCCCGAGCACGAAGTACTTCATCGCCGCTTCCGACGAGGCCCGCACGTCGCGCTGGATCGCCACCAGCGCGTACAGCGAGAGCGACATGAGTTCGAGGCCAAGGTAGAGCGTGACGAAGGAATTGGCCGTGATGAGGAGCTGCATGCCGAGCAGCGAGAACATCATCAGGGCGAAGGTCTCGCCGCGGAAGAGTCCGCGCTCCGCGAGGTAGCTGCGCGAATAGAAGAGCGCGAGCGAAACGGCGACGAAACTGAAGAAGCGCAGCACGTCGGCCACGAAGTCGTCGACGACCATGCCGTTGAAGACCAGCCCGGCGTCGCTGTTCCAGGTGCGCAGCGTGACGCAGGCGGCGACCAGCAGCGTCAACTGGGCGAGCCAGTAGCTCACGTGACGCCGTTCGTCGCTCGCCCACGCGTCCACCAGGAGCACGATGCACGAGCCCGTGAGGACGATGATCTCGGGCAACACGGCGAGGAAATCGACGGTCATCGCGGTTCTTCTTCTACAGTTTGCTGCGCGCCACCTGCGCGAGCAGGTCGACCACGGAGACGTGCATGACGTCGATGAAGGGCTTGGGCCACACGCCCACGAGCAGGACCAGTCCGGCGAGCGTGCCCAGGAGCCAGAATTCGCGGCGCGACACGTCCTTGAGCGCAGCCACCCGGGGATTGGCGACGTCGCCGTAGATCACCCGCTTGTACATCCACAGCGTGTACGCGGCGCCGAGGATCAGCTGCGAGGCGGTGAGCACGCCGATCCAGAAATTGAACTTCACCGCCGCGAGGATCACCAGCCACTCGCCGACGAACCCCGAGGTGCCCGGCAGGCCGGCGTTGGCCATGCTGAAGAGCATCACGAATGCCGCGAACTTGGGCATGCTGTTGGCGACGCCGCCGAAGTCGGCGATGAGGTGCGTGTGCATGCGGTCGTAGAGGACCCCCACCCAGAGGAACATCGCCGCGGACACGAGGCCGTGCGAGACCATCTGGATGAGCGCGCCCTCCGAGCCCGTCACGCTGAACATGAAGAAGCCGAGCGTGACGAAGCCCATGTGCGAGATCGAGGAATACGCGATCAGCCGCTTCATGTCGGCCTGGATGAGCGCGACCAGCCCGATGTAGATGATCGCGATCAGCGACAGCACGATCATCATCCCCGACAAATGCCGGCTCGCATCGGGCAGGATCGGGAGCACGAAGCGCGCGAAACCGTACGCACCGATCTTCAGCGTGATCGCCGCCAGCACCACCGAGCCGCCGGTCGGCGCCTCGGGGTGCGCGTCGGGCAGCCAGGTATGCACCGGCCACATCGGCACCTTGACCGCGAACGCCGCGAAGAACGCCACGAAGATGAGGAGCTGCGTGCGCATCGACAGCGGCAGTTCCATCCAGTCCTGGATCGCAAAGCTTCCCGACTTGTTGTAGAGGTAGATGAACGCCACGAGCATCAGCAGCGAGCCCATCAGCGTGTACAGGAAGAACTTGATCGCCGCGTAGACCCGGTTTTCGCCGCCCCACACCCCGATGATGATGTACATCGGGATCAGCATCGCCTCGAAGAAGACATAGAACAGGATGCCATCGAGGGCGGCGAAGGTGCCGTTCAGGAACCCCGACATCAGCAGGAAAGCCGCCATGTACTGCGCCACGCGGACCTTGATCGACTCCCACCCGGCCCAGATCACGAGCAGCGTGATGAGGCTGTTCAGGATCACGAACAGCACCGAGATGCCGTCGACGCCGAGGTGGTAGTAGATGTCGAAGTACGGGATCCACTCGCTGCGCTCGACGAACTGCATCGCCGAGGTCGTGGTGTCGAAGCGGGTGAAGAGCGGGATGGTGACGAGGAAGCCGGCGAGCGCGCCGACGAGCGCCACCCAGCGCGCCTTGCCGGCGTCGCGATCCCGGCTGAGCCCAAGAACGGCGAGCCCGGCGACGATCGGCACCCAGATCGCCAGCGACAGGTACGGGGTCATCGGATCACCCACCAGGTAAGGAGGGCGAAGAGCCCGATGATCATGGTGAACGCGTAGTGGTAGACGTAGCCCGACTGGAACTGGCGCAGGAGCCTGCCCCACCACGCGACCAGCGCCGCCGAGCCGTTGACGATGCCCTCGATGATCCGGCGATCGCCGACGTTCGAGAAGAGGCCGCCGATGGCGCGCATGCCGCCCGCGAAGAACCAGTCGTTGAAACGATCGGCGTAGTAGTTGTTGACGAGGAGCGCATACAGCCCGCCGGCCGCACGCGCCACCCGCGCCGGGAGCGCCGTGTTCACGAGGTAGAGATACCAGGCAACGGCGATGCCGGCGAGCGCCAGCCAGAACGACGGCGCCTGCATGCCGTGGACGAGGAATGCACTCGCGCCGTGCCAGCTCCGCTTGAGTTCACCCAGCACGTCGTGTTCGGGCAGGACGAATAGGGATTTCCCGAAGAAATCGCCGAAGGCCATCGGACCGATCGCGACCCATCCGGCGAGAATCGACGGAATCGCGAGCAGCACCAGCGGCACGGTGACCACCCACGGGCTCTCCTTGGGCTCGATCGCATGCGCTGCGCCGTGGCCGTCACCATGCCCCGCCGCCTCGGTTGTCGCATCCTCGTGCTCCTGATCGTGGTGCACCGCCGTCCGGAAGCGCTCGTTGCCGTGGAATGTCATGAACAGGAGACGGAACGAATAGAAAGCGGTGACGAAGGCGCCGAGAAGGACGCAGGCATACGCGTACGCGTGGCCGGGGATGTGCGAGTCGCGCGCAGCCTCGATGATGACGTCCTTGGAGAAGAAGCCGGCGAACGGCGGCATGCCGCACAGCGCGAGGCTGCCGATCAGCATCGTCCAGTAGGTGATCGGCATGTACTTGCGCAACCCACCCATGTTGCGCATGTCCTGGTCGTGATGGAGCGCGATGATGACCGAGCCCGCGCCGAGGAAGAGCAGCGCCTTGAAGAAGGCGTGCGTCATCAGGTGGAACATCGCGCCGGCGTACGCCGAGACGCCGAGCGCCACCGTCATGTAGCCCAACTGCGAGAGCGTGGAATAGGCGACGACGCGCTTGATGTCGAACTGCACCATGCCGAGGATGCCGAGGAAGAGCGCACCGGTGGCGCCGATCACGGTGACGAAGCCCAGGGCGGTCGCCGAGTGCTCGAAGAGCGGGCTCATGCGCGCGACCATGAAAATGCCGGCGGTGACCATCGTTGCGGCGTGGATCAGCGCCGAGATCGGCGTCGGGCCTTCCATCGAGTCGGGCAGCCACACGTGCAGCGGAACCTGCGCGCTCTTGCCCATCGCGCCGACGAAAAGACAGATGCAGGTGACCGTGAGGAGCGACCACGGCGCCGAGCCCCATACGCCGATGGTGGTGTTGGCCGCTGCCGGAGCCTTCGCGAAGACCTCCGCGTAGTCGATCGATCCGAAGTACGCGAGGACGAGGCCGATGCCGACGATGAAGCCGAAGTCGCCGACGCGGTTCGCCATGAACGCCTTCAGGTTGGCGTAGATGGCGGTAGGCCGCTTGAACCAGAAGCCGATCAGGAGGTAGGACACGAGACCCACCGCCTCCCAACCGAAGAAGAGCTGCATGAAGTTGTTGCTCATGACGAGCATCAACATCGAGAACGTGAACAGGCAGATGTACGAGAAGAACCGCGCGTAGCCGTCGTCGTCGGCCATGTAGCCGATGGTGTAGATGTGGACCATCAGCGACACGAACGTCACCACGATGAGCATCATCGCGGTCAGCGGATCGATGAGGAAGCCGACCGCCATGCGGACGTCGCCGATCATCGCCCAGACGTAGATGTCGCCGTTGAACGTGTTGCCGGCCATGACATCGCGATAGACGATGACCGACGCCGCGAAGGAGATCGCCACGGCCAGCGTGGTGATCCAGTGCGCGGCGGCGCGGGGCAGCTTGCGTCCCCACAGCCCGACGACGATCGACGCCGCGAGCGGAACCAGCGGAATGGCGAGGTAGAGTTGCTGCATCGTCATGGCCGCGCTCCGGTGCACGGGCCGACGCGGGTCGCAGCGCGGATGGAAGACGCGCACTGCCGGAGGATCGCAGGGAAGGTCATCGTCAACCCTTGAGATCGCCGAGGTCGTCGACGTCGATGGTGCCGGCGTTGCGGAACAGCAGTACGAGGATCGCAAGCCCGATCGCCGATTCGGCGGCGGCCACCGTCAGGATGAAGAACACGAACACCTGGCCGGCCATGTCGTCCAGGAAATACGAGAACGCCACGAAATTGAGGTTGACGGCGAGCAGCATGAGTTCGATCGCCATCAGGATGATGATGACGTTCTTCCGATTGAGGAAGATGCCCGCCATGCTGATGGCGAACAGGATCGCCCCCAGCACCAGGTAGTGCGCCAGCGTAGGCGCGGTCAACAGCGACACGTCATGCTCCCTGCTCCCATTGCCTCGGCGGCGTGCCGCAGGTGCCGCCGAAGATCATCCCCATCCCGCCTCACCGCAGCGCGGCGGCGGCTCATTCCCTGTTCTCGCTCGGCACGTCGACCAGGCGGACCCGATCGGCCGGCCGCACCTTCACCTGCAGGCCCGGGTTCTGGTACTTCGAGTCGCGCCGACGGCGCTGGGCCAGCGCGATCGCGGCGATGATCGCCACCAGCAGGATCACCGCGGCGATCTCGAACGGATAGACGTAGTCGACGTAGAGAAGCTTGCCGAGCGCGCGCGTATTGCTCTCGGCGCCCGCCGCCGCGGGCGGCGCGGGTGCGAAGCCGGCGCCGCTGCCGATCACCACCAGCGCCATCTCGATGAGCACGAGAATCCCGACAATCGCGGCAACCGGCAGGTAGCTCTTGAAGTTCTTGCGCAGGTTGTCGAAATTGACGTCGAGCATCATCACCACGAACAGGAACAGCACCATCACCGCCCCCACGTAGACGAGAACGAGGGCGATGGCGAGGAACTCGGCGTGCAGCAGCAACCAGACGGCGGCCGCCGAAAAGAAGCACAGCACGAGCCACAGCGCGGCGTGCACCGGGTTGCGCGTGGTGACGACCCGCAGCGCCGCGAAGATCAGGATCGCGGAGAAGACGTAGAAGGTGGCGGTCAGGAAGGACACGGCGGTCGGGGGCCTCGGGAAGTGCCGGTGGGTGCGCGTCAGCGATACTTGGCGTCGGCGGCGCGGTCGGCGGCGATCTGCGCTTCCTGTCGATCGCCCACCGCCAGGAGCATTTCCTTGGTGTAGTACAGATCGCCGCGCTTCTCGCCGTGATATTCGAGCACCCGCGTCTCGACGATCGAGTCGACCGGGCAGCTCTCCTCGCAGAAGCCGCAGAAGATGCACTTGGTGAAATCGATGTCGTAGCGCGTGGTGCGACGAGTGCCGTCGGCGCGCTGCTCGGACTCGATGGTGATGGCGAGCGCCGGGCACACGGCCTCGCACAGCTTGCAGGCGATGCAGCGCTCCTCGCCATTCGGATAACGGCGCAAGGCGTGCAGGCCGCGGAAGCGCGGGCTCTGCGGCGTCTTCTCCTCGGGGAACTGGATCGTCACCTTGCGCGCGAAGAAATAGCGGCCGGTGAGGACCATGCCCTTGAAGAGTTCAACCAGGAGCCAGGTGTCGGTGAGTGCCTTGACGCGAGCGAACATCGCCATCTCCCGTCAGTGGAATAGGTAAGCAAAGCGCGTCTGCATCATCGCGCCGATGAGGACGATCCACACCAGCGTGACCGGAATGAACACCTTCCAGCCCAGACGCATGATCTGATCGTAGCGATAGCGCGGGAACGTCGCCCGCACCCAGAGAAAGCACAGCAGCACGAACGACATCTTGGCGGCGAGCCAGATGAAGCCGTCGCCCAGCGGCGCGTGGCCCGCGATCGTGAGGCTGTTGAGGAATGGGAACGGCGCCAGCCAGCCGCCGAGGAACATGGTCGCCGTCATCGCCGAGATGAGGATCATGTTCATGTACTCGGCGAGGAAGAACACCGCGAAGGCCACGCCCGAGTATTCGACGTGGAAGCCGGCGACGATCTCCGACTCGCCTTCGGCCATGTCGAAGGGGTGCCGGTTGGTCTCGGCGAGCCCCGCCACGAAATAGACGACGAAGAGCGGCAGCAGCGGCAGGAAATACCAATGCAGGATGCCGCCTTCCTGTCCCTTCACGATGGTCGAGAGGTTCAGGCTGTTGGCCACCATCAGCACGCCGACGAGCGCGAAACCCATCGCGATTTCGTAGGAGACGATCTGCGCCGCCGAGCGCAGCGCGCCGATGAACGCGTACTTCGAATTCGACGCCCAGCCGGCGAGGATGATGCCGTACACGCCGATCGACGACAGCGCGAGGACGTACAGCAGGCCCGCATCGATGTTCGACAGCACCAGCGTATCGCTGAACGGGATGACCGCCCAGGCGGCGATCGCCGGCCCCAGCGCCAGCAGCGGCGCGATGAAGAAGAGGTAGCGGTTGGCACCCGACGGCACCACGATCTCCTTGAACAGGAGCTTGGCGACGTCGGCGAACGGCTGCAGCAGTCCCAGCGGCCCGACGCGGTTGGGACCGATTCGCGTCTGCATGTAGCCGATGATCTTGCGCTCGGCGAACGTCAGATAGGCGACGGCGAGGATCAGCGGGACCGCGATCACGATGATCTTGACGAGGGTCCATACCACGACCCACGCGGGGCCGAGGAACGTCTGCACGGGAGCGAGGAGGTCCATGCCGTTACGCCCGCTCGATCGTCACCGGGCCGGAGAGGCCGTCGAGCCCGCAGGTCGACGCGTGCGCCGCGGCGATGCGTACCACGCCCGGCGGCACCGCCGGATCGACCGTGGCGGCGAGCACCGCCTCGCCGCCGCCCTGCCTTATGCGAAGCTCGCCGCCGTCGCGGACGCCGAGCGAGGCAAGGAGCGACGCGTGCAGACGCGCCTTCGGCGCGCGCGCGTCGACCGTATGCTGCAACGGCCGCGACCGGCGCACCAGCGGATCGGCGAAGTGGATCGGCACGTCGGCCACCCGCTCGACCGCAACCGCAGAACCCTGCGCGCTGCCGGATGGCGCGGCCTGCGGGGCGACGAGTTCCAGGCGGATGCCGTTGCCGAGTCTCGCCGCGATATCGTCGGCACCGGTCGTCACCAGCGCGCGAACGTCGGCCGCGGCTTCGGCGTCGAATCCGGGGAGCTTGAGGAGGGTGCCGAGCACGCGCAGCACCTTCCATCCGGGGCGCGTGTCGCCGGCCGGCTTGACGACACCGTGGAAGTCCTGGAGTCGGCCTTCGCAATTCACGAACGACCCGGCGGTCTCGGTGAACGGTGACACCGGCAGCAGGACGTCGGCCTGGTCGAGGCCCTGCACGAAGGGCGTCAGGAAGACCGTCATCTCGGCAGCACGGAATGCCTCGCGCGCCGCGACCGGCCGTGCAAAATCGTATTCGGCTTCCGCATGCAGCACGAGGTACGCCTGCCGCGGCGCAGCGAGCATCGCCGCGGCGTTCATCCCACCGGATTGCGGCACGGCGCCGGCAAGCTGCGCGCCGACGGTGTTCGCCGCTTCGGTGAGAAAGCCCAGCGTCGCGCCGGTGATCTGCGCCAGCGCCTGCGCCGCCGCATGCAACTGCGCGAGGTCGGCGTGCTGCACGGCGTAGTTACCGAGGAAGATCGCCGCCCGCTTGCCGTCGGTGAAACTCTCGCCGATCGCCTTCTCCTCCGCGTTGGGCGTGATGCCCGCGAAAGCTGGCGGTACGGCGACGCCCCGCGTGGCGGCCGCCGCGACGACGATCGCCGCCAGCGACGACGCGAGCGCCGACGGCGCGACGATCGCGCGATGGGCAACGTTGACCAGCCAGTCGTCGTCGACCGAGTGCAGCATCGAGACGACGGTACCCTTGCGGGCGATCTGGCGCAGGCGGTGCGCGACGAGCGGGTGATCCTTGCGCAGGAAGCTGCCGATGACCAGCACGCGCTCGAGCTTGCTCACGTCGGCTACCGGCATGCCGAGCCACGGAATTCCCGCCGCGTGGCCGTCGCCGCGAAAGTCGCTCTGGCGCAGCCGCGAGTCGACGTTGTCGCTGCCGAGGCCACGCATCAGCCGCGCCGCGAGCGCCGCCTCCTCGAGCGTGGCGTGCGGCGAGACGAGCGCGCCCAGCGCCTGTGGGCCATGCCGCGCGGCGATGTCGCTCAGACCCTGCGCGACGAAGTCGAGCGCGGTTGCCCAGTCGACGTCCTGCCACTGCCCGCCCTGGCGGATCCGCGGCGTGCGCAGCCGCTCGGGGCCGTTCAGCGCATCGTACGAAAAGCGATCCTTGTCCGAGATCCAGCACTCGTTGATCGCCTCGTTCTCCAGCGGCAGCACGCGCATCACGCGGTCGCCCTTCACCTGCACCACGAGGTTGCTGCCGAGCGAGTCGTGCGGCGACACCGACTTGCGGCGCGAGAGCTCCCAGGTGCGCGCGGTGAAGCGGAACGGCTTCGAGGTAAGCGCACCGACCGGGCAGATATCGATCGTGTTGCCGGAGAGCTCGGAGTCGATCGTCTTGCCCACGAACGAGACGATCTCGGCGTGCTCGCCGCGATTGATCATCCCGAACTCCATGTAACCGCCGATCTCCTGGCTGAAGCGGATGCAGCGCGTGCACTGGATGCAGCGCGTCATCTCCTCCGCCGAGATGAGCGGTCCGAGGTCCTTGTGGAAGACGACGCGCTTCGCCTCGAGGTAGCGCGATGCCGACGCGCCGTAGCCGACAGCGAGATCCTGCAATTGGCATTCGCCGCCCTGATCGCAGATCGGACAGTCGAGCGGGTGGTTGATGAGCAGGAACTCCATCACCCCCTTCTGCGCCCCGATCGCGAGCGGCGAGGTGGTGTGCACCTTCATGCCCTCGGTCACCGGCGTCGCGCAGGCGGGCAGCGGCTTCGGCGCCTTCTCGACCTCGACGAGGCACATCCGGCAGTTGGCCGCGATGGAGAGCTTCTTGTGGTAGCAGAAGTGCGGGATGTAGACGCCGAGCGCGGTCGCCGCCTCGATCACCGAGGTGCCGGGAGCGACTTGCGTGGCCTTGCCGTCGATTTCGATGTTCAGCATGGTGCGGAAACCGCCTTCACCGAGAGGCGCAGAGGCGCAGAGGAAGGGCGAAGAGCGCTCGTGCCTTGCTCTGCGTCTCGGCGCCTCTTTGTGAGGGGCCTGTTCATAGGTAAGGCGCCACCAGGCACTTCTTGTGCTCGATGTGGTATGCGAATTCGTCGCGGAAGTGCTTGATGAAGCTCTTCACCGGCATCGCCGCCGCATCGCCCAGCGCGCAGATCGTGCGCCCGATGATGTTGTCGGAGACCGAATTCAGGACGTCGAGGTCCTCCATGCGGCCCTCGCCGTGCTCGATGCGATGGACCATCCGCCACAGCCAGCCGGTCCCTTCGCGGCACGGCGTGCACTGGCCACACGATTCCTCGAAATAGAAGTACGACAGGCGCAGCAGCGAACGCACCATGCAGCGCGTGTCGTTCATGACGATGACCGCGCCCGATCCCAACATCGAACCTGCCTTGGCGATCGAGTCGTAGTCCATGTCGGTCTGCAGCATGATCTCGCCGGGGAGCACGGGCATCGACGATCCGCCGGGTATGCACGCCTTGAGCGGCCGGCCGTCGCGCATGCCGCCCGCCATCTCGAGCAGCGTCGCGAACGGCGTGCCGAGCTTGACTTCGAAGTTACCCGGACGGGCGACGTCGCCCGACACCGAGAAGATCTTGGTGCCGCCGTTGTTCGGGCGCCCGAGGTTCAGGAACGCCTCGCCACCGTTCCGCGCGATCCACGCCGCGGCAGCAAAGGTCTCGGTATTGTTGATCGTGGTGGGCTTGCCGTACACGCCGAACGACGCCGGGAACGGCGGCTTGAACCGCGGCTGCCCCTTCTTGCCCTCGATCGACTCCAGGAGCGCCGTCTCCTCGCCACAGATGTAGGCGCCGAAGCCGTGATGGTTGTAGAGGTGGAACGAGAAGTCGGAGCCCAGGATGTTGGCGCCGAGGAGTCCCGCCGCGTACGCCTCCTCGACCGCCTCCTCGCAGCGCAGGTACGTGTCCCAGATCTCGCCGTGGATGTAGTTGTAGCCGCGATTGGCGCCCATCGCATACGCACCGATCGCCATGCCCTCGATCACCGCGTGCGGGTTGTAGCGCAGGATGTCGCGGTCCTTGAAGGTCCCAGGCTCGCCCTCGTCGGAATTGCACACCACGTACTTGTCGCCGACGTAGTTCTTCGGCATGAAGCTCCACTTGAGCCCGGTCGGGAAGCCCGCGCCGCCCCGACCGCGCAGCGCCGACTTCTTCATCTCGGCGATGATCTGCTCGGGAGGCGTCTTCTCGGCGATGATCCGGCGCAGCGCCTCGTAGCCGCCGCGCGCCTCGTAGTCCTTGAGACGCCAGTTGGAACCGGTGAGCCCGGCCATGAGCACGGCATCGGGTCCGTAATCCAGGAACTCGGCAGGCGCGTTCATTTCTCGTGCGTCCCGTGCGTGGGATCGAAGCCCGGGCGGCCCTCGCCACGGTCGGCAGCCGCCGACAGTTCGCCGACGAGTTCGTCGAGCTTGGCGTGACTCATGTGCCCGCACATCCGCCGGTCGTTGACGATCAGTACCGGCGCGTCACCGCAAGCGCCCATGCACTCGCCTTCCTTCAGCGTGAACTTGCCGTCGGCGGTGGTCTCGTTGAAATCGATGCCGAGCCGCTCCTTGAGGTGGTTGGCGGCGGCGTTGGCACCGGACAGCGCGCACGGCAGATTCGTGCAGATCGTGACCTTGAAGCGACCCTGCGGGCGCATGTTGTACATCGTGTAGAAGGACGCGACCTCGTACACGGCCACCGGCGGCATCCCGAGATAGCTCGCCACGGCATCCATGAGATCGGTGGACAGCCAGCCGTGCTCGTCCTGCGCGTAGCCCAGCGCCGCCATCACCGCCGACTGTCTCTGGTCGGGCGGGTACTTGGTGAGCTCGCGATCGATCTTGCGGGTGAGTTCGGCCGATAGCATGTCGTTACGCCTGCATCACTGGAGGTAATAGCCCACGGGACGCCACACGCCGTCGCTCTCGAGGAGCATCGTCACCTCCTCGGTGGCCTGCTTGCCGCCCGCGAACTCCGTTGTGAAGTGGATGGCGATCTTGAGCCCGGGCTTCGCCGCACCGGAAGGGTCCGCCGGATCCGGCGGCGCACCGACGTACGCAAGCTTCTCGCCGCTGCGCGACGCCACCTTGGCAAGTCCCTTGCGCAGCTTGGGGGCGCCCTCGACGAACGCCTGCTTCGCCACCGACGCGCGGAAGGGTTCGGCAGCGGCGGTCCACGCATCCGCGTACCGCTGCTGGTCGACACGCGCGAGCCAGGCCTCGGCAGCGGTGAGCGCCTCGCGCTGCGGTGGCGTCATTCCCTGCGCCAACGCGACGAACGGCGTCACGAGCACCGCCGCGAGCGCCATCCAGCGCAGGAGAGAGGGTCGCACGCATCGCATCGCGCATCACCGGTCGATCGATCCGAAGACGACGTCCTGCGTGCCGATGATCGCGACGACGTCGGCGATCATGTGCCCGCGCGACATCTCGTCGAGTGCGGCCAGGTGCACGTAATCGGGCGCGCGCAGCTTGATGCGATACGGCTTGTTGGCGCCGTCGGAGATGATGTAGACGCCGAACTCGCCCTTGGGATGCTCGACCGCGGCATACGCCTCGCCGGGCGGCACGTGCATCCCCTCGCTGAAGAGCTTGAAGTGGTGGATGAGGTCTTCCATCCCGGTCTTCATCGCCTCGCGCGGCGGCGGCGCGACCTTGTAGTCGTCGACGATGACCGGCCCCGGATTGGCCCTCAGCCACTTGATGCATTGCTGGATGATGCGGTTGGACTGGCGCATCTCGGCGACGCGTACCAGGTAGCGATCGTAGCAGTCGCCGTTCACCCCGACCGGGATCTCGAACTGCAGGCGGTCGTACACCGCGTACGGCTGCTTGCGGCGCAGATCCCAGGCGACCCCCGACCCGCGCAGCATCGCGCCGCTGAAGCCCAGCGCCATCGCCCGCTCGGGCGACACGACGCCGATGCCCACGGTGCGCTGCTTCCAGATCCGATTGTCGGTGAGCAGCACCTCGTACTCGTCGACGCACCGGGGAAAGCGATCGGTGAAGTCCTCGATGAAATCGAGGAGGCTGCCTTGCCGCGCCTCGTTCATCTCCCGCAGCGCGCGCGCGTTGCGCAGCTTCGACGGCGCATACTGCGGCATGCGGTCCGGCAGATCGCGGTACACGCCGCCCGGGCGGTAGTACGCGGCGTGCATGCGCGCGCCCGACACCGCCTCGTAGACGTCGAAGAGATCCTCGCGCTCGCGGAAGCAGTAGAGGAAGAGCGTCATCGCGCCCAGATCGAGGGAGTGCGTGCCGAGCCAGAGGAGGTGGTTCAGGATGCGCGTGATCTCGTCGAACATCACGCGGATGTACTGCGCGCGCTCCGGCGCCTCGATCCCCAGCAGGCGCTCGACGGCGAGGCAGTACGCGTGCTCGTTGGACATCATGGACACGTAGTCGAGGCGGTCCATGTACGGCAGCGTCTGGATGTACGTGCGCGTCTCGGCGAGCTTCTCGGTCGCCCGGTGCAGGAGGCCGATGTGCGGGTCGGCACGCTCGATGACCTCGCCGTCGAGTTCGAGGACGAGGCGCAGAACCCCGTGTGCCGCCGGATGCTGCGGCCCAAAGTTCATGGTGTAGTTGCGGATCTCAGCCACGAAGCTCTCGACTCCAAGATGGCAACGACGGCGGCACGAAGGATGCGGCACCATGAACTTCGGCGTTCGCTGACTTGCGCAGCAAGTCAAGCGAGCGCAGCGAGCGGCGAACGCTCAACTTCATGGTGTAGTTGCGGATCTCAGCCACGGAAGACTCCGACGCTCACCGGCCACCGCCGTAGTGTTCTTCGCGGATGACCCGCGGCACGATCTCGCGCGGCTCGATCGTCACCGGCTGGTAGATGACGCGCTTCTGCTCCGGGTCGTAGCGCATCTCGACGTGACCGGAGATCGGGAAGTCCTTGCGAAACGGGTGGCCCACGAAGCCGTAGTCGGTGAGGAGCCGCCGCAGATCGGGGTGCCCTTCGAACACGATGCCGAAGAGATCGAACGCCTCGCGCTCGAACCAGTTGGCATTGGGCCACACGTCGACGAGACTCCCCACGACGGGGAAGTCATCGTCAGTGGCGAACACGCGCAGGCGCAGGCGCCAGTCATGGGTGAGCGACAGCAGGTGATAGACGACCGCGAAGCGCGAGCCCTCCCACGCGCCGTCGCCGTACGTCGAGTAATCGACGCCGCAGGCGTCGACCAGCGTCTCGAAGCGCAACTCCGGGCGATCGCGCAACTCGCGCATCAGCGCGACGTGGCCGCTCGCCGGTGCCACCACGGTGATCTCGCCGCGA
The DNA here is from genome assembly GCA_039807685.1 of Burkholderiales bacterium. GTDB lineage: Bacteria > Pseudomonadota > Gammaproteobacteria > Burkholderiales > Casimicrobiaceae > VBCG01. The sequence continues at coordinate 21,179 of JBDHRR010000051.1, forward strand.
TCGGTGACGACGCTCGTCAGGCGCTCGCCGAATGCCGCCGACAGCGCCGCGGCCAGGGTCTCGAGTCGGGTCGTCATCAGCGCGCGATCGTGTTCGTCCGCCAGATCTTGTTCTGGAGCTGGAGGATGCCGTAGAGGAGCGCCTCGGACGTGGGCGGGCAGCCGGGGACGTAGATGTCGACCGGCACGATGCGGTCGCAACCGCGCACCACCGAGTACGAGTAGTGGTAGTAACCGCCGCCGTTGGCGCACGAGCCCATCGAGATGACCCAGCGTGGCTCGGCCATCTGGTCGTACACCTTGCGCAGCGCCGGCGCCATCTTGTTGCACAGCGTGCCGGCCACGATCATGACGTCGGACTGCCGCGGACTCGGGCGGAAGATGACGCCGAAACGGTCGAGGTCGTAGCGCGCCGCACCGGCGTGCATCATCTCCACCGCGCAGCAGGCGAGCCCGAAGGTCATCGGCCACATCGAGCCGTTGCGCGCCCAGTTGATGACGCTGTCGAGCGTCGTCGTGACGAAGCCCTTGTCGAGCACGCCCTCAATGGCCATGGCGAACCCCCATGCGCAGCCCTACTCCCACTCCAGCGCTCCCTTCTTCCATTCGTACGCAAAGCCCACGACGAGAATCGCGAGGAAGATCATCATCGCGACGAAGCCCTCCCACCCGATGTCCTGCAATACGACGCCCCAGGGAAAGAGGAAGGCGATCTCGAGGTCGAAGAGGATGAAGAGGATCGCCACCAGGTAGTAGCGAACGTCGAATTTCATGCGCGCGTCCTCGAACGCCTCGAAGCCGCACTCGTAAGGCGACGTCTTCTCGGGATCGGGACGGCTGGGCGAGAGCAGCTTGCCCAAGGACAGCAGGATGACGCCGAGTCCGAGGCCCACGACGATGAAGACGAGGATTGGAAAGTACTGTTCCAGCATCAGCGATCTTCCGGTCGACTGTTTCCTGCCTCGGTTGACGCGGGGCGTTGCGTCATCGGAAATTCCGACCGTGGCGAGCCACCATCTCGTTCCCCGTATCCCGTTGCTACGCGCTGCATCACGGCCTGCTTCCCGGTGCGCCGGCCGCGACGCGGATCGTCGCAACCGGTAGTCCTTGGTGCCGACGGGGAGACTCGAACTCCCACGGCTTTCGCCACTGCCCCCTCAAGACAGCGTGTCTACCAATTTCACCACGTCGGCGGTGTCCATCGATCTCTAGCGCACACGATGCATCGGCCATCGAGCATCGTGCGCACGGCATCTATTCTACTTCGGCACGTCGGCCGCCTTCGACGGCGTTGAACCAGGCGCGCCCCCGGGCGCTGCCGGAGCCGTCGCCGGCGCTGGCACCGGGGCTGCGCCGGACGTCGGGGCGGCGGTGCCAGCCGGAGTTGCCGGCGCAGTCGAGGGCGCGGGGATGTCGGATGCCTTCGGCGCCGGCGCCGCCGGCACGGTCGACATCACCCCGTCCTGACCCGTGCTGCGCGCGTGCAGCGTACCGAGATAGGTGAGCCCCAGGCTCGAGGCAAAGAAGATCGCCGCGAGGATCGCCGTACTGCGCGACAGGAAATTGGCGGAGCCGGCCGCGCCGAAGACGCTCCCCGACGAGCCGCTGCCAAACGCAGCACCCATATCGGCGCCCTTGCCGTGCTGCAGCAGCACGAGGCCGCAGACGATCAGCGCCACGACCAGATGCACCATGAGCAGAATCGATTCGAGCAGTTGCATGATCTCGTTCCAGTCGGATGCGCGAAGCACCCCTCCACGACGTGGGCCACTTCGCGGCCCGCGTTACTGCCAGCAGGATTACGCGCCTGCGATCGCGAGAAACTCGGTAGCGGCGAGCGATGCGCCGCCGACGAGGGCACCGTCGACGTCCGCCTGCGCGAACAGCGCGCCGGCATTCGCCGCCTTGACGCTACCGCCGTAGAGCATCGGCACCTCGGGAGCGCCCGCGCTGCGCAGCAGGCCGCGCAGGTGCGCGTGCACTTCCTGCGCCTGCTCGGGCGCCGCCGTACGCCCGGTGCCGATCGCCCAGACGGGTTCGTATGCGAACACCGCCCGCGCGCTATCCGGCCCCAATCGCTGCACCACGGCATCGACCTGCCGCGTCACCACTGCCTGCCACTGCCCGGCGTCGCGTTCGGCGAGCGTCTCGCCGAAGCAGACGACGGGCACCAATCCTTCCCGCCGCGCCGCGACCGCCTTGGCGGCAACGACCGCATCGGTCTCGCCGCACTCCTGGCGTCGCTCCGAATGCCCGACCAGCACGTAGCGGCACCCGAATTCGGCGAGCATCCCGGCCGATACCTGTCCGGTGTACGCGCCCGCCGCGTGCACGCTCACGTCCTGCGCGCCCCATGCGATCCGCGTGGTCGCCAACGCATCACGCGCCTGGGCGAGGTACGGAAACGGCACGCAGACCACGACGTCGCGCCCGCTCCGCGGCTGCCAGCCGGCGACGATGCCGGCGAGCAGCGCCGCATTGGTGGCGCAACTGCCGTTCATCTTCCAATTGCCCACGACGAGCTTGCCGCGCAGGAGATCGCTCACGGTATGCCTTCGGATCGACGAGGGATGGACCCGCGGAGGACCCTCCGCCGGCAAATCCGGAAATGCACGCGTCAAACCTG
>JBDHRR010000052.1:0-23800 GCA_039807685.1 Burkholderiales bacterium
CGGCCTGCAGATGTACACGACGCTGCGCATGGAAACGCTCGTGCAGGAGGCGAGCGCGCGCTTCGTGCTGCCACCGCGCGCGGGCGGCTGGATCGACACCTTCGCCGCCGGCGCGACGCGCACCGACATCGAGAATCTCATTACCCGCACCGCTTCGGTCACCTGGCGCCGCAATTCACTCGGCGAGCGTCGCCGGCCCGCCTTCGGCCTGGGCATGTTCGTCGACGAGCAGACGCCGTTCCAGCAACCGAGCATCTCGTCGCACGCGCTGTATGCCGATGCCGAGTACACGTGGCGCAGCGTCGACAACCTTCTCGATCCCGCGAAGGGATGGATGGCGAACGTGCAGGCCGGATGGGGCATTCCCGGCGCGTCGACCGAGCAGTTCGGGCGTACGGTCGGCAAGCTCGCGGTCTGGTGGCCACTGTCGCCCAAGGACGATCTCATCGGCCGTGCCGAGATGGGCGCGGTGCTCGCATCGTCGCGTGTCGGGATCCCGTCGGTGTTCCTGTTCCGCACCGGCGGCGACACGACCGTGCGTGGCTACGCCTTCGAGAGCCTCGGGGTGCAGCAGGGCAGCGCCATCGTCGGCGGCCGCTACTACGCGCTGGCGAGCGCGGAGTACAACCACTGGGTCACCCCGTCGCTCGGCCTCGCCGCGTTCGTCGATGCCGGCAACGCCGCGGACCAGTTGGGCGACATGCGCCTCGCACTCGGTTACGGAATCGGCGGCCGCTTGCGCACGCCGATCGGGCCGTTCCGTCTCGACCTCGCGTACGGGCAGGAGGACCACCGGGTGCGCATCCATTTCTCGGTGGGACTCGCATTTTGAGCGACGACGCGACGACTGCGGCCACGCCGTCGCCGCCGGCAGTTCCGCGGCGGCGCCACGCGCGGCGCTTCCTGCTCGCGCTGGTCCTGTGGACCTGCGCGATCGCCGGCCTCGCCATCGCCCTCGCCATCGCCGGCTACCTCGTTCTCGGCACGCAGCGCGCCCTCGACTACGTCGTCGAGCGCACGGTTGCCGACGCGGACGGTCGCCTCGCGATCGAGGGTGCGCGCGGGTCGCTGCTCTCGACCATCCACGCGTCGCGCATCGTCTGGCGCGGCGACGAGTTGACCGTCGAGGCACGCGACACCGTGGTGTCGTGGTCGCCGTGGAGCCTGCTGTCGCGCCGCGTCGTGGTACGTGCCCTCGGCGCGCGTACGCTCAGCTTCGACTTCAGTGCCGCCGAAGCGGCAAGCGCAACCGGCCTGCCCTCGAGCCTCGCGCTGCCGTTCGAAGTCGAGGTGCGCGCGCTCGGCGTGCAGCGGCTCGAATGGCGAATGGGGGCGCAAGCCGGCCACGTCACCGGCATTGCCTTCGGTTATGCGGGCGGGGCACGCGAGCACGCCATCCGCGACCTGCGTTTCATCACCGAGTGGGGCGCCCTCGCCGGGCAGTTGCGACTTGCCGCCAACGCGCCGTACACCCTCGCCGGCGCGCTGCGCTTCGACGGCGCCGGCACCTACGACGGGGGCCAGGCGACGCTCGACGTGTCCGGCACGCTCGACAACGTCGCACTCGCGGCGCAGGGAACCTGGCACGACGCCAAGGTGACCGTCAAGGCCGGCGTCACGCCGTTTGCGCCGGTCCTCGTCACCGCCGCCGACATCGGGGCGAGCGAGGTCGACATCGCCAGATTCGTCGCCGGCCTGCCGACCACCGCGCTGTCGCTCACCGCGAGCGTACGGCCGAAGGATGGCGGTTTCGTGGGGACGCTCACCGCCAGCAATGCGGCGGTCGGTCCGGTCGATGCGGGACGCGTCCCGGTCACCGCACTGGCCGCCACCTTGGCCTTCGACGGGACGCGCCTCACCGCCACCGCCATCGATGCCGAGATCGGGGAGCGCGGCCACGGCGGCCGCATCACCGGCCGGGCCACGCTCGACGTGCCCCGCGGCCCCGCCCGCCTCGACCTCGCGCTCGCCGACGTCGACGCCTCGCGGCTCGCCAGCACGCTCCTCGCCACCCGCCTGAGCGGCACCCTCGACGCCGCGATCGAGGAAACGCGCCAGATAGTGCGCGCGGATCTGCGCCAGGGCGACCTCGCTGCGGGTTTCACGGCGACGCTGGCGAATCGGCGGCTCACCGTCGAGCGAGTGCATGCGCGGGCGGGCGACGGCACGCTCACGGGCAGTGCGAGTCTCGGCCTCGACGCGCCGCGTGCCTTCACGCTCGACGCCAAGGTCGCCGCCTTCGATCCGGCGCGCTTCGTGGCGATGCCGCCCGCGCGCCTCGACGGCAGCGTGCGCGCGCACGGCACGCTGGCGTCGCCGTATGCGGTCCACGGCGAGGTCGCGCTCGCCAAGGGCAGCCGCTTCGCCGACCTCGCGCTCGCCGGGACTGCGCTCGCGGACGTGACGCCTGCCAGCGTGCGCAATGCCAAGGTCGATATCGCGCTCGGCAGCAGCCGGCTGGTGCTATCGGGCAGTGCCGGCGGCGTCAAGGACAGCCTCGCCTTCGACTTCACCGTGGGCAAGCTCGGCGAGTTGCGGTCGCTGGCGATGCGCTACGCCCCCGAGGTGACGCTGCCCACCGAGGTCGGGGGCTCGCTACGCGCCCGCGGCACGGTGAGCGGCGAACCGCAGGCGCCGGGAATCACGCTCGACGCGCAGGCGACGGGTCTCGTGTGGGGCGGCGACCTGCGTGCGGGAACGGCCGACATCCACGGCTCCCTCGCCCCGGGTCGCGATGCCAAGGGGCCCGTCGCTCTCGATGCCCGCGCGCTCACGCTCGCGGTGAGCGCCGGCAAGGTCGTCACGCCGATCGTCGACCTCGCAGCGCTCACGGCGCGCGTCGAGGGCTCGCTCGCCCGGCACCGGATGACACTCACCGCGCAGGGCCACAACGTCGACCTCACCGCGAGTGCGCGCGGCGGCCTCGGCGCCGGCGACGAGGCGCGCCGCTGGTCGGGGACGCTCGATGGCTTCGCCAACGCCGGCACCTACGCGGTGCGACTCCTGGCCCCCGCCGGCCTCGCCGTCGCGCGCGGCAGCGTCGAGGTCGGCAATGCGGCAATCGCCATCGCCGAGGGCCGCGTCGACGTCGCGAAGCTCGCGTTCAACGACGGTCGCATCGACACTCAGGGGAGCTACACGGGGGTGCCGGTGGCCGCAGTCGCGCACCTCTCCGGTCGCCCGCTGCCCTTCCATTCGACGCTCGTCGTCGGCGGGCAATGGGCACTCACCGCGAGCCCGCGCCTGAACGGCGTCTTCACGCTGGCCCGCGAGCGTGGCGACTGGTACGCGGCGACGGAGACGGCACTCGACACGAGCGAGGTCGCGCTCGGGATCTCCACCTTCGACGTCGACGCGCGCTTCGCGGACGACGCACTCGCCGCGACCGCGCGCTTCCGCTCGACGCGCGCCGGGACCGGCGACGCCACCTTCACGCTGGGCCCCGGATCGGCGCCCGGCCGGATCGATGCCGCCACGCCGTTCACCGCGAAGCTCGCCGCCGACCTCGCTTCGCTACGACCGCTGCAACCGTGGCTCGGTACCAGCGCCGTGCTCGACGGCCGTCTGCGCCTCGACCTCGCCGCCAGCGGCACGCTCGGCGAACCCGTCGCCACCGGCACACTCGCCGGCGACGCGCTGCGCTTCGACCTGCCGCAGTACGGCGTGCAGTGGCGCGACGGCACGCTGCGCGCGCACCTCGCGCAGCGCACGATCGTCGTCGACGAGCTCGCCTTTGCCGGCGGCACGGGCCGCTTCACGGCAACCGGCAGCATCGCCGCGCCCGGAAAGGATGCGAGCGAACCCACCACCCGCCTCGGCTGGCAGGCGCAGGACTTCACGCTCGTCAACCGCCCCGACCTGCAACTCGTCGCCGACGGCAAGGGCACGCTCAGCTTCATCGCCGGCAAGGTCCGCCTCGCCGGCGACATCAGCCTCCAAAAGGGACGCATCGAGTACGCACCCACGCGCGTCGGACGACTGTCCGACGACGTGGTGATCGTGGGCGCGCCGCCGCGCAGCAACGACCGCGAATCGCTGCCGCTGGCCCTCGACCTGCAAGTCGCGCTCGGGCGCGATTTCCGCTTCACCGGCGAAGGTCTCGATACCCGGCTCACCGGCGGCGTGCACGTCACCACCTCCGCCAGCGGCACGCTCGCCGCCAACGGCACGATCGAAGCGGTCGCCGGCACCTACTATCTCTTCGGGCAGCGGCTCACCATCGATCGTGGCCGCCTCATCTTCAACGGCCCGCTCGCCAACCCCGGGCTCGACGTGGTCGCGCTGCGTCGCAACCTCGCGGTCGAGGCCGGGGTGGAAGTCAGTGGCACGGTGCAGCAACCGCGCGTGCGACTCGTCTCGAATCCGCCGGTATCCGACGGCGAGAAGCTGTCGTGGATCCTGACCGGGCAGGGCCTCGATCGCGCCAGCCGCAACGACATCGCGCTGCTCGGCGCGGCGTCGGCGTCGCTGCTCCCCGGCAGCGACAGCCGGCCGCTCGGCACGCGGCTCGCCAACACGATCGGCCTCGACGACATCTCGGTGGAAAGCCGCGCCTCGGCGACCCCGGGCGCGGCGTCGACGCAGGTGGCCACGTTCGGCAAGCGCATCTCGGATCGCCTCACGCTCGTCTACGAGCAGGGACTGTCGCTCGCCTCGAATGCGCTGCGCATCGAGTACGCACTGACCCGCTCGATCACGCTGCGGGCCGAAGCCGGATTCGTGAACAGCGTCGGGGTCTTCTATCGCCGCGTCTTCGACTGACGCCGCGCCGCTACCTCGCAATACGATCGATCGGCCCGTCGCCGCGTCAGGGCGCGGCGGCGACGCCGTTCGCGGCGGCATCGGCCAGCACCAGCGAGCGCTCACCGGTGACGCGCGCTGCGGGAATTCGACGGTCGCCGGCGAGGAGGCGCTGCAACGCCGCCGCCTTCTCGCTACCGGTGACCACGAAGAGCACGCAACGCGCGCGATCGAGTACCGGAAAGGTGAGCGTCATCCGCCGATGGCCCTGGTAGGGTTGGGTGACGGCGACGCTGCGAAAATCCTCGTCGAGCACCGGATCACCGGGGACCAGCGACGCGGTATGGCCGTCCGGGCCGAGGCCGAGGTGCACGAGATCGAGCAACGGCGGCGTCCCGGCGATGGTGGCGAGCGTTTGCGCATAGCGCGCCGCCGCCGCGTCGAGGTCGTTGGCCTCGACCGGCATCGCGTGGACGTTCGCCGGCGGAACGCCGGCATGTGCGAGGAGACTCTCGCGAAGCTGCGTGAGATTGCGGTCGGGGTCACCCGGCGGCGCCACGCGCTCGTCGACCTGGAAGAGGTGGACATTGGTCCAGTCGACGCGCTCGTCGGCGAGTGCGCGCAGCATCTGCCAGGGCGTGCGGCCGCCGCTCACTGCGAGCTTGAAGCGACCGCGCCTGGCGATGGCGGCCATCGACTGGGCCGCGATGAAACGCGCGGCAGCCTGCGCCACCGCGGTGCTGTCGGAATGGACTTCGAGTTGTGGCGGCACCGAGCGGCCCCGACCGTGACGCGTCAGTACGTCGAATCGTCGGTCACGGTGGGGTCGTCCCAGCCGCCCGGCGGGGTCAGGCGGGTGGCCTCGGCCGGTCCCCAACTTCCCGCCCGATACGCGAACAGCGGAGTACCCGCCGCGATCACCGGATCGACAATCCGCCATGCCTCCTCGACGTAATCCTGCCGCGCGAAGAGCGATTCGTTGCCGGCCATCGCGTCGCCGAGCACGCGTTCGTAGGCATCCTGATCCTCGGCGCCGGGGCGGTGGACCGCGAGGAGTTCGACCGCGCGGCCGGTCATGCCCGCCTGCGCATCGAGCACCGTCGCCCCGAGTGCGATCTCGACGTCGGGACCGATGCGAAAGCGCAGGTGGTTGGGGGGCGTGCGGCAGTCGGGGAACATCGTCGGCGGGCGGCGCAGCCGCACCAGCACCTCGGTGCGCGTCTCGGGCAGGCTCTTTCCCGCGCGGATGTAGAACGGCACACCCTGCCAGCGCCACGAGTCGAGCGTGAGCTTCACCGCGGCGTAGGTCTCGGTCGTCGAATCGGGTGCCACCCCCGGCTCGGCGAGATAGCCGTCGAAACGACCGCGCACGATGTCCGCCGGCGCCAGCGTCGCGATCGACTTCAGGACCTTGACCTTCTCGTCGCGCAGCGTCTCACCGTCGGAGCGCACCGGCGGCTCCATGGCGAGGTTGCACAGCACCTGGAAGAGATGGTTCTGCACGACGTCGCGCAAGGCGCCGGTCTCGTCGTAGAACTTGCCGCGGCCCTGGACGCCGAAGTTCTCGGCCATCGTGATCTGCACGCTCTCGACGAAGCTGCGGTTCCACACCGGCTCCAGGAACGCATTCACGAAGCGGAAGAACAGCAGATTGTCGACCGCCTGCTTGCCCAGGTAGTGATCGATGCGGAAGATGTGCGCCTCGTCGAAGGCGGCGAGGAGGATCGCATTGAGCTTGCGCGCCGAGGCGAGGTCGCGGCCGAAGGGCTTCTCGACGATCACCCGGCCCCCTTGCGCGCAGTTGGCCTTGACGAGTTGCTCGACGACCGGCGCGAAGAGGATCGGCGGGATCGCGAGGTAGTGCGCCGGGTGCTCGGCGGTGCCGAGTTCGCTGCGCAGCCGCTTGAAGGTGGCGAGATCGCCGTAGTCGCCGTCGACGTAGCGCAGGAGTTGTGCGAGTTTCGCGAAGGCGGCCTCGTCGATGCCGCCGTGCTGGGTGACGCTGTCGCGCGCCCGCGCGCGGAACTGGTCGAGCGTCCAGTTCGACTTGGCGACGCCGATGATCGGCACGTCGAGCTTGCCGCGGCGAATCATCGCCTGCAGCGCGGGAAAGATCTTCTTGTAGGCGAGGTCGCCGGTGGCGCCGAAGAAGACCAGCGCGTCGGTGGGAGTGGCGTCACGCATGGCTATTTCTTCTCGAGGTGGCCCCCGAACTGGAAGCGCATCGCCGACAACAGCCGGTTCTGGAAGTCGGCCTCGCCGCGCGACGCGAAGCGCGCATAGAGAGCAGTGGTCAACACCGGCGCCGGCACCGCCTCGTCGATTGCCGCGCGGATCGTCCAGCGACCCTCGCCGGAATCGGCGACGTGTCCGGAGAATTTCGCGAGCGCCGGATCCTCGGCGAGCGCGGTCGCCGTCAGGTCGAGAAGCCACGAGGCGATCACGCTGCCGCGCCGCCACACCTCGGCGACATCGGGGAGGTCGAGGTCGTACTGGTAGTGCTCCGGATCGCGCAGCGGCGTCGTCTCGGCATCGATGGCGTGCGTCTGCTTGCCGACGTTGGCCGCGCCGAGGATGCCGAATCCCTCCGCGTACGCCGCCATGATCCCGTACTCGATGCCGTTGTGGACCATCTTCACGAAGTGGCCGGCACCGCTCGCGCCGCAGTGGAGGTAGCCTGCCTCGGCGGTGCCGCCGCGCGCCGCGCGCCCCGGCGTTCGCTCGATGCTGCCGCGCCCCGGCGCCAGCGTCACGAAGACCGGATCGAGACGGGCGACGCTCGCCGGCGGGCCGCCGATCATCATGCAGTAGCCGCGCTCGAGGCCCCAGACGCCGCCGCTCGTCCCGACGTCGAGGTAATCGATGCCGCGGGCGGCGAGTTCCTTGCTGCGGCGGATGTCGTCGACGTAGTACGAGTTGCCGCCGTCGATGATCGTGTCGCCGGGAGAAAGGTGCGCCGCGAGTTCGTGGATCGTCGCATCGACGACCGCGGCGGGCACCATGAGCCACACCGCGCGCGGTGGCGCGAGACGCGCGGCGAGGTCGGCCATCGACGACGCGCCGATCGCCTGCTCCGCGGCCAGCGCCGCCACCGCCTGCGGCGAGACGTCGAAGACGACGCACTCGTGGCCGCCCCGCACGAGACGGCGAACCATGTTGGCGCCCATGCGCCCGAGGCCGATCATTCCAAGTTGCATGGCAAGACTCGCGAAGTCACAGGGGGGAGACGTCGGATCGGCGCAGCTTCCGGTAGCGCGCGATCAATGCGTTGGTGGAACTGTCGTGGGTGACGTGGCCGGTGGCGGCGAGTTCGGGGACGATTCGCTGGGCGAGCACCTTCCCGAGTTCCACGCCCCACTGGTCGAACGAATCGATGCCGAAGATCACGCCTTGCGTGAAAACGCTGTGCTCGTAGAGCGCGACGAGACGGCCGAGTGCGGCCGGCGTCAGCGTATCGAGCAAGAGCACGTTCGACGGGCGATTGCCGGCAAATACGCGGTGCGGCACGAGCCAGGCGGGCGTGCCCTCGGCGGCCACCTCGGCGGCGGTCTTGCCGAAGGCAAGCGCCTCGGCCTGCGCGAAGACGTTGGCCACCAGGAGATCGTGGTGTGCGCCCAGTGGATTCATCGACTTCGCGAAGACGATGAAGTCGCAGGGAATGAGCCGTGTCCCCTGGTGGATGAGCTGATAGAACGAATGCTGGCCGTTGGTGCCGGGCTCGCCCCAATAGATCGGGCCGGTGTCGATATCGACGGGCGAGCCATCGAGCCGCACGCTCTTGCCGTTGCTCTCCATGGTGAGTTGCTGGAGGTAGGCCGGGAAGCGCTTCAGGTACTGCTCGTAGGGCAGCACGGCTGCGGTCGACGCGCCGAGGAAGTCGTTGTTCCACACGGCGATGAGGCCGAGCAGCACGGGCAGGTTCTTCGCGAACGGCGCCGTGCGAAAGTGCTCGTCGATCTCGTGGAAGCCCGCGAGCATCTCGCGGAAGCGCTCGGGCCCGATCGCGATCATCGTCGAGAGCCCGATCGCGGAATCCATCGAGTAGCGTCCGCCCACCCAGTCCCAGAAGCCGAACATGTTGGCGGTGTCGATGCCGAAGGCGCGCACCTTCGCGGCATTGGTCGACACCGCGACGAAGTGCCGCGCCACCGCGCGCGAGTCGCCGCCCAGCCCGGCCAGGAGCCAGTCGCGCGCCGAGTGCGCGTTGGTCATCGTCTCCAGCGTGGTGAAGGTCTTCGAGGCGACGATGAAGAGCGTTTCCGCCGCATCGAGATCGCGCACCGCCTCCACGAAGTCGGTGCCGTCGACGTTGGAGACGAAGCGGAACGCAAGCGAGCGGTCGGCGTAGTGGCGCAATGCCTCGTACGCCATCACCGGGCCGAGATCCGAGCCGCCGATGCCGATGTTGACGACGTTGCGGATGCGCTTGCCGGTGTGCCCGCGCCAGTCGCCGCTGCGCACGCGCTGCGCAAAGGCGCTCATGGCGTCGAGCACCGCGTGCACGTCGGGAACGACGTCGCGGCCGTCGACGACGATCGACGCGTCGCGCGGCGCACGCAGAGCGACGTGCAGCACCGCGCGGTCCTCGGAGACATTGATGCGCTCGCCGCGGAACATCGCATCGATGCGCTCGCGCAGGCCGCAGGCATCGGCGAGGCCGGTGAGAAGCGTGAGCGTCTCGTCGGTCAGCCGGTTCTTCGAGTAATCGAGGTAGATCCCGGCCGCGTCGAGCGCGAGACGGGTGCCGCGCGCGGCGTCGGCGGCGAAGAGATCGCGCAGCGTGCGCGAGTCGAGCGTCGCCCGGTGCGCGGCGAGCGCCTGCCAGGCGGGAAGTGCGGTGCGCGGGGCGGCACTCATCGCGTCTTCCGCCCCCGGCCGGATGCATGCGCGCGCGTCACCGTCGCCGGCGTCGCCGGCGACGCGGACGGCGCCGGCGCCGGCTGCCCCCACAGGCGAAAGCCGCCGGGAAAGGCGTTGCTGTTGGCGCCGATGCGGCAGCGCGGCGGCATTTCCGTGATCAAGCGCGCATTGCCGCCGCCCAGCACGACGTCCTCCGGTTGCAGCGCAGCGATGAGGCGCCGCACGACGTCGTCGACGCGCCGGCGCCACTTCGCGACGCCGCCACCGGCGAGCGCCCGCTCGCCGACGTAATCCTCGAAGGTCTTCTTGCGATACGGCAGGTGCGCGATTTCCATCGGCACGATCACGCCGTCGACGATCATCGCGGTGCCAAGGCCGGTGCCGAAGCCGAGGAAGAGGAGCTTGCCGCCGCGATAACCCCCCAGCGCCTGCATCGCCGCATCGTTGACGATGCGCACCGGGCAGCCGAAGGCCTTCGCGTAGTCGTATCCGGCCCAGCCGGTGCCGAGGTTGTGCGGCTCCGTCACGATCCGGTCGCGCTCGACAACACCCGGGTAGCCCATCGCCACATGGTCGAACGTCCAGCCGCGCGCGAGCGCCTTCACCCGCCTGACCATCTGCGGGCCGGTGAGCGTCGCGCCAGAGACGAAGTGTCGCTCCTCGCTGCGGCCGGTCGCCATGATCTTGACGTGGCTGCCGCCGACGTCGATGACGAGTACCTTCATTGCGCGACCAGGGCGGCGCCCTTTGCCGCGATGATCGACAGCACCTCCTGCCATGACTTCACGAAGGCATCGGCACCGTCGTCCTGCAGTTTGCGCGCGAGCGCGTCGACGTCGATGCCCGCCTTCGCGGCGGCGGCGATGACGGCTTCGCAGTCGCCGCCGTCGGCGGGCAGCGAGGCGCCGACCACGCCGTGATCGGCGAAGGCGTGCAGCGTGCTCTCGGGGATGGTGTCGATGGTGAGCGGCGCGGCCAGCGCACTCACATAGAGGGTATCGGCTGCCTTGGGATCCTTGGTCCCCGTGCTCGCGAAGAGGAGGCGCTGCGGGCGACCGCCGGCGTTCATGATCCGCGCCATGCGCGGCGAGGCGAGGAGGCTGCAATACGCCGCGTACGAGCGCTGCGCGATCGCGACGCCGAGCCGATTGACGAGCGATGCCGGCATTTTCGCAGCGACGGCGACGTCCCAGCGGCTGACGAAGAGCGACGCGACCGACGGCACGTTCGCCGTCGACCCGGCAGCGATGCGCCGCTCGATTCCGCGCAGGTAGGCATCCGCCGCGGCGAGATACTGCTCGCGCGAGAAGAGCAAGGTGACGTTGATCGGGATCCCCGCGAACGTCGCCTCCTCGATCGCCGGCAGGCCCTCGGGCGTTCCCGGGATCTTGATGAAGAGGTTCGGGCGGCCGGCGCGCGCATGCAGGTCACGGGTCACCGCGAGCGTCGATTTCGCGTCGCGAGCGAGGAGCGGCGACACCTCGAGCGAGACGAAACCATCGACGCCGCCGGTGCGTTCGTACACCGGGCGGAAGAGATCGGCCGCGCGCGTGACGTCGTCGAGTGCCAGTTCGAGGAAGAGCGCCTCGTCCGCCTTGCCGGCCTTGAGCTTGCTGCGAATCGCCGCGTCGTAGCTGTCGCTGCCCTTGAATGCGTGATAGAAGATCGTCGGATTTGCGGTGAGGCCGGTAATCGACCGCTCCGCGATGTAGCGCGCGAGCGTCCCGCTGTCGAGCAGGTCACGCGTGATGTTGTCGAGCCAGAGACTCTGCCCCAGCGCGTGGAGCTTGGCGGTGGCATTCATCGGATCACCTCGGGACGTTTGCGTCGGATGCTCGGCGGCGCGTGCGGCTGCCTCAGGTCCGCGCGGCGTCGGCGAAGGTCGGCTGTCGGGTCTCGCCGCGCGCCGCCGTGGCGCCGACCGGCACTGGCGCAAGCGTACCACTTCACGGACGCGCGTCGACCTTGGCCGCGGGCGGCACGTGCCGCGTATCGTTCCACAGGCGAATCACGGGCTCGCTCGCGTCGTGTTCGTATCCCAGCGCGCTCAGGCTCGCCGTACCGAGCATGAAGTCGGCGCCACCTTCCGGCGGCAAACCGATCCAGCGCGCGGCGAGCATCCGCAGGAAGTGCGCGCTCGAGAAGAGGATGGCGTCGCCGCCGTGGGCACGCACGCGGGCGATCACGCGATCCGCGCGCGCCGCGACGGCGCCGGGCGCCTCGCCCTGCGGACAACCGTCGCGAAAGAGCTTCCAGCCTGGACGCTCGCGCAGGATCTCGGCGGTGGTCTTGCCTTCGTAATCGCCGTAGTTCCATTCGACGAGATCGCCGTCGGCGACGGCCGCCGCCGCGAAACCGGCGAGCTCGCAGGTGCGCCGCGCCCGCACCAGCGGACTCGCGAGCACCAGACCGACCTGCAGGCCAGCGAGCCGGGCGCCCAGCGCCCGTGCCGCCGTCTCGCCGCCGGCGGTGAGCGGCAGGTCGGTGCGACCGGTGTGCCGCCCGGCTCGGCTCCACGCCGTCTCGCCGTGGCGGACGAGATGGATCACTGGCAACACGCTGGGCGGCATCACGGGTCTCCTCGCCGGCGATAGTAGAATGAGTGCGCCACCGCCGGACAGTGTCCGCGGTGCATGGTTCGCCGCGCCTGCGGCCGCGTGGCGGTACCTGACGACATGAATACCGCGCGAGCCAACTCCGTTGCAACGGTCCCCGGCGAAGGCGGCCTGCCCAAGGTCGTTGCCATCGCTGCCGACGGCTCGCGCCTCGAGGCGTATCTGCACGGCGCGCAGGTGACATCGTGGCGACCGGCCGCCGGCGACGAGCGCCTCTACCTCAGTCCGCAGTCGTCGTTTTCGCCCGGCCAGCCGATTCGCGGCGGCATTCCACTGTGCTTTCCGCAGTTCGCCGATCAGGGTCCGTTGCCGATGCACGGTTTCGTGCGCGAAAGCGAATGGACGCCCGTGTTTGCCGGACGCACGGCGGCGGAGGCGGCGGAGGTGCGGCTGCGCCTCGCCGATTCGCCACGCACGCGCGAGGCGTGGCCGCACGCCTTCGCCTGCGACCTCGTCGCCACCGCATCAGGGAACGAACTCACGGTGACGTTGGAGGTGACCAATGCGGGTGGCGCCCCATTCGCATTCACCGGCGCGTTGCACACGTACCTGCGCGTTCGCGACGTGCGCAGGACGGTGATCGAGGGCCTCACCGCGGCGCGCTACCGCGACAAGCGCCTGCGCATCGACGAGGCCACCGAAACCGCGCCGGCGCTCGCCCTGACCGACCCTCTGGATCGCGTCTACCACGCCGTGCCGGCGGCGCTTCGCGTACGCGAGGCGCAGCGCATCATGGTGGTGCGCGCGACGGGCAGCACCGACACGGTGATCTGGAATCCCGGCCCACCGAGCGGGCCCGGGCCGCACGACCTGCCTGCCGACGGCTACCTCCACATGCTCTGCGTCGAGGCGGCGATCGCCCGCACGCCGCACACGCTGGACCCTGGCGCCACCCATGCGCTCACGCAGCGTCTCACGGCACTGTCGTCGCCGCAGGGTGGCGACGAAGCGCGGCGCCCATGAGTGATCCCGATCCGCCACCGCTCACCGCGGAGGAGCTGCGTCTCGCACAGGCACGCGAGGGGAAGGCGCCGTGGCGGCTGTGGGGACCGTATCTCGCCGAGCGGCAATGGGGCACCGTGCGCGAGGACTACAGCGCGGATGGCTGCGCGTGGGAATACCTGCCGCACGACCACGCCCGATCGCGGGCCTACCGCTGGGGCGAGGACGGGCTCGCCGGCATTTGCGAGGACAACCAGCAACTGTGTTTCGCTCCCGCGTTCTGGAACGGCGAGGATGCGATCCTCAAGGAGCGGCTCTTCGGACTCACCAACGCGGAAGGCAACCACGGCGAGGATGTGAAGGAGTACTACTTCTACCTCGACAACGTGCCCACCCACGCGTACATGAAGTACCTGTACAAGTATCCGCAGCGCGCTTTCCCGTATGCCGATCTCGTCGCCGAGAATCACCGGCGCACCCGACTCGACCCCGAGTACGAACTGCTCGATACCGGGATCTTCGAGGACGATCGCTACTTCGACGTCGTGATCGAGTACGCCAAGGCCGACACCGCCGATCTCCTCATCCGCATCAGCGCCACCAACCGTGGGCCGTACGCCGCGCCGCTGCACGTCCTGCCCACGCTGTGGTTCAAGAACGACTGGACCTGGAGCGGCGATGCCGCGCGGCCGCGGATCAGCGTGGCCAGCGAAGCCGATGGGCTCGCAGTCCTCGCCACCGCGCATCGCTCGCTGCCCACCTACCATCTGCACGGCGAATCGGCGCAGAGCCTCCTGTTCACCGAGAACGAGACCAATCGGCAGCGTCTGTTCGGTGTTGCCAACGCCGCGCCGTACGTCAAGGACGCCTTTCACGAATACGTCGTGGGCAAGCGCGGCGACGTCGTCAATCCGGCGCGCGTCGGTTCGAAGGCGGCGCTCCACTACGTCTTCGACGTCCCCGCCGGAGGCACGGTCACGCTGCGCCTGCGCCTGCGGGCCGGAGCGCCGCTCGCGCAGCCCTTCGATGCGGCGTTTGCCGCCATTTTCGACCAGCGCCAGGCGGAGGCCGACGCCTTCTACCGCCGGGTGACGCCGTTCGACCTGCCCGACGACATGCGCAACATCCAGCGCCAGGCGTTCGCCGGCATGCTGTGGAACAAGCAGTACTACCGCTACATGGTGCAGCGCTGGCTCGATGGCGACCCTACCGCGCCGCCACCACCGGAGGCACGGCGGTCCGGTCGCAATCACACGTGGGACCACATGTCGGCCGCCGACGTCCTCTCGATGCCGGACAAATGGGAATACCCGTGGTTCGCCGCGTGGGACACGGCGTTCCACACCATCCCGCTCGCGCTCATCGACCCCGATTTCGCCAAGGAGCAATTGATCCTGCTCACCCGCGAGTGGTACATGCACCCGAACGGGCAGATCCCCGCGTACGAGTGGGCATTCTCCGACGTCAATCCGCCGGTGCACGCGTGGGCGGCGCTGCGCGTGTATCAGATCGAGGCGCGCCTGTACGGGCGCGCCGACCGCGACTTCCTCGAGCGCGTGTTCCAGAAGCTCCTCATCAATTTCACGTGGTGGGTCAACCGCAAGGACGCGTCGGGAAGCAACATCTTCGAAGGGGGCTTCCTCGGCCTCGACAACATCAGCATCTTCGATCGCACGTCGGGACTGCCGTCGGGGGGCGTCCTGGAGCAGGCCGACGGCACGAGCTGGATGGCGATGTACTGCCTGAACCTCCTCGGCATCGCGCTCGAGCTCGCCAAGAAGGATTCCATCTACGAGGATCTCGCCACCAAGTTCTTCCAGCACTTCGTCTACATCGGCGCGGCGATCAACCGGCTGAGCGAGCAGACGGGCGGCTTGTGGAGCGAGGAGGACGGCTACTACTACGACGTGCTGAAGCTGCCCGGCGGACGCTGCTATCCCATCCGGGCGCAGACGATCTCGGGCCTCATCCCGCTCTTCGCGGTCGCCGTCGCCGACCGTGACGCGGTGGCGAGCTTCCCCGATTTCGCGCAGCGCCTGCGCTGGTTCGCGCGCTACCGCCCCGAGCTCCTGCAGGGGCTGGGCGAGATGGCGGAGCGCGGCGTCCAGGGACGGGTGCGCGTCTCGCTCGTCGACCGCGACAAGCTCGCCCGCATGCTGCGGCCGGTCCTCGATCCGGCAGCGATGCTCTCGCCGCACGGCGTGCGCTCGGTCTCGCGCATCCACCACGACCGCGCCTATGCGCTCACCATCGGCACGCAGACGTTCACCCTCGAGTACACGCCCGGCGAATCGACGACTCCGCTCTTCGGCGGCAACAGCAACTGGCGCGGCCCGGTGTGGTTCCCGCTCAACTATCTGCTGATCGAAGCGCTGCAAAAGCACGATGCCGTGCTGGGCAGCGACTTCACCGTCGAGTGCCCCACGGGCTCCGGCCACGCGATGACGTTGTGGCAGGTCGCCACCGAACTCACGCGGCGCCTCATCACGATCTTCACGCGCGACGAGAACGGGCGCCGGCCGGTGCACGGTGACCGCGAGAAGTTCCAGAGCGATCCCTACTGGCGCGATCTCATCCCCTTCCACGAATACTTCCACGGCGACAGCGGCGAAGGGCTCGGGGCGAGCCACCAATGCGGGTGGACGGGTGTCGTCGCCAAGCTGATCCAGCAATACGCGGAATACGCGCTCAATCCGACGCCGATGCTCTCGGGCGAGTTGGGGCTCGGCCTCACCGAGCGCGTGCCGATTCCGCCCGACAAGCCGTAGCCGAACGATGCCATCCGCGCCGCCCCTGTCGAGCAGCACGTTGCCGCCGCTGGCTGCCGAGTGGCTCGAAGTCGACGGCAACGGCGGCTACGCCTGCGGCACCGTCGCCGGCTACCGGACGCGGCGCTACCACGCGCTGCTCGTTGCGGCGACGACGCCGCCGACCGGCCGCTACGCGCTCGTCAACGGTGTCGAGGCGTGGCTCGAATTGCCCGGTGGCACCTGGTGGCTCACGACCCAGCACTACGCACCCGACGTCATCCATCCGCGCGGCCTCGATCACCTCGTCCTGTTCGCATTCGATCCCTGGCCGCGCTGGACGTACCGCCTGCCGGGCGGGACGACGATCGTCGCCGAGGTGGTGATGGCGGCCGGCGGCCAGGGCACCGTCCTCACCTGGCGGCGCAGCGGCGGCTCGGGTCCGGCGACGCTGCACGTGCGACCGCTGCTGTCGGGCCGCGACCACCACGCGCTGATGCACGCGAACCCGGCCTTCGCGTTCATCGCGCAAACGCTGGGCAGCGCGGTCACCTGGCATCCGTACGCCGCGCTCCCGGCGGTGACCGCGCTCGCCTCAGGCCGCTACCGCCACGAGCCGGTGTGGTATCGCAACTTCCTCTACGCTGCGGAAGCCGAGCGCGGCCTCGATGCCAGCGAGGACCTCGGCGCGCCGGGCATCTTCAGCTTCGATCTCGATGCCGGCGATGCGACGCTCATCCTGCGCGCCGGGAAGGCGAGTGCGAGTGACGCCGACTGCGACCCCCCTGCCCTTGCCGCACGTCTGCGCAGCGCCGAGTACGCGCGGCGCAGCCCGCACGACGCGCTGGCGCGCGCCGCCGATGCGTTCGTGGTGCGCCGTGGCAGCGGATCGACGATCATCGCCGGCTATCCGTGGTTCACCGACTGGGGGCGCGATACCTTCATCGCAATGCGCGGGCTTCTCCTCGCTCGCAATCGTCTCGACGTCGCCGGCCGCATCCTGGCGCAATGGGCCGGCGCGGTCTTTGCCGGCATGCTGCCCAACCGCTTCTCCGACGACACGGCCGCGCCGGAGTACAACGCGGTCGATGCCGCCCTGTGGTTCGTGATCGTCGCCCATGAGTATCTCGCGCTCGCCGATCCGCCGGCGGCGCAACGCGCGCCGCTCGCCATGGCGATCGATGCCATTCTCGATGGCTACACGCACGGCACGCGCTACGGCATCCGCGCCGACGCCGACGGCCTCCTCGCCTGTGGCAGCCCCGGCGTGCAGCTCACCTGGATGGATGCGAAGGTCGGCGACCGCGTGGTGACGCCACGCATCGGCAAGCCGGTCGAGGTCGAGGCGCTGTGGATCAATGCGCTGCGCCTTGCCGGGCGCGACGCCGCCGCCGCCCGCGCGCAAGCCGCCTTCGGCGCGCGCTTCGTGCTCGACGACGGCGGCCTTGCCGACGTGGTCGACGTCGATCACGTCGCCGGCAAGATCGACGCCCGCGTACGGCCCAACCAGATCTTCGCCGTCGGTGGCCTGCCGCACCCGGTCGTCGCCGGCGACGTCGCGCGGCGGGTGGTGGCGAGCGTCGAGCGGGAACTCGTCACGCCGATGGGCTTGCGTTCGCTCGCGCGCGGCGACCCCGCGTATCGCCCAAGCTACACGGGCGATCCCGCCGCCCGCGACGACGCGTATCACCAGGGCACCGTGTGGCCGTGGCTCATGGGTCCGTTCGTCGAGGCGTGGCTGCGCGTCAACGGCGACGACGCCGCGCACCGCGAGGTCGCGCGGAATCGCTTCGTCGCGCCGCTCGAGGCGCAGCTTGCAACCTACGGCCTCGGCTTCCTGCCCGAGATCGCCGATGGTGATCCGCCGCACACCGCCCGCGGCTGTCCGTTCCAGGCGTGGTCGCTGGGCGAATTGCTGCGGATGCGGCAGCTCGTCGCGCCGCGGTAAGGCGCCGCGCGACGCTACCGCGGCGCGATGTCCCGATAGAGCGCGGCGTACTGCGCCGCCGACTGTCGCCAGCTCACGTCGATCGTCATCGCGTGTGCCTGCACGCGGCGCCAGCGGCGCGGATCGCGCCACAGCGCGAGCGTGCGGTCGATCGCCTGCGCAAGTGCAGCGCCGGTCACGGGCTCGAACTGGAAACCGGTGGCGCTCCCGTCGGCAAGCGCCGCCTCGCTCGCATCGACCACCGTGTCGACGAGGCCGCCCACCCGCGCCACGACGGGGAGCGCACCGTAGCGCAGCGCGCAGAGCTGGGTGAGTCCGCAAGGCTCGAAGCGCGAGGGTACGAGGATCGCATCGGCTCCCGCCTGCACGAGGTGCGCGAGATCCTCGTCGTAGCCCAAGCGCACCGCGACCTGCCCGGGATGCGCGCTCGCCGCCGCCATGAAGGCTGCCTCGAGGGCGCGCTCGCCGCTGCCGAGCACGGCGAGCTGCGCGCCGGCGCGCAGGATCGCCGGCAACGCCTCCAGCACGAGATCGAGACCCTTCTGCCACGAGAAGCGGGAGACGACGCCGAAGAGCGGCGCCTCCAGGCGCGGCGCCAACCGCATCCGCTCGCGCAGCGCCGCCCGATTGCGAATCCGGCCCGCGCGCCGCGTCGCACCGAAGCGCGACGGCAGGCGAGGATCCGTCGCCGGATTCCATACGCCGTCGTCGATCCCGTTGAGGATGCCGCGCAGCGCCGAGGCGCGGTGCCGCAACAGGCCGTCGAGCCCCATCCCGCCTTCCGGCGTGCAGATCTCCGCGGCATACGTCGGCGACACGGTCGTCAGGCGATCGGCAAGCGCGAGGCCCGCCTTGAGGTAGCCGATCGCGCCGTAGTACTCGACGCCGTCGATCGCCCACGCGTGCCACGGCAGGCGCAGCGCATCGAGCGTCAATCCCGGAAAGCGGCCCTGGAAGGCGAGGTTGTGCACGGTCATCACGGTCGCCGGACGCGGCCCGCCGTCGTAGTGCAGGTACGCCGGCGCGAGGCCCGCCTGCCAGTCGTGCGCGTGCACCACGTCGGGGACGGCATCGGTGACCGCGCCGCGACCGAGGTCAGCAGCAGCGCGGGCGAGCGCCGCAAAGCGCAGCGCGTTGTCACCGTATTCCTCGCCCTTGGCGTCGAGGTAAGGGCCGCCGTCGCGCGCATAGAGGTGCGGCGCATCGAGCACCGCGAGGTCGAGGTCGGCGGCACGCGCGAAGCGGATCGTCGCGGCCCCACCGAAGCAGTCGGCGTAGGTGTGCACCACCGGCGCCTGCCCGATCGCGCGCATGACCGTGGGGTATCCGGGCACCAGCGTGCGCACCTGCACGCCGAGCGGTGCCAGCGCCGCGGGCAGCGCCCCCATCACGTCGGCGAGCCCGCCGGTTTTCACCAGGGGGTAGGCCTCCGACGCGACAGCGAGGACGCGCAGCGTGCTCACGGACCCATCGCGGCGTGGTCAACCGGCCGCGAGGCGATCGATCATGGCCTGCGTGATGAGGCAGATGCCGCTGTCGGTACGACGGAAGCGCTGCGCATCGAGTTCGGGGTCCTCGCCGACGACGAGTCCACGGGGGATCTTGACGCCGGCATCGACGATCACGTTGGTCAGGCGCGAATAGCGCCCCACGTCGACGTGCGGCAGCAGGACGCCGTGGTCGACCGAGCTCCAGGAATGCACGTGGACGTGCTCGCAGAGGAGCGAGTTGCGCAGCATCGCGCCGGAAACGATGCACCCGCCCGAGACGAGCGACGACACCCCCATGCCGCGCCGTCCCTCGACGTCGTGCACGAATTTCGCGGGCGGCGTGATGCCCGCGTAGGTCCAGATCGGCCACTCGCGATCGTAAAGGTCGAGCTCGGGCACGACGTCGGTGAGGTCGATATTGGCCGCGAAGTAGGCGTCGAGCGTCCCCACGTCGCGCCAGTAGATCTCGGTCTCGCCCGGCGAACGCACGCACGAGCGCGAGAAGCGATGCGCGATGGCGTTGGCGTTCTTCACGAGCCACGGAATGATGTCGCGCCCGAAGTCGCGGGCGGACGCGGGATCGGCTGCATCGCGTCGCAACTGGTCGAACAGGAACTCGCGCCCGAACACGTACACGCCCATGCTGGCGAGCGTGCGGCCCGGGCGGTCGGGCAACTCCGGCGGGTTCGCGGGCTTCTCGAGAAAATCGACGATGCGATCCTGCGCATCGACCACCATGACGCCGAAGCCGCGGGCATCGCTGGTGTCGACCTCGATGCAGGCGACGGTGACCTCGGCGCCCGACTCCACGTGCTGCACGAGCATGCGCTCGTAGTCCATCTTGTAGACGTGATCGCCGGCGAGGATCACGATGTACTCGGGATGGTAGCTCGCGATGATGTCGATGTTCTGGTAGACCGCGTCGGCAGTCCCCATGTACCACTGGTTCTCCTGCACGCGCTGCGACGCCGGCAGGATGTCGAAGCTTTCGTTGCGCATCGGCTGCAGGAAGCTCCAGCCGCGCTGCAGGTGCCGGATGAGGCTGTGCGCCTTGTACTGCGTGGCCACCGCGATACGGCGGATGCCCGAGTTGAGCGCGTTGGAGAGCGCGAAATCGACGATCCGCGACTTGCCGCCGAAATAGACCGCCGGCTTCGCGCGGTTGTCGGTGAGCTCCAGCAGGCGCGTACCGCGGCCGCCGGCCAGGACGTAGGCCATCGCCGAGCGGGCGAGCGGGGCGAAGGGGCTCATGCGGCGCATGGTAACCCCACTGTCACGTCGGCGTGAACTCCGGCAGCAACCAGACCTCGGAGGCGTACTCGCGAATCGCGCGGTCCGCCGAGAAGAAACCCACGTTTGCCGTATTGAGAATCGCCGAGCGCCACCACGCCGCGGGGTCGCGCCACTTCGCCTCGGCCGCCCGCTGCGCGCCGAGGTAGCGCTCGAAGTCCGGGCACAGCAGGAAGTAGTCACGCTCGCGCAGCGCGGCCGCGAGCTCGCGGAAGCGGCCCGGGTCGTCAGGGGCGAATGCTCCGTTTTCCAGCGCGGCGATGGCGGCGGCGAGCGCCGGTGACGCGGCGATCTCCTCGGCCATGCCGAGTCCCGTCCGGCGGCGCGCCATGACCTCGTCGGCGGTGAGCCCGAACGAGAAGAAATGGTCGGCGCCGACCCGCTCGCGGATCTCGATGTTCGCACCGTCGAGCGTACCGATGGTGAGCGCGCCATTGAGCGCGAGCTTCATGTTGCCGGTTCCCGAGGCTTCCATGCCGGCCGTGCTGATCTGCTCGGACAGGTCCGCGGCCGGAATGATCGCCTCGGCGATGCTCACGTTGTAGTTGGGCAGGAAGACGACCGACAGCAATCCGCGCACCGCCGGATCGGCATTGACGACGCGGCCGACGTCGTGGATCAGCTTGATGATGAGCTTTGCCGTCCGGTAGCCCGCCGCCGCCTTGCCGGCGAAGAGCTTCACCCTCGGCACCCAGCCGCGCCCCGGATCGGCGCGTATCGCCTGATAGAGGGCGATGGTCTGCAGGACGTTGAGAAGCTGTCGCTTGTATTCGTGGACGCGCTTGATCTGCACGTCGAAGAGCGCGTGCGGGTCGACGCTGGTGCCGGTGAGTTCGGCGACCAGCCGCGCGAGGGCAAGTTTGTTCGCCCGCCGCTGTTTCGCGAAGCGCTCCTGCAGCGAAGCGTCGGCAGCGAGCGGCGCGAGGCTCGCGAGCGCCCCCGCATCGTCGCACAGCGACGGCCCCACCGCGTCGACCAGGAGCGCGGTCAGAGCGGGATTGGCCTGGAACAGCCAGCGCCGCATGGTGATGCCGTTCGTCTTGTTGACGATCTTCTCGGGATGGATCGAATGCAGGTCGTGGAACACCGTCTCGCGCATGAGCTCGGTGTGCAGCGCCGAGACGCCGTTGACCCGGTGGGCCCCGAGAAAGGCGAGGTGCCCCATGCGCACGCGCCGGCCATTCGTCTCGTCGATGAGCGAGACCGCCGCGACGAAATCACCATTCCGGCCCTGGGCGCGCAGCCCATCGAGGTGCTCGGCATTGAGGCGGACGATGATCTCCAGGTGCCGCGGCAGCAGCGCCGCGAGCTGGCCCACGGGCCACGTCTCGAGCGCCTCGGGCAGGAGCGTGTGATTGGTGTAGTTGAAGACCTGCGTCACGATGCGCCATGCCGCCTCCCAGGACATCCGGTGGACGTCGACCAGAAGCCGCATGAGCTCGGGCACGGCGATCGCCGGATGCGTGTCGTTGAGCTGGATCGCGGCGTGATCCGGCAGCGACCCCAACTCGCCGTGCTGCGCGCAGTGGCGACGCAGTAGATCCTGCAGCGAGGCCGAGGCGAAGAAGAATTCCTGACGCAGGCGCAGATCCTGTCCGGCCGGGGTCTCGTCGGAGGGGTAGAGCACGCGCGAGATCGCCTCGAGCCGCACCCGCTCGGCGAGCGCGCCCACGTGATCGCCGCGGTTGAAGTCCGACAGCGAGAGGGGATCGGCCGCGCGCGCCGACCACAGGCGCAGCGTATTGACGTGCCGGCCGCGCCAGCCGGGGATCGGCATGTCGTGCGCCACGGCGAGGACCGTCTCGGCCGGGCGCCAGACCGAGCGCCGCGTTCCGTCGCTCGCCACGATCTCCTCGACGCGACCGCCGAAGCCCACGCTCGCGGTCGCCTCCGGGCGCTCGAATTCCCAAGGATTGCCGAAGCGCAACCAGTCTTCGGGCAGCTCGTGCTGCCAGCCATCGCGCAGTGCTTGCCGGAAGATGCCGTGGTCGTAGCGGATGCCGTAGCCGTGCGCCGGGATACCGAGCGTCGCCATGCTCTCCATGTAGCACGCCGCGAGCCGTCCGAGCCCCCCGTTGCCGAGCGCCGGATCGGGCTCGAGACGCCGGATGCGGTCGAAGTCGACCCCGAGATCCTCGAGCGCCGCCCGGGCCGTGGCGACGAGTCCCAGATTGGACAAGGCGTCGAGCAGCATGCGCCCGACGAGGAACTCCAGCGAGAAGTAGTAGACGTGCTTGCGGGCGTGGCGCTGCGTGCGCCGCGTGGTCTCGTTCCAGCGGTTGACGACACGGTCGCGCGTCGCGAGCGACACGGCGACGAGCCAGTCGCGGTCACGCGCCAGCGCCGGATCCTTCGCCGCCATGTAACGCAGCTTGGAGAGGATCGCCGCGCGAAAAGTGGCTACGTCGTGCGACTCCGGGGTGGTCGCAACCGGATCGAGAGAGGGCACGGAAACTCAGCGAGATGACTGGCGCGCCCGACAGGATTCGAACCTGTGACCCTTGGCTTCGGAAACCAATACTCTATCCAACTGAGCTACGGGCGCGTAACTGCGCATTGTAGCGTTCGCGTCGATCCGACGTCCATTCCCGTTCCGCGGCGGGGGGCATGCCCGGTATAATCGCCCGCTGCCCCGCCGACCCGCCCCCCGCCGAACATGACCGAAGAGCACTCGTCCTTCATCAAGACACCCAAGCAGCTCGCCATCGTCGTCGCTCTGGCGTTCCTCGTTCCCATCGCGCTCGCCGCGTTCGTGTCGCAGCTCGTGACCAGCGGCGAGTACGGAACCCACGAGAACGCCGACGCGATCCTCGCGCGCATCCAGCCGGTGGGCACCGTCGTGCTGGCCGAGGCGAGCGGCCCCAAAGGCATGATGACCGGCGAGCAGGTCTTCGACGCCACCTGCAAGACCTGTCACGAGACGGGACTCGCGGGCGCGCCCAAGGTCGGCGACAAGGCTGCCTGGGGCAAGGTCATCGCGCAAGGCGCGGCCACCACCTTCGGACACGCGATCGACGGCCTGCGCGGCATGCCTGCCCGTGGCGGCAACAGCGATCTCACCGATGACGAGGTGAAACGCGCCGTCGTCTTCATGGCGAGCAAGGCCGGGGCGACGTGGACCGCGCCGCCGGTGGCCGCCACCGCAGCGGCACCGGCCGCGACCTCGAC
>JBDHRR010000187.1:0-4793 GCA_039807685.1 Burkholderiales bacterium
CCACGGCCGGGCGCGGAAATGCCTACTATGGGCAGAGCGCCGCCGACTTGGCCGAGCCGTTCGCGGCGGAGTTCGCGCTGCTGACCAGCCTCTGTGCGCGTGGTCTGGTGCTCAAGGTCAACGCACCGGCGGACGTTCGCGTGAAGGTCCGCAACGGATACGAAGGGGTGGCGGGCGAGACGGCGGCTTGGCGCCTTCCGGACCTCGCATTCGCGTCGGAGGCGTGGGCGGTTCTGGAGTTCGAGATTCCCATGGCAACCGAGGCAGTCGGCAACCCGGTCGCGCTACCGATCACCGTGTCGGTTCAGGCCGCCACCGGGGACAGCTCGCCGCTCTTTCTGATGGCTGCCCTGTCGCCCTTGCCGGTCGTGAGCGCCGCGGAACGGGACGCCATGCTCGCGGACGAGCTGGTCACGCGCCGCGTGCTGGAACTCGATGCCGCCGATGCGTTGGAGGCGGTACGGACCGCGATCGACGCCGACAACTGGCTGCTGGCGCAACAACTGACGGAAGCCGCGCAGACACGATTTGCCCAACACGAGTGGGCGGCCGCGATTCTCGCGACGATGCATCGGCTGATTGGCGAGCGGAACAAGCGGCTTGCCAGCAAGGAGTCGATGTATGCGCGGCATTCGCTGAGCCTCCGCTTGTCGTCGTGCGACGAGGCCAGTTTCAGCTACGACGATGAAGCGGCGGTCCCGGCGTTCTTGCGAAGAAAGCCGGAACAGGGTAAGGGACGGACCTCACCCTGATCGGGATCAGTTCATGCCGCCCGTGTCACCGGGCTCGTTGCCGTTTGGTGGAACCTGCTTTAGGGGCTCCAATCCCCAGCGCTCTGTGAGTCTCCTGCGTACGAGCGCGTGCAGGTCCTCCTCGGTGATGCCGAGCGCCGAGAGCGACTTGGCCGTGCGCGCGAGCAGCAGGGAAAGCTTGCGCTCCGCCTCGGCGATCTGCCCGGTGTAGCCCAACGCCACGGCCTCCGGGGGCGGCACGCGATACTTGAGGCCTAACGCGCTCACCCAATCCGGCGCCGCGGGGGCCGCGCGCGGCGAAACCGCGCTCGAGTGCACCGATGACCGCATTTCCATCCGCAAAGCCGACGGTGGCCTTGTCGCTCGCCCGAACCTTGCGCCGAAGCTTGAAGATCTTCGCGCCCTCCCGCAGGTGCTGCCCATCCACCAGCAGTTCATAGTCCATGGCGCCTCTTCGTTCTTTCCGTGTGTTGGGCAGTCTGGTCGTATACGGGACGCGGTCAGGATACTCGCCGACGATCGAATGGGAGATATCGGTCGCCCGTTGGCGCGCCCGCACGCTGACCTGATCCCCCGTCGTCGATGCGAGGGGGATTCGTGCGATCTCGACCTCGTCTTCGCGGGTTGGCTCAAGATACTCACCACCCATATTCATCGGGGGCATGCGGCTGCAGGCCGCACGCATCAGCGTGGGCCAGCAGTAGCTCACCGCGCGAGCCTGGGCCATCTCAACGTGGCAATTTGGCGTCCTTTGATCGTGGTCTCTTGCAGTTGCACTGTTGGGGTGGCAGTCTCGGCGCGTGTCCTGCCTGCACGCCGCAAGGCGAGGGGCCACACGTCGACCCACCACCCCTGAACCTGAATCGATCGCAACGTGAACCGACTCGAACGCTTCTACAAGATCGACCAGTTGCTGCAGGAACAAACGGTCGTTTCCCGCGCGACCTTTCTCAAGGAACTCGAGATTTCGCTCGCCACCTTCAAGCGGGACCTGGAGTACATGCGCGACCGCTTCCATGCGCCGGTCGTGTGGGACGCGGATTTGCGCGGCTATCGCTTTGAAGCGCAGACCAGGGCTGGGCGGAAGTTCGAGTTGCCGGGGCTTTGGTTTACCGAGGACGAGGCCTATGCGTTGGTGACAATGCAACACCTGTTGTCGTCACTGGACCAAGGCGGTTTGATCGGCCCGCACATCGCGCCCCTGATCGCGAGGCTGGATGCGATTCTTGGAGAGGGCAGTGCGTCCGTCGCGGAGATTCGCAAGCGCATCCGGCTCGTCTCATTCGGGAGGCGGCGACTGCCGCTCGAATATTTCTCCGTCGTCGGCTCCGCGCTGTTCAAGCGACGGCGCCTCATGATCGAGTACTGGGCGCGCAGCACGAACGCGCACTCGCTGCGCGAAGTGTCGCCGCAGCGCCTGGTTCACTATCGTGAGAACTGGTATCTCGATACCTGGTGCCACCTGCGCGACGACCTCCGCAGCTTTTCGGTAGACGGGATCCGCAAGATCGAAGTTGTCGACGCACCGGCGAAGGAGGTATCGCTCAAGGCGCTCGACGATTACCTGCGCGACAGTTACGGCATTGTTCGCGGGGGGGAGGCGAAGCGGGCCAAGCTGCGCTTTTCGGTCGATCGCGCCCGCTGGATCGCGGCTGAGGTCTGGCATCCCGAGCAGAAGGGGAGTTTCGACGCGGAGGGGCGCTACATCCTCGAATTGCCGTTTCGTGACGATCGGGAACTCGTCCTGGACATCCTGCGGCATGGCGCGGACGTCGAGGTGTTGTCGCCGATCGCCTTGCGGCGCAAGGTGCGTGCAACGCACGCCGCCGCGGCGGCACGGAATGAGTAGGCTTGCGCGGAGCTGACCGGCCTTCGTCAGACGAGGCAAGTCGGACGCGCGTTGAAGGACCGATCATCTCGAGCGCCGACCCCCTGGCAATATTGCGTCCGGATCTGAAGGACTGGCTGCAACCGCGCCAACGCCCTGTCCTTGAATGTCTGTCTGAGCTTCCCTCGGTTTTTCGCCCAACAAGGGCATGGTCTCATGCCGCCCGATTCCGCCCTGCCTGAGCCGCGGGCCAGTGTTGCAGATACTGGGTCGGTGACACATGGCCTGGCGCGGAGTGACGGCGACATCAGTTGTAGGACACCTTGATGTAGTCGAACAGATCCGCCCGCGCCGCGTCGTGGGAAGCGTAGTGGGTGCCGTGCACCCGCTCGTTCTTCAGGCTGTTGAAGAACCTTTCCGTCGGCACGTTGCCCGCGCAATTGCCCTTGCGGCTCATCGAGCCGGTCATGCCGAATACGGCCAGCTTGTCCTGGAACGGGCCACCGGCGTATTGACTGCCGCGGTCGGAATGGAAGACTCGGATCGGTCACACGTCACCAATGTGATAGCGCACCATCGCGGGGGTGCGTGCAGTCTGCATCAGGCGCGAGACCGTGGTCACGCGCGGAGGTGCCATTCGCACGTTCTGCGCGATGGGGCGGGGACCGGGAGGGTCGTGCTCAACCGGCGACCACGGCATTCGGCCGGCCCTCGATCCTGGACACGGGGCTCGCCGCCGCCCCGAGCGGCACATGCAGTCAGTATTGACAGGGTCAAAACGCCATGCTTGAATGAACGTTCAGTCAGCTCGACAAACTGACACTCAAAGGAGGTGAGATGAGCGTTTCGAAGATGGCACTGCTTTCGGTCGCATCGATCATGTCGCTGACGCTGGCCATGTCCACCGAGACACGGGCAGCGGGCGAGCCTTTGAAGATCGGTGTGCCGACGGCACTGACGGGCACCTACTCCCAGCTTGGCGACGAAGCCAAGCGCGCGGTCGAATTCGCGGTCAACGAGGCCAACGCTGCCGGGGGGGTCGACGGGCGCAAGGTGGAGGTTCGCTTCCTCGACACCGAAGCCAAGCCCGAGCTCGCCCGCCAGCAAGCCGAAAAACTGGCGCTCGAGGGCTTCAACATTCTGACGGCGACGATCGCCTCGGGTGAGGCGCTGGCGATGGGGCCGCTGCTGAGCCGGTGGAATGCCGTGTACGTGAACACGATTCCCAAGGCCGACGCGATCACCGGCAGCCAATGCCAGGCGCGCATGTTTCGCGTCAATCGTCTCGACCGGTCGGATGCGGCGGTCGTCCAGCCGTGGCTCAAGACTCGTCCGGAGGTGAAGTGGGCGATCGTCGGTGCCGATATCGCGTGGGGAAGAAATTCAGGAGAGAGCTTCAAGAAGGCCGCCGCGGCGACGGGCAAGACGATCGTCTCGGAGAACTATCCTCCATTCGGAGCGAATGACTACGCGGCGCACATCCAGAAGGTGCTCGACTCGGGCGCGCAGGGCATGTGGGTGGCACTGGCCGGTCGGGATGCCATTACCTTCGCGCGGCAGGCCAAGCAGTTCGGACTGTTCGAGAAGGTGACGACGGGTGGCGTCAGCTTCACTACGGACGGCACCGTGAAGGTCCTCGGCGATGTCGTGAAGGGGATCTACACGATCATCAACTACAGCTCGACGCTCGACACGCCGGGGAACAAGAAATTCGTCGCTGACTGGGCCAAGGCCTATCCGGGCGATGCGCCGACCAATTTCCAGGGTGAGACCTACATCGGCATGCAAGTGATCTTCCAGGCCGTCAAGAAGGCGAAGAGCATCAAGCCGGCGGATGTGGCCAAGGCGATGTCGGGAGGGACCTTCGAAACGATCCTCGGCGCGCAGACGATGCGCAAGGAGGACAACCAACTCATCGGGCCGAACTTCTTTGGCATCGTCGAGGAAGCCGGTGGCCAATTGCGTCCGGTGATCAAGATGACCGTGCCCGCGGACGTCGCGACTCCGGCCCCTGACGGCAGCTGCAAGCTCTGATTCTTGCGCCATCTACGGGGAGGGGCCGTAGCCGGCCCCTCGATGACCGCGTAGTGGATGGGGGTGCCACGCGATGATCCAGATCATCAACGGATTGGTCTACGGGAGCTTTCTGTACATCCTCGCCGTGGGGCTGGTCCTGATCTTCGGGCTGCGCCGAGTGACGAACTTCGCGCACG
>JBDHRR010000053.1:0-23594 GCA_039807685.1 Burkholderiales bacterium
CTCACGGTACGCGATGCCACCGCCGACGAGATGCGCGCGGGCGGTGCGATTCCCGGGGGTCCCGACGTCGATGCGTCGCTCCTGCGCCCGGTTTGAGCGGCAGTCTCCACCTGCAACGAGAAAGGCAACCCATGAGCGACCACAAACCACCTCCAGCCAAGGTTCCCGACGGCGTCACGCCGTACGTGACCACACGGCAGATGCCGCCCAACGAGAAGGGCTTCGTCGGCTTCGAGACGGTCTGGAAGAAATTCCAGAAAGAGGTGGAGTACAAGACGCCGAAGAAGCCGTAGCGCAGAATAGTCCCCTCGCATAGGGGACAGCGCGATGGCGGATCGGCGGCTTCAGGTATTCCATGCAGTAGCGAAACACCTCTCGTTCACCAAGGCCGGCGAAGCGTTGTGCATGACGCAGCCGGCGGTGACCTTCCAGATCCGCCAGCTCGAGGATCACTTCGACGCCCGGCTGTTCGACCGCGCGCACGGCCGCATCGCGCTCACGCCGGCGGGGATGGTCGCGCTGGCCTACGCCGAGAAGATCCTCGCGCTGACGGCGGAACTCGACGCGCGCGTCAAGGACCTCGGCGGCCAGGTGGCCGGTCCGCTCCTGATCGGCGCCAGCACGACGATCGCCGACTTCCTCCTGCCGCAGATCCTCGGGGCATTCAAGGCGGCGCACCCCGGCGTCGCGCCGAGTCTCTTCGTGGGCAATTCCGAGGCCGTCCAGCAGCGGCTGGCCGAGCGCGCGCTCGACGTCGGCTTCATCGAGGGTGGCTCGACCATGCCGTCGCTCGCGGCCGAGCGGCTGTGCAGCGACGAGTTGCAGGTGGTCTGCGCGCCGGATCATCCGCTGGCACGCTGCCGGTCGGTGGCGGCCGACGATCTGGTGGCGCACGCCTATCTCTCGCGCGAGCAGGGCTCGGGCACGCGGGAGGTGATCGACCGATACCTCACGCGGGCCGGCATCGAACCCGGTGCGCTCAACGTGAGCATGGAGGCGAGCAGCCCGGAAGCCTTGAAGGGGCTGGTCGCGGCCGGCATGGGCTTCGCGATCATGTCGCAGGTCTCCGTCGTGAAGGAAGTGCGGCTCGGCTTGCTGGTGCGCATTCCCCTTGCGCCGCCGATCACGCGGCAACTGACCGCCGTCTATCCGCGCGAACGCATCCAGTCGGGACTCGTCGGTGCCTTCGTGGCGTTCGCGCGGCGGCGCCTCGACGCGGCGGACGGCGAGGAGGGGGAAGCGGAAGGGCGCGTGGTTCGTGCGCGTGGGGTCGCGTCCACCGCGCGGCATCACGAGGCGTGAAGTATGCCTTCCACTTCGAAGAGGGTCATCGTGAGCCGTCCTCTTCGGGCGTCACCAGCGGCACGCGTGGGAAGTAGCGTCGGTACCGCCTTTCGTCACGCGTGAGGATGCCGCAATCGAGCACCGCGGCATGGGCGCCGATGAAGAAATCGGGCAGTACGTTCGCTTTGGTTCCATCTTCGCGCCGATATCTCACGAATGCCCGACCGGCCAGGAACAGTGCCGGTCGAGGCAGTTCGCGGCAGGTGATGCGCATCCGCTCGATGGCCTCATCCACGGCCGCGACCTCATCGAACGCCAGCGACAGCTCGGCGTAGATCACCGGGTTGATGAACAACTCGTGCACCTGCGCCTGGGCACGAAGCTGGCGTACCGACCAATCCGCCCACGCCGGGTCGTCGAGCACCACGTCGAGCAGCACGTTGGTGTCGACGAGAAGCACGGTGCAGCACTCAATCCGTCCCGCGCAGCAGGCTCATCAGGTCATCCGTGCGCCACTTCACCTGCGCCTTGCCGCGCATCGATTCGAAGCGATCCGGTTTGCGGGTCGGGCGTGCGCCGGCCTTGCGGACGACCACCTGACCTTCGCGGTTGACATCGAACTCCACGCCATCGCCTGGACCCAAACGAAGGGCCTGTCGCACTTTCTTGGGGATGGTGACTTGCCCCTTCACGGTCATCGTGGTCGCCATGGGTCACCCCTTTTCGTAATACATCACCACTGAGGGTATTACGAACCGGGGACCCTGTCATCCCCGACGCACGCCATGGCGGGAGCGCGCGAGCATCCAGTCACTTGTCCACGACCTCGCTCTCGACCACCATATCGAGCGCATAGACGTACTTCGACGCATCCGCCGGTACCTGTTTGCGCTGGTAGCGATCGATGCGCAGCACGTTGCGCACACCTGGCGTGTGCGTGTAGCCCTCGATGCGGCCATGGAAGATGCGCCACTCGCCGGGCGGGCCGACGCGCAGCCCCTGCTGGTCGTACTTGCGTTCGCGCACCTGCAGGCACTGCGTCGGAGCGCCGGCCCCGGATTGGCAGGCGACCGTCCGGGGTGCCACCTCGAGGAAGATCCGCGTCGGCGCGCCGTAGAGGCTTCGCAACGTCGGCTGGCCGGTGAGCGTCAGCGCCAATCCGGCTGTCGACGTGAGATGCAGTGTCGGCGTGGTGCCGGCTTCGATCCGCGCGTCGAGTGGCTGCGCGAGTGCCGCCGCAAGTGCCGCGTCGGCGCTCATCAGCGCCGGCTCGCAGGCCTTCATCGTCGCCGCCAGGCGCCCGATCTCGAGCCGGGACGGCGGGCTCAGCTGCCAGCCGCCGTTCATCTGGTTGCAGCCGCCCGACACGCTCACCCGCTTGCCGTCGAAACGCAGCACGAAGGGATGATCGGCAACGATCAGCCCGTCGATCGCGGCCCCGGAGGCGTCGGTGCCCGCATTCAACGTCCACGAGTGATCGTGCAGGCTGCGCATCAGGGAGGGTGTCGCAGCGAGTGCCGGCGAGCCGGCCACCAGCGCGGCGAGGAGCAGCAGGGCGCGGGAATGTTGCGGGAGGTGATGTGCGGTCATGGCGTGGTCACTCGGGTCAGCACGCGATGCGGTGCATCCCACGATGGTGACGTGCCGTCGCGATCGAGTTGCAGGAGCCGGCCTTCGCCGACGCGAAACTGCTGGCCGCGGCCGGCGGCATCGAGCGTGATCGTGCTGCCGGCGCTGTTCCACGTAAAGCGACCGCCGCCCGTCTGCGCCGCGACCTGACGATCGAGGTAGCGCGTCGACAGCTCGAAGCGCCCGTCGCCGTGCAGCACGAGGCGCGTCTCGATTCCCGGGCAGTCGGCACAGGGCAGCACACCCGCGTAGGTTCCTGCCCAGTCGAGCGAATCGCGGCTGTTGTGCGCGTCGACCGGCTGGGCGGCGCGGGTCTCGCTGGTCTCGCTGCCCGGTGCACCGGGGTTCGACTGGCAACCCGCGAGTGCGGCGGCGAGGAGCAGCATGGCGATGCGGAGGCAGCGTCCTGACGAGGACGCCGCTCGGGGGTGGGTGGGCATGGCGTGCTTCCGATCACAGGGTCGTGGACCCGGGACGCGCGAAGTCTACAACGAGCAGGGCGAGCTTTGCGGCCGCAGGGCCCGCATCGTCTCATTGACCGAGGCCGACCTCCGGCCCGACGCCGAACGGCGGCGGCGCGATCGCGACGATCTTGCGGAAGAGCTCGCGAAACGCCTTCGACGCTGGCACGCCGACGATCGGCTCCTCGTTCGATTTGAAAGCGGCGTCGATCGCCTGCCAGTCCTCGGCGGTCAGCGCCTCGCGGGCGAGAGGAAAGACCTCGTCCTCCTCGCGACGCATGTGCTTCCAGTGGAAGTGCGAGTAACGCTCGATGCCGTCGGCGAAAGCGTCGAGCGCGCCGGGATCGTCGCGGAAGCGCTCCCACTTCGCCTTGAGTTCGTAGAAGCGGGCGTGACCGATCTCGTGCTCGCGCGAGAGCGCAGCGAGGACCGGCGCGACCTCGGGGCGCCGCACTCGCAGGCGGGCGAAGAGGTAGTCGTCTTCCTTCGGGTGGTGCAAGCGCTCGGGGAAGTTCTCGATGTAGTCGAACATCGCGCCGAAGAGCGCGTGGTCGGGTGCCATGCGGCCGTCGCGCACGGCCTTGACGAGGTGACGCAGGCCCTCGATCACCGCGGTGATCGCACGATGCTCGTCCTGGATGATGGTCAGCGACTTCATGGATGTCCTGGACTCATGCCACCGAGACGAGCCTGTCGAGCGTCGCCGGGTCGGCGAGCAGCGCGTCGCTCGCCGAGCGGTGCACGACGCGGCCGCGCTCGAGGACGATCGTCTTGCGGGTGAGCGACAGCGCGAGCTTGGCGTGCTGCTCGACGACGATGACCGCCATGCCGCCCTCGGTGACGAGTTCGCGCACCACGTTCATCAATTCCTGCACGATGATCGGGGCGAGCCCTTCCATCGGCTCGTCGAGGAGCAGGAGCGACGGATTGACCATCAGCGCGCGCGCGATCGCGAGCATCTGTTGCTCGCCGCCGGAGAGCTGGTTGCCGTAGTTCGCCTTCCGTTCCTCGAGCCGCGGAAAGATCCGGTACACGCCCTTCGCGTCCCAGCGCCCCGGGCGGGCGACTGCGGTCAGGTGCTCCTCGACGGTGAGCGAGGGAAACATGTAGCGCTCCTGCGGCACCCAGCCCAGTCCCGCGCGGCTGCGCGCATGCGTCGGCAGCGCGGCGAGATTGCTGCCCCGCCAGGCGAGCGCGCCGCGATGGCGATGCGTCAGGCCCATCAGCGTGACGAGCAGGGTGGTCTTACCCATGCCGTTGCGGCCGAGGAGCGCGAGGCTGTCCCCCTCGTCCATCGTGAAGGAGACGTCCTCCAGCACGATGCCCTCGCCGTAGCCCGCCGTGAGTCCGTCGACGCGCAGGAGCTCAGGCATGCTGCGCCTCGCCCAGGTACACCTCGCGCACCCGTGGATCCTTCTGGATCTCGGCCGGCGTGCCTTCGGTGAGGACGCGGCCGCCGACCAGCACGGTGATGCGCTCGGCGAAGCGGAAGACGAGCCCCATGTCGTGCTCGATGAAGAGGACCGTGACGTCCCGCGGCAGGGCGGCGATGACGCCGAAGAGTTCCGCGCTCTCGCCGGCGGGGATGCCCGCTGCCGGCTCGTCGAGGAGCAGGATCGTGGGCTTCGTCGCGAGCGCGAGCGCGATCTCGACCAGCCGCTGCTTGCCGTAGGGGAGGTTGCGGGTGAGCGTGTTGCCGTCGGCGCCGAGGCGCAGCGTGGCGAGGAGCGCCATCGCCTCGTCGGCCTCCTCGCGGCCGGTCGCGACCGTGCGATGCCAGATGCCGGCGCGTCCCTTGCGCTCGCACACCGCAAGCACGACCGATTCCAGCACGGTGAGGCCGGCGAAGAGCGTGTTGATCTGGAACGTGCGCGTCATGCCGCGCTTCACGCGCTGGTGCTGCGCCAGTCCGGTCGCGTCGGCCTCGCCCAGATAGACGCGGCCCGCGGTCGGCGCGAGCGCGCCGGTGAGAAGGTTGATGAGCGTCGTCTTGCCGGCGCCGTTGGGGCCGATGAGCGCGTGGCGGGCGCCCTGCGGCACGGCGAGCGAGATCTCGCTGTTCGCCTTGAAACCGCCGAAGTGCTTGGAGAGGTTATCGGTGCGCAGCGCGACGCTCATGGAGCACGCTTCCCGAATCGTGCGCGCAGCACGTCGATGGCTCCGAGGAGGCCGCCGCGCGCGAAAAGCACGACGACGACGAGCAGGAGGCCCAGCCAGAATTGCCAGTAGATCGGATTCAAGTCCGACAACCAGTGGTGCGCAATCATGAATACGGCGGCACCGATCAGGCCGCCGTACAGGCGTCCGGTCCCGCCCAGCACGAGCATGATCATGAGATCCGCCGAGCGCGGGAAGCCGAAGACGTCGAGGCCGACGAACTGGGTCGTCTGCGTGAGGAGCCCGCCCGCCACGCCTGCCAGCGCGGCGCTCACCGTGTAGATCACGATGAGCCGGCGGGTGACCGGCGCGCCGATCGCCGGCATGCGCTTGACGTTCTCGCGCACGCCGCGCAGCGAGAGCCCGAATGGCGAAGCGACGAGGCGCCGCACGCCGATGAAGAGGACGAACAGCACGACGAGGCTGTAGACGTACGCGGTGCTGCCGGCAAGATCGAACGAGTAGCGCCCGAGCAGCTTGTCGATCGTGACTCCAGGCAGGCCGTCGGCGCCGCCGGTGATCGACGGCAACTGGTTCGCACCCTCGTAGAGCATGAGGCCGATGCCGAGCGTGACCATCAGTTGCGCGAGATCCGAGCCACGCACCACGAGGAAGCTCGTCGCGAAACCGACGATGCCGCCGGCGATGCCCGCGACGAGGAGGCCCGAGAGCGGTTCGCCCCAGCCGTGCACGGCGAGGATGCCGGCCGCGTAGGCGCCGATGCCGAAGTACGCGGCGTGACCGAGCGACACGATGCCCGCGTAACCGAGGATGAGGTCGAGCGATACCGCGAACATCCCGGTGATGAGGATCTGACTGCCGAGCACGCGGTCCTGCGGAAAGACGAAGAAGGCGGCGATCGCGGCAAGCCAGAAGACGATCTCGGCCGGCCGCCAGCGATCGGTCGGCAGGTCGGGCACGATCGGCGCCGCGACCGGTGGCGCGGCGGAGGGTGCGCTCGCAGGCATGCGTCAGGTGCGCCGGCCGTAGAGGCCCGCCGGGAAGGCGATCATCAGGACCACCATCAGGAAGTAGATGATGAACGAGCCCACTTGCGGAATGTAGTACTTGCCGGCGACGTCGCAGATGCCGAGGATCATCGCGGCGACCAGCCCGCCCTTGATGGTGCCGGCGCCACCGATCGCGACCACGAGCAGGAAGTACACCATGTACTTGAAGGCGAAGGTGGGATCGAGGCCGAGCACGTCGATGCCGAGTCCGCCGCCCAGGCCCGCGAGACCGGAGCCCAGCGCGAAGGTGACCCCGAAGACGCGATTGACGTTGATGCCGAGTCCGGCGGAGGCCACCGCATTGTCGACCGACGCACGCACCTGCGCGCCGAAGCGCGTCTTGACGAGCAGGAGGTGGAGCGACAAGGTGATCACCGCTACCACGGCAATGAGGAAGATGCGGTAGGCACCCAACCCCAGGCCGAAGACCTGCACCTGCCCGCGCAGGAAGCCGGGCAGGTGCACGGGCTGCTGCGAGGGTCCGAAGAAATACGTGGTGGCAGCGATCGCCATGAAGACGAGGCCGATCGAGAACATCACCTGATCGAGCGGCGGCGCCTTGTACAGGCGCACGTAGAGCGTGCGCTCGAGCACGATGCCGGCCAGCGCCGCCACCACGAAGGCGATCGGCAGCGTGGCGAGGAACGGCACCCCCGCCCGCGACATCAGCACGACGCACGCGTAGCCGCCCAGCATCGCAAAGGCGCCGTGCGCGAGGTTCACGAAATTCATGAGCCCCATCGTCACCGAGAGCCCGATGCTGATGATGAACAGCAGGCTCCCGTAGGCGACGCCGTCGAACAGCACGCCCAGCGCATTGCCGATCACGATGCGATCCCGGTCGACGCGGCCGGATCTACGCGCCCATCTTCAGGAGCGGCCCCGGAATCTCGCCGTCGGGCCCGACGTTGTCGTACTTCGCGAACTCGATGTTCCAGGGCTCGCCGTTCACCATCTTCGTCTCGCGCAGGTAGACGGTCTGGATGACGTCGCGGGTGGCCGGATCGATCGACATCGGGCCGCGCGGGCTTGTCCACTTCATGCCCTTCATCGCCTCGACCAGCTGCTCGCCGCTACCGCCGGGCTGCTTCTTCAACGCCTCGTAGATGAGGTGCATGCCGTCCCAGCCGCCGACCGAGTGGAAGTTGGGACGCAATCCGGGATTCGCCTTGGTCATCGCCGCGACGTACGCCTTGTTCTCGGGCGAGTCGTGCGCCGCCGAATAGTTCATCGAGGTGATGACGCCGACGGCAGCCGCGCCCATACTGGGCAGGATGTCGTCGTCGACGACGTCGCCGGGGCCGATCATCTTCATCCCCGCCTGCTTCAAGCCGCGCTCGTCGAACTGCTTCATCACCGCGAGGCCCTCGCCGGACGGCACGAACACGAACAGGGCATCGGCCTTCGAATCCTTCGCGCGCTGCAGGAACGGCGCGTAGTCCGGATTCTTGAGCGGCGTGCGCACCGACTCGACGATGGTCCCGCCGGCACCCTTGAAGCGATTGACGAAGGTCTTCTCCGAATCGAGCCCGGGCGCGTAGTCGGTGACCAGCGTGAAGACGCGGTTGAGCTTGTTCTGCGAAGCCCACACCGCGATCGGCGCGGTATTCTGCGGCAGCGTGAACCCCGAGCGCACGATGAACGGCGAGCGCTGCGGGATCACCTGCGTGCCGGCCGCCATCACGATCATCGGCACCTTGGCCTCGGTTGCCACCGGCGCGGCGGCGAAGGCGAGCGGCGTGAGGCCGAAGCCCGCGAGGATCGTCACCTTGTCCTGCACCACCATCTCCTGCGCGATGCGCTTGGTGATCTCCGGCGCGACCCCGGTATCGTCCTTGATGATGAGTTCGACGGGACGGCCGGCGACGCTGCTGCCGTGCTGCTGCAGGTAGAGCTTGCAGGCGGCGACGATCTGCCGCCCGGTCGAGGCGAACGGGCCCGTCATCGGCAGGACGAGGCCGATCTTGACCGGCGCATTCTGCGCGAAGGCGAAGCGGGGCAGGGCGCCCAGCGCCGCAGCGCCGGCAGCGCCTTGCAGGATGCGACGGCGATTCGGATGGAAGCGTCGGTTCATGGTTCTTCTCCTCCTGGCAGCTACGTTACGGAACGAAGTGTACGGTGTTGACGGCACGCGCACTGCGCGCGCCGAGGCGGGGGAAGACGCGCCGGGCATTGCCCTCGAAGATCTTGTAGCGGGCGTCCGCCGACAGTCCCTGCAGCTGGTCGACGTAGCGGCGGGTGTCGTCGTAGTGATGGCCGGTGTCGGGATCGATGCCGCGCACGGCACCGACCATCTCCGAGGCAAAGAGGATGTTGTCGACCGGGACGACCTTGGCGAGGAGCTCGATGCCGGGGTAATGGTAGACGCAGGTGTCGAAGAAGACGTTGTTCAGCACGAGCTCCTTGAGCGGCGGGCGCTTCAGGTCCTGCGCGAGTCCCTTGTAGCGTCCCCAGTGGTACGGCACCGCGCCGCCGCCGTGCGGGATGATGAATTTGAGCGTCGGGAAATCGCGGAAGAGGTCGCTCGTGAGGAATTGCATGAACGCGGTGGTGTCGGCGTTGATGTAGTGCGCGCCGGTGGCGTGGAACACGGGATTGCACGACGAGCTCACGTGCACCATCGCCGGCACCTCGAGCTCGACCATCTTCTCGTAGAGCGGATACCACCAGCGATCGGTGAGCGGCGGCTCTTTCCAGTGGCCGCCGGACGGATCGGGGTTCAGATTGCAGCCGACGAAGCCCAGTTCCTGCACGCAGCGTACGAGTTCGGGGATGGAGTTCTCCGGTCGCACGCCCGGCGATTGCGGCAACTGGCACACGCCGATGAAGTTGTCGGGATAGAGCTGGCAGACGCGGTGGACGAGGTCGTTGCAGATCTGCGACCACTCGCGGCTCGTTGCCTCGTTGCCGATGTGGTGCGCCATGAAGCTCGCGCGCGGCGAGAAGATCGTGAGATCGGTGCCACGCTCGCGCTGCATCTTGAGCTGCGCCTTCTCGAGGCTCTCGCGAATGGCGTCGTCGCCGATGACGAGCTCCGAGCGCTGCGGCGCCTTCGCGGGGTCGCCGAGGGCTGCAACCTGTCGCTTGCGCCACGCTTCGAGTTCGGCAGGTGCGGTCGTGTAGTGACCGTGGCAGTCGATGATCATCGTGGTTGGTCCTTGCGTGAGCCGAGCCGTGCCCGCCGGGGCGCGCCGCTCGCGCGGCACGCCCGGGTGCGGATCACGCCGCCTTCGGCAGCGCCGCGTCCTCGTTCTGCAGCACGAGGAGGCCAGCGGCGGTGTTCGAAATCGGCACGTGGTAGTTCGAATGCACCTTCGTCAGCCGGCCGGGGGTGGCGCCGCGCGCGGCGATCCACGCCATCAACTCGGTCCCTTGCGCGCCGGCCTCGCGGACGAGGTCGAGCGCCGAGTAGCGCGTGAGCTTCTGTGGATCGTTGACCAGCGCATCCATGCACATGAGGTCGAAGGGCTTGTTGATGAATCCCGCGCGCTCGCCATCGAGCTGGTGCGACAGCCCGCCGGTGCCGAGGACCAGCACCCGCGCATCGCTATCCCATGACTGGATCGCGCGGCCGACCGACTCGCCCAGCTTGTAGCTGCGCTTGGGCGACGGCAGCGGGTGCTGCACGTGATTCATGGTGATCGGCACGACGCGCACCGGCCAATCGCCGCCGCCTGGCCACAGCAGCGCGAGCGGGAGCGTCAGCGCGTGATCGATCTTCATTTCCTGGCACATCGTGATGTCGAACTCGTCGGCGACCAGTGCATCGATGATGTGCCACGACAGCGCGGGGTCGCCCTTGACCGTCTTCAGCGTGGGGATGCCCCAGCCCTCGTCGGCATTCTGGTACTCCGGCGCCGCCCCGACCGCGAACGTCGGCAGCTTGTCGAGGAAGAAATTGAGTCCATGGTCCTGGAAGAAGGCGACCACGACGTCCGGCTTCGCGCGGTCGAGCCACGCGCGCACCGGCGGATAGCCGTCGAAGAATGGCTTCCAGTAGGGATCGGATTGGCGTCCCTTGGCGATCGCCCCGCCGATCGCGGGGACGTGCGACGTCATGATGCTGCCGATGATGGTGGCCATGCTTACCTCCCTGCCTCGACGAGCTTCGCCTTGAAGGCGTCCTTGGTCATGCCGGTCTGCTGCGCGCCGACGTCCTGCACGTCGAGCCCGAAGATCCCCGCGAACTTCGCGAGGTAGTAGATGTTGCCGCCGGCGGCGATCAGTTCGAGCACGTTGCGGTTCGCGATCGCCTTGCGCTGCGCGTCGTTCAGGCCGAACTTCGCGCAGTACGCAGCCTCGTCGCGCTTGAACGCCTCGCGATTCTCTGCCGAATTGAACGAATAGCACATCGCGTTGAGCGCGTAGCCCTTGCGGGCCGCGTCACCGTCGAAGATCGGGGTTCCCGGTATGCCGTAGTCCTTCTTGCCTGCTCCCATCGTCGCCTCCTCTCGGGGATCGAGTGGTCACGGTCGGCGCCCCACCTGGAGCGCCGGTTGCCGGCCCCGGCAGGCATCGCCGCCGGTGCCACTTGCCTTGCTCTCGATCAGTGCATCGCCACGCCGTTCACCGGAACTCGTTCAGGGCTGTGCCGCCAGATCGCGTTCGAGTTTGGCGAGCGTCCGGTAGCACGGCAGCACCTGCGCGACGCTCGCATTGGGCTCGCGACCCTCGCGGATCGCGCCCACGAACTCGCGGTCCTGCAATTCGATGCCGTTCATCGACACGTCCACCTTCGACACGTCGATCTTCTGGTCCTTGCCGTCGGTGAGATCGTCGTAGCGCGCGATGTAGGTGCCCGAATCGCCGATATAGCGGAAGAAGGTACCGAGCGGCCCGTCGTTGTTGAACGAGAGCGAGAGCGTGCAGATCGCGCCGGATGCGGTCTTCAGCTGGATCGACATGTCCATCGCAATCCCGAGTTCCGGGTGCAGCGGTCCTTGCACCGCGTGCGCCACGACGATCTCGCTGCGCGCCTGGTACGCGAAGAGGTCGACGGTGTGCGCCGCGTGGTGCCACAGGAGGTGGTCGGTCCACGACCGCGGCTGGCCGAGGGCGTTGATGTTCCGGCGGCGAAAGAAGTACGTCTGCACGTCCATCTGCTGGAGATGGAATTCGTCGGCGACGATCTTCCGGCGCACCCACTGGTGACTCGGATTGAAGCGGCGCGTGTGGCCGACCATCGCCACCTTGCCGGATGCCTGCTGCGCGGCGAGCACGGCTTGCGCGTCGGCGAGCGAGTCGGCGAGCGGAATCTCGACCTGCACGTGCTTTCCCGCCTCGAGGCAGGCGATCGACTGGCTCGCGTGCAACGGTGTGGGTGTGGCGAGGATCACCGCGTCGACGTCGCTTCGCGCGAGACTCTCGGCGAGGTCGGTCGTCACGTGGCCGATGCCGAAGCGGCGCGCAACCTCCGCGGTCGCCT
Source organism: Burkholderiales bacterium (assembly GCA_039807685.1). GTDB lineage: Bacteria > Pseudomonadota > Gammaproteobacteria > Burkholderiales > Casimicrobiaceae > VBCG01. The sequence goes on from JBDHRR010000053.1 coordinate 11,967, forward strand.
CGTGCGTGCGGCCGACGAGCGAAGTCACGCGCACGCCGTCGATCTTCGCGAGGGCTTCGAGGTGCTTGATGCCGAACGCACCGGCGCCGGCGAGACAGACGTTCATGGATTCTCGAGGATGATGTGGCCCACTGCCGTATTCGACGCGGGCACGTGATAGAAGCGGTAGATCTCGCGCGCATCGGCCGCGAGGGCGCCGCGCATGACGAGCCACATGACGAGTTCGATGCCTTCCGAACCCGCCTCGCGCACGTACTCGACGTGCGGCTTGGCCACCAGCGACCGCGGGTCGCGCGTGAGTGCGTCGAGGAACGCGGTGTCGAACTCGCGGTTGATGAAGCCCGCGCGCGGACCCTGCAACTGGTGCGACATGCCGCCGGTGCCCCAGACCATGACCTTCAGGTCCTGGTCGAAGGAGTCGATCGCCTTGCGGATCGCGCGGCCCAGGTTCCAGCAGCGGTTGCCGGTGGGCGGCGGATACTGCACGACGTTGACCGCGAGCGGAATCACCCGCACCGGCCACGCGGACGGCTGCCCGAACATCAGCGAGAGTGGCACCGTGAGCCCGTGGTCGACATCCATCCGGTTGACGATCGTCATGTCGAATTCGTCGAGGATCGCCGACTGCGCGATATGCCAGGCGAGCTCCGGGTGGCCCTGCACGGTGGGTACCGGCCGCGGCCCCCAGCCCTCGTCCGCGGGTGCGAAGGATTCGGCGCAGCCGATCGCGAAGGTCGGGATCATCTCGAGCGAGAACGCCGAGGCGTGGTCGTTGTAGACGAGCACGACGACGTCGGGCCGGTGCGCGGCGATCCAGCGCCGGGAGAACTCGTAGCCCGCGAACACCGGCTGCCAGTAGGGCTCTTGCGTCTTGCCGAGGTCGATCGCCGCGCCGACCGCGGGGATGTGCGAGGTCGCGAGACCGGCGGTGATGCGCGCCATCGCTACCTCGTAGGATCCGACTTGCTGCGGTTGCCCTGGGGCGGGCGTCCGCCCGCCACCATCATCGCCTTGTACTCGTCCTCCGGGACGCCGGTCATCTTCGCGGCCAGGTTCTGGAACGAGAAGCCGTCGGTGGCGCCGATCTTGGCGAGGAAGTAGATGTTGCCGCCGAGCGCGATCATGCGGTTGTAGTCGCGGGCGAGCACCGCCTCGCGCTGTTCGGCGCTCATCGCGTAGCGGCCGAGGTAGGCGCGCTCGTCGGCCTTGAACGCCTTCCGGTTCTCGTCCTTCATGAGCGACATGCAGAACATGTTGAGGTGATAGCCCAGGCGCGACTGCGTCGCGTCGAACACCGTCGTGCCGGGGATGTCCTTGAACGCTTCGTTGTAGTGCATCACGGGTTCGAGCCTTCCCAGTAGAGTCGCAGCGGATTGTCGACCAGGAGCCTGCGCTGCAACTCCGCCGTGGTCGCGATGCGCGGAACGAAGTCGACGAGCGTGCCGTCGTCGGGCATGTGGTCCTTCAGGTTCGGGTGCGGCCAGTCGGTGCCCCACAGCACGCGATCCGGAAACGCCTCGACGAGATGCCTTGCAAAGGGCACGACGTCGTCGTAGGTGGGCGGTCCCGACTTCGACAGGCGCTCGGGGCAGCTCACCTTCGACCAGACGTTCGGGTGCTCGCGCATGAGCGCCACGAAGCGCTGGAACTCGGGACCGTCGACCGGCTTCGTGACGTCGGGCCGGCCCATGTGATCGACGACGACGGTGGTCGGCAGCGACGTGAAGAAGTCCCACAGGTCCGGCAGGTCCTGTGCTTCGAAGTAGACGACGACGTGCCAGCCCAGCGGCGCGATCCGGTTCGCAATCTCGACGAGCACCTCGCGCGGCGTGAAGTCGACCAGCCGCCGCACGAAGTTGAAGCGCGTGCCGCGCACGCCGGCGGCGTGCATCGCGCGCAATTCGTCGTCGGTGACGGCGCGCGCCACCGATGCGACGCCGCGCGCCTTGCCGTGCGCGTGCACCAGCGCGTCGACCAGCGCGCGGTTGTCGTTGCCGTGGCAGGTCGCCTGCACGACGACGTTGCGCTCGAAACCCAGGAAGTCGCGCAGCGCGTAGAGCTTCTCCTTGGGCGCGTCGCAGGGCGTGTACTTGCGTTCCGGCGCATAGGGGAAGACGTCACCCGGGCCGAAGACGTGGCAGTGCGCATCGACCGCGCCCGGCGGTGGCCGGAACCGTGGCTTCGACGGATTCGGGTGGAAAGGCATCCAGTCGGCATCCATCGTGAAGGCGCGCGCACCGGAAGACCGCGGCGCGGCAGCGCTGCCGGTCGTGACGTCAGTCGACATACTTCAACCCTGCCTTGGCAAGCGGCTCGCGCATGCCGTAGAGGTCGATGCCGAGTTCGCCGGCGGCCAGACGCGCGCGCTTGCCTTCCTCGTTCTTCTCGCGCGCCTCGGCGGCGTCGGCAACGGCGCTGGCGCGCTCGCGGGCCACGACCACCACGCCGTCGTCGTCGGCGACGACGACGTCGCCCGGGTGCACGAGCATGCCGGCGCAGACCACCGGCACGTTCACCGAGCCGACGGTCGCCTTGACGGTACCCTTGGCGTGGATCGCCTTCGACCAGACGGGGAACTTCATCTCGGCCAGCACCCGCGCATCGCGCACGCCGGCATCGATCACCAGCGCGCGGCAGCCGCGTGCGCGGTACGACGTCGCGAGGAGGTCGCCGAACATGCCGTCGTCGTTGTCGGTGGTGACCGCGACCACGCAGACGTCGCCCGGTTGCAGCAACTCGGCGGCCACGTGCAGCATCCAGTTGTCACCCGGTTGCGCGAGCACCGTCACCGCCGAACCGGCGACTGCGGCACCAGGCCAGACCGGTCGCAGGTAGGGCTTCATGAGTCCGACACGGCCTTGCGCCTCGTGCACGGTCGCGACCCCGGCGCGCGCGAGGCGATCGACCGCACCGGCGTCGGCACGCGCGATGTTGCGCACCGCTACCCCCAGCTTGCCGAATTCGCTCATGTGGCCTCCTTCACCAGAGTTCCCTGGGATTGCCTCGTTGCGGCCTTGCGATCGCCCCGCGGCGATGTTGCCGCGTGGCGAGGCCCGCGTTCGACGGCGACCGCCCCGACATCGGCAGTCTGCACGCCATCCGGCACATTGAACAGTGCTATGGCGACACTACCAGCTATGCCGATATGGCATGAGAGAACGCGGCCGATCGATGACCTCACGCCGCCGGTTCCATCCCTTGCCGATACTTCACGGCATCGGCATCGGCCGAGGCCATGAAGGCGAGCAGGCCGCGCGCCGCCTCGGGTTGCGCGGAGGTGGCGGCGACCGCACCGGCGAAGGTCGTCACGATCTGGATGGGATCGGGCAGTGGCCCGAGGACGTCGACGCCGGGGAGCGACAACAACTCGGATAGCTGCTGGAAGCCCAATTCGACCTCGCCGCGGGCGACGAGCGTGCCCACCGGCACGCCGGGCGGCGCTTGCACGACCACCGGCCCCGATCCGGGGCGCACGCCCCAGCGCTCGAGGACCCGCGCGAGATGGACGCCGCTCGGCCCCGTCGAGTAGCCGACGCTGCGTGCCGCGAGCACGGCGTGGCGCAGCGCTTCCGCGGAGCCGATGTCGGGGTGCGGCGCTCCCGCGCGCACCGCGACCGCGACGCCCGATCGCACGAGGTCGACCCGGCTGCCCGGGATGAGCCGGCCTTCGTCGATGAGCCGGTCGATCGTCTCCGCGGCGAGGATGACGGCATCGAAGGCTTCGCCCGCGCGTACGCGCCGCGCGGCATCGACGCCGCCGACCGATTCGAGGCCTGTGTCGACGGCCGCGCGTTGGCGATAGAGCGCTACGAGCTCGCTCAACACCTGGCGGGTCGCCATCGACGAGATGATGCGCAGCGGCTCGGCCATGACGAGGGGGGAGGGCACCCGAAGCGGTTGCTGATCGAGCAGTCTGCGCCGCGGGCCGCACCGGCGCCAGCGCGATTGCTAGACTAGCAGCTATGCCGAACGGGCATTGCAGTGCCGGACGTCGTCCATCGTCGCCGTGGATCTCAAGCAACTCGAATACTTCGTCGCCGTCGTGGACCTGGGCGGCTTCACGCGCGCCTCGCGCCTGCTCGGCGTCGCCCAGCCGGCGATCAGCCGCCAGGTACGCACTCTCGAAGTCGAGTTGCGCCAGAACCTCCTGCTTCGCAACGGCCGCGGCGCGACGCCGACCGAGGCGGGCAAGCGGCTCCTCGTCCACGCCCGCAGCATCCTGCAGCAGGTCGAACGCGCGCGCCGGGACGTCGACGAGGCCAAGCGCGCGCCCGTGGGTCCCATCGTGCTCGGACTGCCGCCGACGCTGGCGCGGGCGCACACCGCATCGATCGTGCGCGAGTTCCGCCAGCGCTTTCCGAAGGCGTCGATCAGCATCGTCGAGGGTCTGTCGGTGCATATCCTCGAATGGGTGGTCGTCGGGCGCGTCGACGTCGGCGTGCTCTACAACCCCGCACCCTCGCCGGCGATCGACCTCACCCCACTCGCCGACGAGCCGCTGTGCCTCATCAGCCGGCGGCCCGCGCGGCGCATCGCCGCGACCGTGCGGCTGCGCGAGCTGCCCGACTATCCCCTCGTCATTCCGAGTCGTCCACATTCGATCCGCGCGCTGGTCGAGGCGCGGCTGGCGACGATCGGCGCGCGGCCGCAGGTCGCGCTGGAAATCGACGCCGTCAGTGCCATCCTCGAACTCGTGGCCGAGGGGCAGGGGCACGCGATCCTGTCGCGGCGCGCCGCGAGTGCCACCGACCTTGCGCGCAAGCTTCTCGCACGGCCGATCGTCCAGCCGGCGCTGACGAGTTCGCTCGCCCTCGCCGTATCCGCGCAACGGCCGGCAACGCCGGTGCAGGAAGCGGCGGTCGCGCTCGTCACCGAACTCGTGTCGTCGATCGCGCGGTGAGGCGCCGCACGGGGTGCGCGGCGCTCCCGCGTTCGGGGCGCTCGCCTACGCGTCGAGCGTGCGCCGCAGGTCCGCGACCCACGACGCATCGGGTGCCGTCGCGCCGTGCCAGCGATGCCGCACGATCGCAACCTCGCCGTGCGCGAGCACGTCGTTCTCGTCGCCCGGCGCGCGCGTGCCGGGGCGGCCACGACGCAGCCGCACCGTGATCCCGTCGCCATCGCGCGTGACGAGATCGCAGTGCGCGGCGATCTTGTCGCGCGCGAGCTGCGGAAACGCGAGGCCGGCTGGCAGTCGCGCCGGCAGGTTGACGGCGAGGAAGCCGCCGTCGGCGGACCATGCGGCGCGCGTGCCGTAGAGCGCACGCAGCAACCGTGCGAGCCACGCGCGCTCGGCCTGCGGATAGTCGTCCTTGCGCTCGTGCGACAGCGCGATTGCCGGTATCGCGCGCATCGCCGCCTCGCGGGCGATCGCCATCGTCCCGGAATAGGCGGCATCCTCGCCGACGTTGCGCTTGTCGTTGATGCCGGCCAGCACGAGATCGGGCCGCTTGCTCTCGGCGCAGAGCGTGGCGAGGCCGACGATGAGGCCGTCGACCGGCGTGCCCGAGCACTCGTAGGTCCGCGCGTCGAGGCGGGTGAGCGTGAGATCGCGGTCGAAGCTCACGTGGTGGCTCGCCGCGGTCCACTTGCGCGCCGGTCCGATGCACACGACCTCGCCCAGCGCGCTTGCGACGTCGGCAAGGAGGGCGAGTCCCGGCGCGGTTGCGCCGTCGTCGTTGGCCGCGAGGATCCGCAATGCGGCGCTCGATGGGTCTTGACTCATGGCAGTGGCACGGTGTCGCCGGTGACGAGCGCGGTGTCGAGAGCGGGCAGGTGCGCGCCCAGGCGGGTGAGGGTGGCCGTATCGCAGGAGTGTCCCAGCACGCGCCGCGCACCGCTGGCCGCCACCAGCGCACGATTCTCGGCAAGTGTCGGGTGCGTCGGCAGGCGAAGCCAGTCGGCGCGGCGCTCGGCCAGCAGCGTTGCGCCACGGCTGCCCTCGGGCACGTGGCCGGTGAGCAGCACCGGCCAGCCCGTCGCACGCGCCTGCTCGAGCAGACCGCGCGAGGGCCCGGCCATCCCCATGCCGTCGTGGCACAGGAGCGGCGCAGCCGGCAGCGCCTGCACATCGTTCCAGTCGATCGCGACATCCAGGCGACGCGCCAGACGTGACGCCACGCCGGGAACGATCCACTCGCGCTCGGCGAGTTGCGCGACGAGCGCCTCGCGCATGCCGGGAGCGAGCGCCAGCGGCCCGTCGAGCACCGCGAGGAGTTCGAGCGAGCGACCGAGCAGCGGCGTGGGCAGCAGCGCGCCTTGCGGGTGCCTGCGCACCCAGGCCCGTACCGCCTCGGCGCGCGCCGCGGGCGCGACATCGTCGTCGCCGTACGAAGCGTCGATCGCCAGCACGTCGCAGGCGGGCAGCGGGTCCATCACGAACACCGGACTTTCCGGCACCACGTCGCCGCAGTAGACGAAGCGCGTGGTGCCGTCGTCGATGCTGCACCACACGCCGCCGACGATGTGCCCCGAGCGTCCGGTATCGATCGTGAACGGGCCGAGCGTGATGCGCCCGTGCGCCGGCAGCGGCACGAAGCGGGCACTGGCGATGCGCGCACTGTCGGCGGGGTCGGCGTAACCCTCGATCCCGTGCACGAGATCGCGGCGCGTCTCGTCGGTGACGTGAACGGTCCCGGTGAAGCCGTGCGCGAGGCACCAGCCGAGCGCACCAGCGTGATCCTCGTGCGCGTGCGTGATCACGATCGCGTCGGTGCGCGCAAGTGCCGCGGCGCCGATGGCCGGTTGGTAGTCGGGCTGGCCGTGCGCGCTCGTCTTGACGCCCACGTCGAGCAGCAACCGGTAGCCGTCGGCTTCGACGGCGAGCGACGTGCGCCCCTTCTCGCCGAAGCCGCCGTGCAGCGCGAGACGCATCATGCGGTGCCGCCGGCGAAGAAGGCCGCCCCCGGCGCCGGCGTCGCGCGCGGGCTCATGCCGGGAGCACCCAACCGTCGCGCACCGCGATCGTCATCGGCGCGCCGGCGGCGAGCGACGAGGGTTCCGGGACGTCGAGGTGCAACACGACGTCGTGGGCGCCGGGCGCGGGCGATGCAAGCCGCGCCTCGATGCGGAAGTGTCCCCCTTTGTAGATCGTGCGCACGACGCTCGCGGCGAGCGCGGGATCGCTTGCGCTGGCGGGAACGAGGTCGCCCGAGCGCAGCACCGCGCTCGCGTCACCTGCACGCTGGCCCGGCGCGCAGCGCATGCGCACCGGCATCCCGAAGAGGTCGACCGTGCAGTGTCCGTCGCCGGGCACGGCGCGAACGCCGACCGGGACGATGATCCCCTCGCCGATGAAGCGGGCGACCGTGGCGTCGGCCGGTTTGCGGTAGAGCGTCGATGGCGCGGCAAACTGCAGGACGCGCCCCTTGTCCATCACCGCGATGCGGTCGGCCAGTGCCATCGCCTCCGCCTGATCGTGCGTGATGTAGACCATCGTCGTGCGGGTGCGCGCGTGGAACTGCGCGAACTGGTCCTCCATGCCGGCACGCAGGTGCACGTCGAGGTTGGCGAGCGGTTCATCGAGCAGGACGAGCGAAGGCTCGGTGACGAGGCAGCGGGCGAGGGCCACGCGCTGGCGCTGGCCGCCGGAGAGGAGCGCCGGACGGCGATCGGCGAAGCCGTCGAGGCGCACCAGCGCGAGCGCGTCGGCGATGCGTCGTGAGCGCTCGGGTTCGCGCACGCCGGCGGTATCGAGCCCGTAGCCCACATTCTCGGCAACCGTCATGTGCGGCCACAGCGCGTACGACTGGAACACGATCCCGATGCGCCGGCGCTCCGGCGGGACGTGGCGATCGGGCGCCGATACCGGCGTCTCGCCGATGACGATGCGGCCGCCGTCGGCGCGATCGAAGCCGGCGATCTGGCGCAGGAGCGTCGTCTTGCCACAGCCCGAGGCACCGAGGATCGCCACGAACTCGCCGTCCCCGACGGCGAGCGAGACGTCGTCGAGGGCGCGGAACGAGCCGAACGACTTGACGAGGTGTTCGACGGTCAATCGCGCCATGGAATCACGCCGCGCGACACGCGGCCGGCAAAGAGCAGCGTGGAGAGCATCAGCGCCAGCGAGAGCACGATGGTGAGCATGGCAAGGGCGGCGGCATAGGTCGCGTCGCCGCCTTGCTGGAAGGAGAAGAGCACGACGCCGAGCGTCTCGGCGCCGGAGGACCACAGGAGCGCGGAGATGGTGAGCTCGTTGAAGGCGGTGAGGAAGATGAGGAGCGCCCCGGCCGCCGCCGCCGGCGCGACCAGCGGCAGGATGACCGTGCGCAGCCGCCGCAGCAGGCGGGCACCGGTGATCTGTGCCGCTTCCTCGAGCGTGCGATCGAGCTGGTGGAAGCCGCTCACCACCGGCCGCAGTCCGAGCACCAGGAAACGCGCGAGGTAGCCGAAGAGGATGATCCACACCGTGTTGTAGAGCGTGAAGCCGACGAGCGGTAGCGGCTTCAGGAAGAGGAGGATCGCGGCGATCGCGACGACGACGCCGGGGATCGCATACGGCAGTTCGGCGAAGAACGCGACGAAGCGGAGCAGGCGCGAGCGCCGCCAGACGAGGAAGTACGCGAGCGGAACCGCGAAGAGCGCGATCGCGATTGCCGCGAGCACCGACAACCCGAGGCTGTTGCGAAAGGCGCGGCGGGCGGCGTCGTGATCGAAGAGCACGAAGCGGAAATTCTCCAGCGTCGCATTGGCGGCGGAGAGCTTGACGCCGACGGCGGGGACGAGCGAGGTCAGCGCCAGCGCCACCATCGGCAGCAGGATCAAGAACACGACGAGCGACCACAGCGCGATCTCGACCGGCAGCCGCCAGCGGCCGAGCTCGAAGGGCGTGGCGAGGTTCGACACCGAGACGACGCGGAAATCGCGGCGCCTGAGCATCATGTCCTGCAACCGGATGCCGACGATCGCGATCACGCCGACCAGGATCGACAGCACCGAGACCTCGGCAAGCACGCTCGTGCCGAGGCCCGCAAGGCGCTGGTAGATGAGGGTGGGCAGCACGAGATAGCCGCTCGGTATGCCGAGGAAGGCGGGGATGCCGAAGTTGCCGAGGCAGGACACGAAGGCGAGCGCGACGCCGGCGACGAGCGGTGGCGTCATCAGCGGAAGCACGATGCGCCAGAGCACGCGCCAGCGGCCGCCACCACCGGCGAAGCCCGCCTCGATGAGCTCGCCGGGCAGCGCGCGCAGGCCGGCGCGCAGCGCCAGAAACACCAAGGGTGCGTACTGCACGCCCAGCAGCAGCACGATGCCGCCCGCTGAGTACAGCGGATTGCGCGAACCCGGCGGCGGCGCGATGCCGAGGAGGTGCAGCAGCGCGCTCGCCGGCCCGAACATGGTGAGCCACGCAAGTGCCACGACCTGCGGCGCGATCATGAGCGGCATCACGAACAGGAACACGAAGGCATTGCGCGCGCGGATGTCGGTCAGCGCGACGATGAGCGCGACGGCGCTGCCCAGCAGCGCCGCCAGCACCGTGCCGCCCAGCGCCACGACCAGGCTGTTGCGAGTGGCGGTCCACGTCGCGGCGTTGCCGAGCACGCTGCCGAACGCCGCGAGGGACCACTGGCCGCCCGGCGCGAAAGCCTCCGCGATGAGGCGCGCCAGCGGCACGACCGACAGCACGGCGACGACCAGCAGCAGGACCGCGAGCAGCGCGTTTTCCTCGATCCGCTCCTTGAGACCCTGTCCGATCGTGTCCGTGCCGGCGGTCATTGCGGATTACTTGCCGAAGATCTCCGCGAAGCGCTTGAGGTTGGCTTCGTTGGTGGCGACCACCTGCGCGATGTTGGTCGGCATGAGGTTGATCTTCGTCCCGGCGGGCAGCCACGCCGGCGCTCCGGCGGCGGGATTGGCGGGGATGTAGCCCATCGACACCACGAGCTTCTGGCCGTCGAGCGAGAGGATGAAGTCGACGAAGGCCTTCGCCGCGACCTGATTCTGCGTGGCCTTGACGATCGCCACCGGTTCGGTGACCGCAGGATTGCCTTCCTTGGGGAAGATGAAGTCGACCGGCGAGCCCTTGGCCTTGGCGTTGAAGGCCATGAAGTCGACGAGGATGCCGACGGTCTTCTCGCCGTTGGCGACGGCGGTGAGCACCGCGCCGTTGCCGCGCACCGCAATGGCATCGAGCGCCTTCAATTTCTCGAAGAACGACCAGCCGAGATCGGTGCGCGCGGTCATCGTCCCCAGCATGATCGCCGCCGCGCCGGAGTAGAGCGGGCTCGGCATGCTGATCTGTCCCTTGTACTCGGGCTTGACGAGATCGGTCCACGACTGCGGGCGCGACTTCACGCTGGTGTTGACGACGATGCCGGTGGTGATGAGCTTGGAGCCGAAGTAGGTGCGGTCGGCGTCGAGCACCGCGGGATCGATGCCGTCGACCTTGGCCTGCGGGTAGGCGAGGAGGCGGCCGTCCTTCTTGAGCGACTCCATGCTCGCCGCATCGGCGATCAGCAGCACGTCGGCCTTGGGCTGGCCGGCCGCGAATTCCGCGGCGAGCTTGGCCATCACCTCGGTCGTTCCCGAGCGGAACACCTCGACTTCGACGCCCGGATTGACCTTGCGGAACGCGGCGACGGTCTGCGACGCATCGCGCTCCGGCTGCGACGTGTAGAGCACGAGCTTGCCGCCGGGTGCCTGCGCGAGCGCGCTGCCGGCGGTGAACGCCGCCGCGACTCCCAGTGCGCCCAACGTGGCGAGTACGGCGCGACGCGCGGGGCGGCGCGTGCTGCAACGATGCTGGTTCTTCATGACAATGTCCTCCGGGGATGCTGGCCGGGCGTCGCCGCGCCCTTCGCCTGCTGAAGATGTGCGTTCGGTGAGATCGTGACGATCGCGTCCTGTCGCTCGCTGCCGACTACGCGGTGGTGGTGGCGAAACTCGGCAGCAGCAGGCTCGGCGCCTCGATGGCGACGCGCAAGTCTGCCATGAACCGCGCGGCGGCGACGCCATCGACGATACGATGGTCCGAAGACAGGCAGAACGTCGCCATCGGTCGCAGCACGATCGCGCCGTCGCGTCCCACCGGCGTGTCGATCGTGCGCCCGATCGCGAGGATCGCCGCTTCGGGGGGATTGATGATCGCGGTGAAGGCGTCGACACCGTACATACCGAGGTTGCTCACCGTGAACGTGCCGCCGCGCATGTCGGCCGGCGCGATCGTCCGCGTGCGCACCGCCTCGCGCAGCCGTGCATAGTCGGCCGCCAGCGCGGCGAGCGGTTGTCGATCGGCGTCGCGCAGGACCGGCACCACGAGATCGCCGTCACGATCCATCGCCACGCCGACGTGCGCCTGTGGGTGCAGCCGGATGCCCGCGTCCTCCCAGCTCGCATTGAGCGCCGGGTGGCGGGTGAGGACGCGCGCGGCGAGGTAGACGATCGCGAGCGTGGCCGACAGTGGCGCCGCGCCTGCATGACGATGTGCCGCGAGACCGTCGCGCAGGGCCCCCATGTCCAGGTGCGCGGTGAGGTAGAAGTGCGGCGCGCTGCGCGCGCTCGCGGCGAGCCGGTCGGCGACGATGCGCCGGGTGGGCGTCATCGGCAGCACCGCGCCGTCGGCGCTCGTTTCGCCAGTGGACGCGCTGGCAGGGCCGCGCGCCTTGGCCGCCGCCTCGACGTCGGCGGCGA
>JBDHRR010000188.1:0-4742 GCA_039807685.1 Burkholderiales bacterium
ACGCCTACCTCGATCGTCTCGAGGTGCTGGTGACCGAGATGCTCGCCGACGACGGCGTACGGCTGCCCGGCGCGCGCCGCGAAGCGCTGCGCCGGCGCGCCGAGGTCGACGGCATCGAGGTTCCGGACGGACTCGCGAACTCCTAGCTTCGGACCATGTGGCGCATCGTCGTCGCCGCCATCGTCGCGGAGCGCCACCAGCGCTTATGGCGCACGCCTGCCGGCGATGTACTCCACGAGGCTCAGCGTCTGAAGTGCTGCCTCGACTCCAACGACGCCGCAGCGATGGTCTTCGTGCCAGCATCCGACGACACCTCCGGTTTTACGGGACAAAACTTCATCAACGTGTGGGCGTCGTCTGACATCGTGTTCGGCGACGCTGCCGAGCCACGCCGGGTCTGCGGACGCCGCCGCTTCATGGGGTGCATCAACCGGATGCGCCCGTTCGCCCGATCGAGCAAAATCCGCCGTCGTCGGACGGAACGCCAATCACGAGACAGTCAATTCGAGCTCACGCCCTTCCGTGATCGAACGCTCGGCCTCGAGACACAACCGCACTCTTTCGCGTGCCACGTCGCCGGACACGAGAGGCCGGCGCTCCTGCAGCGCTTGCGCAGTCAAGCGAATCTGCTCCTTGAGCTCGTAGACCTCACCCGAAGCGGCTATGGACTCATGCTCCGATTCGCGCACGCCTCGTTCGAAGGCAAAGCCCTTGCGCTGAACCCGGAAGTCGAAGACTGGATGGTGGTCGCGGTCCATCGCGCCGGACCACGCCGTACGGATCGCGCCCTCGGTTCCGGCAACTTCGGCGACCAAATGGTGCTCGAAGCCCGCGATGCATTGCGTGATTGTCGCGTAGGGTCCGCCGGCGAAGCGGACGAGTGCCGAAAAGTTGTCGTACATCCGCGTCTTTCGTCCTGGCTTTCGATTACCATACGCGCGCACTGCGACCGGTGCGCCATATTGCTCGAGATACCACAGGGCGAGATCAAAGAAGTGCACAGCCTCCTCGAGGATCCACGAGCCGACCTGCTTCTCGTCGTAGCGCCATCCGTCAGCGCCGGTTCGGTAGAAGTTGCGGAAGAGATTGATGTTGACGAAGAGCGGAGCGCCAATTTCGCCAGCGACGATGAGCTGCTTGACGCGACCCCATTGCGTCGAAAGACGAAACTCGTGTCCGATCGACAGCACCGCGCCGCTCTTGCGGGATGCTGCCATCAGTCGATCGCAATCCTCGAGTGTCGTCGCCATCGGCTTTTCGAGCAACACATCCTTTCCCGCAGTGAGCGCGGCGCAGCCAACTTCGGCATGCAGGTAGTTCGGCAGCACGATGTCGACAACATCGACATCGTCACTCGCGATGACGTCCTGCCAGCGCGCCGTGACGCGTGCAGATGGAAAATCGCGTCGCGCTGCGTCGACGGTCGCAGGACTCTTGCAGGCGATGGCGGTGAGTTCGAGTCCGGGTAGGGCGGCAATCGAGTTGGCGTGATAGCGCCCCCAGGCACCGTAACCGATCAGGCCGAAACGCATTTGTTGATCTCCTTTCGAATTCGCTATCCAAGTCGCAAGTATGCCGCGTATGATCAGTCCGCCTCTTACGTCGCTTATGTTGGGAGAAACCGTCATGACACGTCACTCGTTCAAGTTGCCGGCCTTGGTGGCGACGCTCGCGCTCTGGTTGCTGTCGGGTTCGGCCTTCGCTCAGATCCGCATGACGATCGGCTGGAATCCTCCTACCGATGAGCATCCGTTTGCAGTCGCGGGCAATGATTTCAAGAAGCGTGTAGAGGAGTACACGCACGGCCAGATCCAGGTCCAAACCTACTGTTGCTTCAAAATGGGCGGTGAGGAGGAGATGGTCAAGAAGCTCCAATTGGGCACTCTCGACGCGACGATCGTGGCGCAGAACAACGTCGGGCCGTTCTTTCGTCTCTACGATGTGTTCACGTTGCCGTATATCCTGCGTGACTACGCGCATGCGACGAAAGTCCTCGAAGGACCGGTTGGTCGGGAACTCTCGGAGAAGAGCGCGAAGGCGGCGGGATTCCATATTTTCTCCAGTACGTCAATCGCGTTTCGGAATATCTACAACACCAAGCGGCCGATCGAGAAGATGGCGGATCTGAAGGGTTTGCGCTTCCGCGTTCCGCCGAATCCGGTTGCGATCGCTACCTACAAGGCGTTTGGTGTCGATCCAACTCCGTTGCCGTGGAGCGAGACGCTGACTGCCACGCAGACTGGGATCGTCGATGGCGGTGATCTCGAGCCTACGGGTTTTCTGCTGAATGGTTTCGCCGAGGTGGCCAAGTACATGGCGGAGACGGAACACTTCGCGCTGGTCGCACCGCTCCTGATCTCCGACCGATTCATGAAAAAGCTGAGTGCCGAGCAGCAAGCGGCGGTTCGTCGCGCCGCGGTGGAGTCCGCCAAGGTCGGGCAGGAAGCGGAGTTGAAGCTCGAAAAGAGCATCCACGGCCGGCTCGAGGCTATGGGCGTCAAGTTCAGTCAACCGGACAAGGTGCCGTTCATCAAGGCGGCTGCTGGCGTCGTCGACGAAATTGCCAAGCAGCGAGGCCCGGAATTTGCAGAACTGGTCAAGCAGATTCGTGAGACTCGTTGAGCCAGCGTACGCGAAGTAATGGATCGATGACGTCGCGGGTTCGCTGCTTTGCTTAGCTCGAGGTTTCGGTTGAACGGCAAGGTGATCGTGTGCGCTGGCCATTGGCTTGAGCGGCATGCCGAGGAGGCCTTGGCGGGGGCATGTATGTGCATGCTTTCGCTATTGGTCTTCGCGCAGGTGGTGATGCGCTACGTGTTTCAGTCGCCGATGAGCTGGAGTGACGAGATCGCGGTCTACTGCATGGTAGGCCTCGTCTACTTCGGTGCGGCATTCGCGGTTCGGGAGCGTGCCCATATTCGAGTGCTCGCAGCGTATTGGTTGCTGCCGAAGGCCGCTGCGACGGCCGTGGCGGTGTTCTCGGATGTACTGTGGTTCGCGTTCAATGCCATCATGGTCTGGGAGGGAGCCTTGCTTGTCGCAAGCTTCCGCGAGCAGCCGTTCTATTCGGCGGCGCTCGAGATCAACCTGCTGTGGCCGAGCCTCGCGATTCCGGTCGGCTACTCGCTGATCTGTCTGCGGATGATTCAGTCATATATGAGCTGGCGCCGCACCGGCGATTCGCCATTCGAAGCCCGGAACGACTAGCCGCTATGCCGCAATGGGTTGTAGTCTTTCTCGTGCTATTCGGGACCATCGGCATCGGCGTACCGATTCCGATGGCAATTGGCATCGCGACCATGCTGGGGTTCGTGTTCGCTGATGTATCCATAATCTCCCTGGCGCAGAGTTCGTATACGGCACTTAGCAACGTCCCGATCATGGCCGTTCCGCTCTTTGTCTTCGCGGGTGCGCTGATGGAACGCGGGGGGCTCGCAGATCGGCTGGTTCGCATCGCGCAAAGCCTTGTCGGCAACTACTCGGGATCGCTCGGCATTGTCGCCGTCGTCGCATGCATGTTTTTTGCAGCGCTCTCGGGCTCGGGACCGGCGACCGCCGCGGCGGTCGGCGCGGTTACCCTTCCGGCAATGGCGCGCGAGCGTTATCCCGCGGCTTTCGGGGGTGCGATCATCGCTTCCGGCGGAGCTCTCGGCAGTCTGATCCCGCCGTCGAATCTCATGGTCTTTTACGGTATCGTCGCCAGCACGTCGATACCGCAGCTCTTTGCCGCTGGGGTGGTGCCGGGGATTCTGGCGGGCTGCTTGCTGATGGCGACGGTGTGGGTTATTGCGCGCCGGCGCGGATATGGGGGTACTGCTGAGCGGGTCTCGATTGGTCGGATGGCGGCAACCGCGTGGGAGGGCAAGTGGGCGCTGCTGGCCCCGGTGGTGATCCTAGGCGGCATCTACGGCGGCGCCTTTACGCCTACCGAAGCGGCGGCGGTCGCAGTCTTCTACGCCCTGGTGACGAGCGTTGTCATCTACCGCGAGTTGACTTGGTCGCGCTTCGTCGAGTCGCTGCGCATCACGGCGCTCATCAGCGGCGCGATCGTAATCATGTTGGGCCCGGCGATCGCATTCGGTCAACTTGCCGCACTGCTGCAGATCCCAGAGAAGATCGGTAGTCTACTCGGTGGGCTTGCAGGTGATCCGCTGGCGGTCCTGTTGGTCGTCACCATCGTGCTCGTCATCACCGGCTGCTTCATGGAATCGATCGCGCAGATCATCTTGTTCACACCGCTCTTCTTGCCGCTGGCAGCCAAGGCGGGAATCGATCCGATCACACTCGGCGTCATCATCGTACTGACGTGCGAGATAGGCTTCCTCACGCCGCCGGTTGGCGCCAACCTCTTCGTTGCGATGCGGCTTGCGCGCGTCGGGCTCGGGGCGGTCTCGATAGCGGTACTTCCGTTTCTCGTCGCCTACTTCGTGGTCGTTGCAGTGGTCGCGCTTTTCCCGCAAGTGGCATTGTGGTTGCCGCACCTCATGCGCGCGAGCGTCCATTGAACACCCGGATACGGCGAGCATAGCGCACCGCACTACGTATTCGATCGATGCTTCGGTTCCGGAGGCCTCCCCGGTGACGATCCTTTGCCGGGTCCCCTTTGGGCGCTGCGGACTCCCGGCTAGATCGGCGAACAGAACACCACCGCATCCGACCCCGCGCCTTCGGCCACCCACGCGCGGTTGTTCATGCCGCGGCGCACCGAGAGGTCGACCGTGTAGCGGTGATTGGCGTCCCGT
>JBDHRR010000189.1:0-4726 GCA_039807685.1 Burkholderiales bacterium
ACAGCCGCTCGGAGACGCTGCCGAACGGGACCGTGCGGATCGCGAACAGCCGCTGCTGCACGTCGCGCGACAGGCGCGCCTGGGCGAGCAGCGCCGTATCGGCGTCGTCGAGGTTCTTGAGGAGCGACTGCTGCACGGTCGAGACGTCGTTGATGCCCTCGGTCAGCGACCGGGTGAGCTCCTGGAATCGCGTGTAGCGATCGAATTCGAGCGGATCGAAATCGCCGTGACGATCGGCGGTCTGCGACTGGATCTGCGACTCGGCCTGGATCTCGATCTCGCGCATCTGCGTGCGCAGACGGATGACGCTGCCGGTGAGCTCGAGGAGGTTGTTCTTGAGCGAGCGCAGCTCGACCTCGACGCGCGCCCGGGCAATCGCGACTTCGCCCGCCTCGTTGACGAGACGATCGATGACATCGGCGCGAACGCGAAGCTGTGCCGGTCCGCCGGCCTCGATCTCGGCGCCCTCGGGCCGGCCCGCCGGCGCGGTTGCGGCGGCGGCTTGCGTCTCGACCGGCGCGAGGTGCGGTGCGATCGGCACCACCACCGGCCGCTCGGGAGTCCCACGCTGCCCGTCGGCCGGCAGCGCATCTGTCCCCGCGTCCTGGTGCGGCGTGACGGTCGCGGCTACTGCCGGCACCGGCGAACCGGTTTCGGGAGTCGCCATGTCCTCGGCAAGCGCCGCGACCCACGGCAGCGGCACGTCGACTTCGCCGCGGCGCAACGCGTCGAGCACGAAGGCGATCTGGTCGAAGTCTTCGTCGAGGACGTCGAACGGCACCTCGCCGGCAGCGATCGCGTCGTCGTCGAGACGCGACTCCATCAGGTGAGCGAGTTGGCCCAGACGCATCGCACCTGCCATCCGCGCGCTGCCCTTGAACGTGTGCAACGTGCGCCGCAGACGCCCCACCACGCCGGCGTCATCGGGCGCCTGGCGCCAGCCGCGCAGATCGGCCCCGGCCTGCGCCAGCAGTTCACCGGCCTCGTCGAGAAAGATCGGCAGCACCTGCGCATCGACGTCGTCACGAATGTCGGCCAGCGGATCGACGCGCGGCGGCGCAATCGAGGGTCCGGCGTCATCCACCGCAACGCCACCCTCGGCTACGCTCGTCGCCGTCGCGTCTGCCGGCGACCCGACAGCGGGCGCGGGGATGAAGGCGACGATCGCCGGTGGCGCGAGCGCCTCGATGGGCGTCACGTCCTCCGTCGTGAGTTCGTCGATGTCGTCGCGATCGGCAACCCGCCACGCCGTGGCTTCGGCGTCGGGCGCCGGCTCCGCCGACTCCGTACGCAACCCATCGAGCTCGCGCTGGATCGCGAGCGCCTCGTCGACATCCTGATCGGTGAATGCCGCGAGCGCCTTCATGCGCCCGACCAGCATGATGAGCCCCGCGACTGCGCGCGCCAGCACGGGGTAGGCGGCGCCCGCCATCGGTGGTCCGTTCTGCTCCAGCACCGCCAGCGTCTGCTCGAGCGACTTGGCCGTTGTCGCCACCAGCGGAAACCCACCGGTGCGATGGATGCCGCACAGGGTATGGCTCGCGCGCACCATCGGCGCCCGCGGGACCGCCTGCGGATCGAACTGCAGGAGCGACAACTCGTGCGCCAGCGTCGCGAGGTGCTGCTCCGCCTCGTCGCGCAGGATATCCCACAGCGAGCGTGACAGCGTCACTCCGCCCACGATGACCTCGTCGGCGGCGCCGACGGGGGCGGCCGTGGGAGTAGCCACGACGGTGGCACTCGTTGGCGCTGCTGCCGGCGCCGCCGCCTCGGGGACGGTCGCGCTCGCCGGCGCCGCTGCGGGCGCTGCCGCCTCGGGAACAACTGCGATCGCTTCGGGAACCGGCACCACGGCGACGTCCGGCGTCGCCGTGTCCGCTTCGTTCGATGGCGCGGATTCGGCGGCTTCCACCGCGGGGGCGTCAGCCGCGGCGGCGATCGCCGTCGGCGCGGGATCAGGCGCCGCCTCGGCGTCACCCTCCACGACCACGGGGGTGAACACCGAGGCGCCTTCGGTGCGCTCGGTGCGCTCGGTGCGCTCGGTGTCGGTGCCCGGGAACGCCAGCACATGCCCGAGCGCACCATCGTCGAGCAGTGCCGGCATGTCGATCGTCTCCGTGAACGGCGCGTCGGGGACGACAAACGCCAGGACATCGGCGTCACCGCCGCTGCCGACGTCGGGCAGCTCGATCAAGTCGAGCGCCGGCAGATCATGTTGGCGGGTCGCAATGGCCACCGGCGACGCCTCGGTAGAAGGCGGTGGAGCAACGACCCGCGGCAACTCGATCACGTTGGGGGCCGCCGTCCCTTGCGGCTCGTACCCCGGCAACTCCCGCTCGACGGCGGCGATCGCCGAGCGCAGCGGTCGTGGATCAGTGACGACCCGTCCCTGCGCAGTCAGCGCCTCCACCCAGTCACGAAAGCTACGCTGCGCCACACCGATGAAGGCGCTGACCGCCGGCGTCACCGGCCGCTCCTCCTCGAGCAAGCGGTTCAGGATCCGCTCCGCCTCGTAGGCGTATTCGCCGAGTTCGGTGAGGCCCACCATGCGGCCACTGCCCTTGAGGGTGTGGAAGCCGCGGCGCACCACGCGCAACGCCTCGCGGTCCCCGGGGTTCTCCTGCAAGACCTGATGCTGGCGCTCGACACCGTCGAGCACTTCGGTCGCCTCGAACAGATAGATCTCGAGCAACTCACGATCGAGCAGGCTCGCATCGGTCGCGAGCAGGCGCTGGGTCTCGTCGGAAATCTCGGGCGCCGGCGCCGCCGTGTCGGCGATGGCGTCCGCCGTGGCGGCGAGTCGCGCCGCATCACCCGCCTCGAGGTCGGCGAGGATCTGCTTGATCTGGGCGACGAGGTCGGCGTCGCCGATCAAATCGGCGTCATCGCGCATGCCGGTGAGCCGGTGCGCGAGCGCTTCACGGGCGGCGGCGTCGGACGGCGCGGCGCGCACTTCCTCGACGAGTCGCGGCAGCGCGGCGCGCAACTCGGCGACGGCGGCCTCCACCGAATCGGTCTCGGGCGCCGCCGCTTCGGGCGTCTCACCCAGCCGCCGTGCGATGAGCGGCTTGATGAGCCGATCGCGATCGGGCCGCTGCTGCTCGACCGCCTCGATGTAGAAGCCCAGGCCCGAGAGCGACTCCGCGAGAAGTTCGAGATCGTCATTGCTCACCACGACCTCGGGGTCGGCGTAGCTCGCGATCTGCTCCTCGCACAGCGCGAGGAGGCGATCGGCCTCATCGAGGCCCAGGATGCGCAGGGCACCGCGGATCTGCGCGCTGTCCTTGGCGAGCGTCACGAGTTCCGCGCGCTTGCCGTGATCGCGGAAGAACGCGTCGAGCACCTGCTCCATGTGCCGCAGGTTCACCTGGATCTCGCGCCCGACCTGCGCCAGCAGCACCCGCTCCTGCGCACGCTTGCTCATCTCATCGAGCAGGGGCGCGCTGCCGCTCGCCGCGAGCCGGCCGTGGTGCACGGCATCGAGACGCGCGAGCATCGCCTCGACCTGCTTCGGAAAATCGGGGGACAGATTCGAATAGTTCTCGAATGCACTCTCGGCGAGCAGCAGCGCCGTCGCGTACTCCATCGCCATCGGCTCGGATACGCCGGCACTCGGCATCCGATCGAGCCGTTCGACCAGCGCCGCCGTGAGCTGCATCAACGTGCCGTTGCGAATGTCGGCCGCCTTCGCATGCACCGACGCCAAGGTCTGTTTGAGCTTGGGCAGATTTTCGGCCCGACCCGAGGCCGCCTTGAGCCACGCATCCTTGGCGCCGGCGAGTTGTTCACGCGCCTCGCGCAGGATTGGCTGCAGTCGCACCACGTCCGCCGACAGCACTTCCGCCGACGGAATCAGCCCCGACAAATGGAAGACACGCTGTACGGCCTGCACCTGCGGCCCCACCGGCGCGCTGATCGCCACGAAGTACAGCACTTCGCGACGCAGGCGGTCGGCGACCTTGGCACTGCCCTCGGCCACACGCCGGATCTGGAGGTCGATGCGAGCCATGAGCTGCTTCACACCGAAGCCGGCGTCGAGACCCTTCTCCACCAACCCCTCGAGGAGTGCACCCACGGTCCACCAGAACGCCCGCAGATTGCCGTGCACGGTGACGTCCTCGATACCGATCACCGCGTCGCGCATCATCGCAGCACCGGCCTCGTCGCCGCGCAGCCAGGCCAGGAGTCCGCGCTGGTAGAGCCGGCGGTGCTTGATGACGAGCGATGGAAGGCGATTCGCCGTGACCCCTTCGCGCTGCGCAAGCCGCGGGGCGCGCGGCGACAGATCGGGATAGAACAGGTCAGTCGGCGCCGCCGCCTTGACACCGCGGGCGACCTGCATCGCTTCGTATTCCGGATAGAGCTTGAGTGGCACCGGAACGGCGCCGTTGACCGCCTCGTCGAGAAAGATCCGCAGCTTGCGACCGGCGCGATCGATCACCTCGCATTGCGCGCGCGCGACCTCGACCGGAAGCTCCTCGAGCCGCGCCAGTTGCCGCTCGAGCTCGTCGGTATACGCCACCACCGCATCGAGGCCGACCATCTGGATCGCACCTGCCGCCTGATGGATGTGCGCACGCGCGTGCTTGAGTGCGTTGCCCTCGGCGGGCGCCGCCTTGAACTGCGCGAGCGCATCGAGACCCTTGGTCAGCGCCTGGTCGATCTCCCCTTGCACCCACGACAGCGGGCCAAGGTCGAATTCGGGGGTGGAGTCGTTGGCCATAGC
>JBDHRR010000054.1:0-23096 GCA_039807685.1 Burkholderiales bacterium
TGAAGGGAGCCACCTTGACGCTCCTCTTCACCTTCACATATCTGTGGGTGGCGATCAATCGGTACAACAACGCCGACGGCCGCGGACTCGGCTGGTTCTGCCTCTTCGTGGCGATCACCGCAATCCCGGTGACGATCGAGACGCTGCAAGGGGCGACGTCGACTTGGGGCGTGTGGTTCGGATTGTCGTGGGGTGCGTGGGCGATCCTGTGGTTCCTGTTCTTCCTGCTGCTGGTAGCGAAGAAGCCGATCGGAAAGCTGACCGGGGTCGTCACCGTGATCGAGGGTGTATTGACCGGATGGCTGCCGGGATTCCTGTTGCTGAGCGGCACGTTGAAGTGATCAGACCCTCGTCGCCGGCATGCCGGCGAATCGAGTCAGGAGAGGAGCAATAGCGATGCCACTGTACGATTACCGGTGCGCGGATTGCGGCGATTTCCGCGAGTTCCGCTCGATGGCCCAATCCGACGTTCCGCATGCCTGCCCCGGGTGCGGCAAGCCTTCGGACCGATTGTTCACCACGCCGTTCCTCGCAGCGAAGACGGCGCCCACGGCGCCTTCATCGCGCCCCTTCAGCCGGGGTGCTGCCTTCGGGCACGTCTGCGGGCACGGCTGCGCGCATTCCGCATCCTGAGGGCACGGCGAGTTCCGGAGAAACCATTTGGGGCGCAATGATCCGCAAGGGCAGCCCGGATCGCGTCACTCACTGCGTACGATAGGCGGTAAGGACGACGTGCCCCGTCTCCGCCCGCGCCAGCGGCACGCGCGTCGCGACGACGTCGATCGAACCGGGCACGATGGCAACCTCGGTCGGCGTGGACGTGCCGGCGGTCGCATAGGTCGTCGCGGCGCCCGGCGCGGTGAGCATGACCGGGCCGACCACGAAGAGCCCCAGGGTGATCACGGTGGCGAGCGCCGCCAGCGCGCCGCACACGGGGCGGATCGCGCGGTCGCGCTTGGTCGGCTGGAATTCGATCGTCATGCGGTCCATGGTGTCGCTCCTTCGTCGTCTCGTGGCGGTCGCTTCGCGACGCCATCGACCCTTGGATGCAGCGAAACCGGATTTCGGATTCACCGGATGGTCGGGCGTCGTGGGAAGGATCGTAGGCAGCCGCCGCTGCCGGCTCAACGGCCGTGCGACGAAACTGCCGAACGAAGGGACCAAGCCGTCTGCTGGGCGACGGGGAACGCGAGACGAGCGGGAGAGGGCCGGCGCCGGTGCGGATTGCCCGAGCGCCGTGAAGCGCAGGCCGGCGCTCGAGGAGGCGACGGTGCCTATCCGGGGCGCTTCTTGAGTCGATAGCCCGCCGGCTGGTCTTCCATTTCCCAACCGAGCGCCGCAAGTTCGCCGCGCAGACGATCGGCTTCGGTCCACTGCTTCGCCTTGCGCGCAGCCGCACGCGCTTCGGCGAGGGTCGTGACGTCTGCCGGAATCTCGTGCTGCACCGGCCGCCACTGCGCAAGCCGCAACCCGAACACGTCGTCGAAACGCCGCAGCGTCGCCCGCCTGACGGCGGGTGGCAGGTCGCCGCGCAGTACCTCCCAGGCGATGGCCAGTGCGCGCGGCACGTTGAGGTCGTCGTTGATCTCGGCGGTGAAGCGCGCGAGGTACGCGGCATCGGGCTGCGCCGCGGAATCGTCCGGTAACGCGAAGAAACCGTTGCGCATCCGGTCGAGCGCCGTCGCCGCGGCGTCCATCGCCTCCCACGAGAAACTCATCTGCGTGCGGTAGTGCGCGGTGAGGCACAGGTAGCGGTAGACGAGCGGATCGTAGCCGCGCGCGATCAGCGACTGCACGCGCAGGAACTCCCCCGCCGACTTCGCCATCTTGGCGTCGTTCATCAGCAGGAAGTAGCCGTGCATCCAGAAGTTGGCGAGCCGCGTGCCCACCCGCGCCTGCGTCTGCGCGATCTCGTTCGTGTGATGGACGGGGATGTGGTCCTCGCCGCCGCAGTGGATGTCGAAGTAGTCGCCGAGGTACTTCTGCGCCATCGCCGAGCACTCGATGTGCCAGCCGGGAAAGCCGCGTCCCCACGGGCTGTCCCACTCCATCTGCCGCTTCTCCTCGGGCTTGCTGAACTTCCACAGCGCGAAATCGGTGGCGTGGCGCTTCTCGCCGAGATCGACGCGCCGCCCGGCCTCGAGCCCGTGGATGTCGAGCCGTGCGAGGTAGCCGTAGTCGTCCTGCTTGCTGGTGTCGAAGTAGACGCCGTCGGAGGTGACGTAGGCATAGCCGTTGCGTTCGATGTCGCCGATGAAGGCGATCTGTTCGGCGATGTGGTCGGTCGCGCGGCAGAGCACGGTCGGACTCTCGATGTCGAGGCGATCGAGTTGCTCGAGGAAATCGTCGGTGTAGAGCTTGGCGATGTCCCACGCCGACTTGCCGGTGCGGCGGGAGCCCTTCTCCATCTTGTCCTCGCCGGTATCGGCGTCGGAGGTGAGGTGCCCCACGTCGGTGATGTTCATCACGTGGCGAACCGCAAAGCCGTTCCAGCGCAGCACGCGCTTCAGCACATCCTCGAAGAGGAAGGTGCGGAAGTTGCCGATGTGCTGGTAGTCGTAGACGGTCGGGCCGCAGGTGTACAGCCCCACGGGACCCGCCGGGTCGAGGGGCTCGAACTCGCGCAGCGTGCGCGTGTAGTTGTCGTAGAGGGCAAGTGGCGTGGACATGGCGCGGGAGGCGGCGCTCCGCTGTGGCATTGACAACCGCACGATGGTAGCAAATCGCGGTTGCGCTACCGTATCGCCGGCGCGCCGCTCGCGGCGGTTTGCGGGCACCACGCGAGGCCACCTTGCGCCCGGGGAACCGGCCCGCCATAGGGCGTCCGGTAGAATGCGCGGCGCTGCTCCCGCACCGTCGCCCGGTCCGTCATCATCGCGCCGCCTGCGGGAGACACCCCGCCGATGCTCGCTTCCCTTCCTCGCTCCGCCTGGTGGCTCATCGCGATCGTCGCCGCGGTAGTCTGGTTCGCTCCGCTCGATTCGCGGCACCTGCAGCATCCCGACGAGGGACGCTACGCCGAGATCGCGCGCGAGATGGCGGCGAGCGGCGACTGGGTGACGCCGCGCCTGAACGATCTCAAGTACTTCGAGAAGCCGCCGCTGCAATACTGGCTAGGGGCACTCGCCTTCGACACCTTCGGCGTGCACGACTGGAGCGCCCGGCTGCCCACCGCGGTCGCGGGGT
Organism: Burkholderiales bacterium; assembly: GCA_039807685.1. Taxonomy (GTDB): domain Bacteria; phylum Pseudomonadota; class Gammaproteobacteria; order Burkholderiales; family Casimicrobiaceae; genus VBCG01. Next base: position 3,187 of record JBDHRR010000054.1, read on the forward strand.
TGCTCGCCGTCGTGGCGGTCGGCGTCACCGGCGCCTGGCTCGCCGGCGGCACGGCGGGCGCGTACGCGGCGCTGGTGCTGCTGGGCTGCATGTGGCCGGCGGGCCTCGCGCATCTGCTGAGCCTCGATGCCCTCCTCGCCTTCGGCATGACGCTCGCGTTGTGCGCCTTCCTGCTCGCCCAGCGCGACGGTCTTGCGCGCCGCGAAGTCCGCACCGCGATGCTGGCGTGCTACGCGGCGCTGGCCGCCGCCACGCTCACCAAGGGCCTCGTGGCACCCTTGGTCGCCGGAGCGACGCTCGTGCTGTACTCGCTCGTCACCCGCGACCTCGGCCCCTGGCGGCGCTTGCACCTCGTGCCCGGGCTCGCGCTCTTCCTCGCCATCACCGCCCCGTGGTTCGTGATCGTGTCGGTGCGCAACCCCGAGTTCGCCCGCTTCTTCTTCATCCACGAGCATGTCGAGCGCTTCCTCACCGAGACGCACAACCGCACCGGGGAATGGTGGTATTTCGGGCCCTGGTTCGTGCTGGGCCTCATGCCGTGGATCCTCGTCTGGCTGGTGACGCTGCCGCGCAGCGTCGGCGCGGCTGCGCGCAACGCCAACGGCTTCTCCTGGGCGCGGTTCTGTCTGGTGTGGGCGGCATTCATCCTCGTCTTCTTCAGCGCCTCGGGTTCGAAGCTGCCGTCGTACATCCTGCCGATGTACCCGGCACTCGCGCTGGTGCTGGGCTTCGAGCTCACGCGCATCTCGTCGCGCGCGCTCATGTGGATCGCGCTCCCGCTCGCGGTCGGCGGTGCCGCCTTCGCGGTGGCCTACCTCGTGGGCTGGGATCGGTGGAGTCGGGCATGGGCGAGCGAGGCGATGCCGCATTCGATCTACCGCGAATTCGGGCCGTGGGTGCTGGCCACCATCGTCACCTACGCGCTGGGTGGCCTCGCCGCGACGCTCGCCTTTCGTCGCGGCACGCCGGCCGCCCGCACCTGGGGAATCGCCGCGCTGTCGCTCGCCTCGCTCGTCGCACTGCAGATCGGCTTCGTCGGCAACGACGCTTTCGCGCTCGTCCGCTCGGCGGCGCCGATCCTCGCCGCGGCGGAACACGCCAACGGGGGCCCGCTCGACCCGACATACCCGGTGTTCCAGGTCGGCAGCTACGACCAGACGCTGCCCTTCTACCTTCGGCGGCCGACGCCACTCGTCGAGTACCGCGACGAGATGGGCCTCGGACTCGACGCCGAGCCCGAGAAGGGCTACGACCTCGCGCGCTGGCTGCCGGTGTGGGCCGCAGCACCGCAGGCGTACGCGCTGGTCTCGCACGCGACCGCCGCCGAACTCGCGCGCAGCGGCGTCCCGATGCGCATCCTCGCCCGCGATCCGCGTCGCGTCTTCATCGCCCGGCGCTAACCCCAGCACGCTCCCCGACACCCTCTGCCATGACGCTCACCGCCTTCGCCTTCCTCATGACCGGCGTGCTCCTCAACACGGTCGCCCAACTCCTCCTCAAGGCCGGCACCAACGTGCTCGGCGTCATCACGCTCGATCGCGACAACTGGCTCGAGACGCTCTGGCGCATGGGCACGCAAGGCCACTTCGTCATCGGCGTGGCGGTCTACATGGTGAGCCTCGTGGTATGGATCATCGGCCTCTCGCGGGTGCCCGTATCGGTCGCCTATCCGATGCTCTCGCTGGGCTACGTGCTCAATGCGATCGCGGCGTACTATCTCTTCGGTGAGGTCGTGAGCACCGCCAAGTGGCTGGGCATCGGCTGCATCATCGTCGGCGTGTGGCTCGTCGCCCGCGGCTGATCCCCTTCTCCCGAGCACCCCATGTCCGACCAGCCCTACCTCCCCTTCGCCCGTCCGACCCTCGACGAGGCGACGATTGCCGCCGTCGGCGACGTCATGCGCTCGGGCTGGATCACGAGCGGCCCCAAGGTCAAGGCGTTCGAGGCGGCGCTGTCGGCGCTGGTCCTCGGGCGTCCGGTGCGCGTGCTGTCGTCGGCTACCGCCGCGCTGGAGCTTGCGCTGCACGTCGCGGGTGTCGGCCCCGGCGACGAGGTGATCACCCCGGCGATGACGTTCTTCGCGGCACCCAACATGATCGTCAAGGTCGGCGCGACGCCGGTGTTCGTCGACGTCGAGCCCGGCACGCGCAACCTCGATCTGGCGGCGGTCGCCGCCCGCATCGGCCCGCGCACCAAGGCGATCATGCCCACGCACTTCGGCGGCCTGCCGTGCGACATGGACGCGCTCTACGCGCTCGCCGGCCGGCACGGCCTGCGGGTGATCGAGGACGCGGCGCTCGCCATCGGCTCGACGTGGCGCGGACGTCCGATCGGCAGCTTCGGCGACCTGTGCGTCTTCAGCTTCCATCCCAACAAGAACATCACCTCGATCGAAGGCGGCGCGCTCGTCGTCAATGATGAGCGCGAGGCGCAGCGCGTCGAGGTGCTTCGCTTCCACGGCATCGTGCGCCTCCCCGACGGCACGCGTGACGTCGCCGAAGTGGCGAGCAAGTTCAACCTGCCCGACGTCAATGCCGTGGTCGGCCTGCGCCAGCTCGAGCAGTTGCCCGCGTTCAATGCGAAGCGTCGCGCCCTTGCGCACCGGTACTTCGACCGCCTGCGCACCGACCCGCCGCTCGAGTTGCCGCATCCGGGCTACCCGGGCGAGGCGGAGGGCCACAGCTTCAACCTCTTCGCACCGCTGCTGCCGCTGGCCGCGCTCACCATCTCGCGCGCGCAGTTCCGGGCCGCTCTCGAGGCCCGGGGGATCGGCACCGGCGTCTCGTACGAGGCCGCGCACCTCGCCTCGGCTTTTGCACGCCTGGGCTATCGTCGCGGCGACCTGCCGCACACCGAACGCATCGCCGACACGACCGTGACGCTGCCGTTGTTCCCCACGATGAGCGAAGCCGACGTCGATCGCGTATGCGCCGCCTGCGCCGACGTGATCGGCGGGGCGCGCGCCACCACGGCCTCCTGACCGTCCGCATGGACCCCATCGTCTCGGTCGTCATCCCGGTCTACAACGAGGAAGACGGGCTCGCCGCCCTCTTCGCGCGGCTCTACCCCGCGCTCGATGCGCTCGGGGTCGCCTACGAGGTCATCTTCGTCGACGACGGCAGCCACGATCGCTCGGCGGCGCTCCTCAAGGACCAGTACCTCGCGCGCCCCGACGTGACGCGAGTGGTGATCTTCGGCGCCAACCGGGGCCAGCACACGGCGATCGTCGCCGGCTTCGAGCGGGTGCGCGGCAAGCGTGTCGTCACCCTCGACGCCGATCTCCAGAATCCGCCGGAGGAGATCGCCCGCCTGCTGGCAGCGATGGACGCCGGTCACGACTACGTCGGCGGCGTGCGGCGCAGCCGCGAAGACGTATGGTGGCGGCGCGTCGCGTCGCGCGCGATGAATCGCCTGCGCGAACGCATCACGCACATCCGCATGACCGACCAGGGCTGCATGCTGCGCGCCTACAGCCGCGCCATCGCCGACGCCGTGGCCGCGAGCGGCGAGGTGAGCACCTATATCCCGGCGCTCGCCTACACCTACGCACACGCGCCGACCGAGGTCGAGGTCGCCCACGCCGAGCGGGCGGCAGGCGAATCCAAGTATTCGCTGTACAAGCTCATTCGCCTGAACTTCGATCTCGTCACCGGCTTCTCGCTCGTGCCGCTGCAACTGTTCTCGATCTTCGGCATGTTCGTCGCTGCCGCCAGCTCGCTCCTGTATGCGGGCGTGGTGATCGAGCGCCTCTTCACCGGAGATGGCTGGGCGGCGCTGTGGGATCGCGACATCCTCGAATTCTTCCTGATCGGCGTCGTGCTGTTCGGCGTCGGTCTCGTCGGCGAGTATGTCGGGCGGATCTACATGCAGGTGCGCAACCGGCCGCGTTACACGTTGCAGGCGGTCCTCGAACGCCGCCCGCAGCCGGCCGAATCGCACGACCGGCAGGAGCTCTCGTGAGCGCGCCCGGTCCGGTCCTGCGGCGATTCCGGTGAGCGCCCGCGCAACGGCACGCGCCGTCGTCTTCGGCTATCACGACGTCGGCGCCCGCTGCCTGCGCGTGCTGCTCGCCCACGGCGTCGAGGTTCCGCTCGTGGTGACGCACGAGGACAGTCCGACCGAGACGCTGTGGTTCGAGCGGGTGGCCGACGTGGCGCGCGACTACGCGCTGCCGGTGATCACCCCCGACGATCCCGGTAAGCCGGAGACCCTCGGCCGGATCCGCGCGCTCGCTCCCGACTTCATCTTCAGTTTCTACTACCGCCGCATGCTCTCGCCCGCGCTGCTCGCCGCTGCGAGCCGCGGCGCGCTCAACATGCACGGCTCGCTCCTGCCGAAGTACCGCGGCCGGGCCCCGGTGAACTGGGCCGTGCTGAACGGCGAGCGCACGACGGGCGCCTCGCTGCACTACATGGCGGCCAAGCCCGATGCCGGCGACCTCGTCGCGCAGACGGCGGTGCCGATCCTTCCCGACGACACGGCGCGCGACGTCTTCACCAAGGTCACCGTCGCTGCCGAGATGACGCTCGACGGCGTGCTCCCGGCGCTCCTTGCCGGCACGGCGCCGCGCCGCCCCCTCGATCTCGCGCACGGGTCGTACTTCGGCGGCCGTACGCCCGAGGATGGCCGCATCGACTGGGCGTGGCCGGCGCGCCGCGTGCACGATCTCGTGCGCGCGGTCGCACCGCCGTATCCCGGCGCCTTCACCGAACTCGACGGCCGCCGCCTGCGCGTGTTGCGCACCCGCGTCCTCACTGACGAGGCGCCGCCTGCAGCGCCCCGCCTTGCCGTCCGCGAGGACCGGCTCGAAGCCGGGTGCGGGGGTGGCGGCGCGGTCGAGATCGTCGCCGCCGAACTCGACGGCGAGCGCATGCCGACGTCCGCCATTGCGCAGGCGCTGCGCCTGCCGCGCCCGCTGCCGGCGAGCGTGGGCGCCCGCGAGGACTGATCCCGTCGCGTCGCACTTGCCGGCAATCGCGGCAACGGCGGTCGCTGCCGAAGCGGCGAGTAGAATGCGCGCGTCCCGGCCACCGGCCAGCATCGCTCCCCCATGAAACGAATCCTCATCCTCGGCGTCAACGGCTTCATCGGCCACCATCTGTCGCAGGCGATCGTCCGCGATACCGATTGGGAGATCTACGGCATGGACATGCAGGCGGATCGGCTCGCCGATCTCCTGCCCGAGCGCCGCTTCCACTTCTTCGAGGGCGACATCACGATCAACCGCGAGTGGATCGAGTATCACGTCAAGAAGTGCGACGTGGTGCTGCCGCTGGTGGCGATCGCGACGCCGGCGCTGTACGTGCGCGATCCGCTGCGCGTCTTCGAGCTCGACTTCGAGGCGAACCTGCCGATCGTGCGCGCCTGCGTGCGCTACGGCAAGCGCATCGTCTTCCCGTCGACGTCCGAGGTCTACGGCATGTCGCGCGACGCCGAGTTCGATCCGGAGACGTCGGACCTGGTGCTGGGGCCGATCAACAAGCCGCGCTGGATCTACGCCTGCGCGAAACAGCTCATGGATCGGGTGATCCACGCCTACGGCATGCAGCACGGCCTCGACTACACGCTGTTCCGGCCGTTCAACTGGATCGGCTCCGGTCTCGATTCGATCGACACGCCGAAGGAGGGCAGCTCGCGCGTCATCACCCAGTTCCTGGGGCACATCGTACGCGGCGAGCCGATCAAGCTGGTCGACGGCGGGACGCAGAAGCGCGCCTTCACCTATATCGACGACGGCATCGCCGCGCTGGTGAAGATCGTCGCCAACGCCAACGGCATCGCCTCGGGGAATATCTACAACATCGGCAATCCGGGGAACAACTGGTCGGTGCGCGAGCTTGCGCAGAAGATGCTCGAGATCGCCGCGCGCTACCCCGAGTATGCGCCGAGCGCGGCGCAGGTCCGCCTGATCGATACCACCGCCGACGCCTACTACGGGCGCGGCTACCAGGACGTGCAGAATCGGGTGCCCAAAATCGACAACACGATGCGCGATCTCGACTGGCGGCCGGTGGTGACCATGGAAGATGCGCTGGTGCGCATCTTCGAGGCGTACCGCAGCCAGGTCGCGGAAGCGCGCCGCCTGCTCGGGCCGGGCGAGAACGGCCGCGAGGCGCGCGGCTGATTCGCTCAGCCGCGCCCGCCGTCTTCCGCCGATGCACCTCGCCCTCAAGATCGACGTCGATACCCTGCGCGGCACCCGCGAGGGCGTGCCGCGGCTGGTCGAGATCCTCGGCCGCCACGGCGTCACCGCGACGTTTCTCTTCTCGCTCGGCCCCGATCACACCGGCCGCGCGATCAAGCGCATCTTCCGCCCGGGCTTCTTCGGCAAGGTGCGGCGCACGTCGGTGGTTCGCCACTACGGCGTGCGCACGCTCCTCTACGGCACCGTACTGCCGGGTCCCGACATCGGACGGCGCAGCGTCGCGCTGATGCGCGCCGTGCGTGATGCGGGTCACGAGACGGGTATCCACTGCTGGGACCACATCCGCTGGCAGGACGGCGTCGCGCATGCCGACGCAGCGTGGACCCGGTCGGAAATGGAGCGAGCCTGCGAACGCTATACCGAGATCTTCGGCGAGGCGCCGCGCACGCACGGTGCCGCCGGCTGGCAGATGAACGTGCACGCGCTGCGGCTCACCCAACGCCTCGGCTTCGACTACTGCTCGGACGGACGCGGGACGCATCCGCATCTGCCGGTCTACAACGCCGAGCCGATCCGCTGCCCGCAGATTCCCACCACGCTCCCCACGCTCGACGAAATGATCGGCCTCGACGGCGTGACCGAGGACAACGTCGCCGCCCAACTCCTCGAGCGCACGCGCGAGGTGACGGCCGCCAACGTATACACGCTCCACGCCGAACTCGAAGGCATGCGACTCGCCCCCGCGTTCGAGCAGCTCGTGCTGGGCTGGAAGGCGCAGGGCTGGACGCTCGGGCCCGTGCGCGCGCTCTACGAGGCAACCGAGCCGATGGCGCTGCCCCGCTGCACGGTACGGGCGGGCAGCATCCCGGGACGCAGCGGCACGCTGCTCGTGCAGGGCGAGGAATTCCTGCACGACGTCGACCTCGCGATAGCGGCGTAAGATCGTCCTCGTCACCCGCTCACGCAGACCCCGGAGCCACGATGATCGGAAAGAAAGTCGCCGACTTCACCGCCGACGCCACCGGCGGCCCCTTTCACCTCTCCGCCCAGAAGGGCAAGACGGTCGTCCTCTACTTCTACCCGAAGGACAACACCCCCGGCTGCACCACCGAAGGGGCGCAGTTCCGCGATGCGCACGCCGCCTTCCGCAAGGCGAACGCCGTGGTGGTCGGCGCTTCGCGCGATTCACTCGCGTCGCACGAGAAGTTCAAGGCGAAAATGGAATTTCCGTTCGAGCTCATCGCCGATCCCGACGAGACGCTGTGCCATGCGTTCGGCGTGATCAAGATGAAGAACATGTACGGCAAGCAGGTGCGTGGCATCGAGCGGAGCACGTTCGTGATCGACGGCACCGGCAAGCTCGCGCGCGAATGGCGCGGCGTGAAGGTGCCCGGGCACGTAGCCGAGGTGCTCGCGTTCGTCGAGTCGCTGTGATCCGGTGAACGACGGCGGCGGTGCCGGAGCGCTCGCCACCGGGCCGCGCGTGGCAGCCATACCACGATAGGTGTGGTGTTGCGAGGGCCACGACCACAAAGTCTTGTGTCGACACCCAAAACCTGTACCATCGTTTTGCCGGGTCGTCCGCGGTGGGCGATCCAACGCCGTGCACCAAGGAGGCCCATGGTCGAACGCAAACTGCGCCCCGCCCCATCAACGGTCCACCTGCTCCCCGCGCGCAAGCCCCAGCGAACGACGGTGAGTGCCGCCAGCAAGCTCTTCGTCCTCGATACCAACGTCCTGCTGCACGACCCCACGAGCCTCTTCCGCTTCGAGGAACACGACATCTACCTGCCGCTCCTGACCCTCGAGGAGCTCGACGCCAACAAGAAGGGTGTCTCCGAAGTGGCCCGCAATGCCCGCCAGGTGAGCCGCTTCCTCGACGACCTCGTCACCGCGCACGGCGAGACCGGCGAAAGCATCGCGCGCGGCATCCCGCTCTCCGAACGCTCCGGCGGCGCGGCCACCGGGCGCCTCTTCCTGCAGACCGAGTCGATCGCGACCGCCCTGCCCCCGACGCTGGCATCCGGCAAGGCCGACAACCAGATCCTCGCGGTGGTGATGCACCAGCAGCAGAACCACCCGAAGCGCGCGGTGATCCTGGTGTCGAAGGACATCAACATGCGGATCAAGGCCCGGGCGCTGGGCCTCGCCGCCGAGGACTACTTCAACGACAAGGTCCTCGAGGACACCGACCTCCTCTACACCGGGACGCGCGAACTGCCGGCCGATTTCTGGGACAAGCATGGCAAGGGCATGGAGTCGTGGCAGCAGGGTGGCCACACCTACTACCGCCTCGGCGGCCCGCTCATCTCCTCGCTCCTGGTCAACGAGTTCGTCTACCAGGAGAAGCCCGACGAGGCGCCGTTCCACGCGATCGTCAAGGAAATCACCGGCAAGACCGCGCTCCTGTCGACGCTCAAGGACTACTCGCACCAGAAGAACAACGTGTGGGGGATCACCGCGCGCAACCGCGAGCAGAATTTCGCGCTCAACCTCCTCATGAATCCGGAGATCGACTTCGTCACGCTGCTCGGTCAGGCCGGCACCGGCAAGACGCTGCTGACGCTCGCCGCCGGACTCATGCTGACGCTCGAATTCAAGGTCTACACCGAGATCATCATGACCCGCGTCACGGTCCCGGTGGGCGAGGACATCGGCTTCCTCCCGGGCACCGAGGAAGAGAAGATGAATCCGTGGATGGGCGCGCTCGAGGACAACCTCGACGTGCTGAACAAGACCGACGACGAGGCCGGCGAGTGGGGCCGCGCCGCCACCCGCGACCTCATCCGCTCACGCATCAAGGTCAAGAGCCTCAACTTCATGCGCGGACGCACCTTCATCAACAAGTTTCTGGTGATCGACGAGGCGCAGAACCTCACCCCCAAGCAGATGAAGACGCTCGTCACCCGCGCCGGTCCCGGCACCAAGGTCGTGTGCCTCGGCAACATCGCGCAGATCGACACCCCGTACCTCACCGAGGGGAGTTCCGGCCTCACCTACGTCGTCGACCGCTTCAAGGGCTGGACGCACTCCGGGCACGTGACGCTGCAGCGCGGCGAGCGCTCGCGCCTCGCCGATCACGCGGCCGAGGTGCTGTAGCGACGGCACTGCGAAGTGGCGGCAGCGCCGGCGTCAGCCGCCGGCCGCCGCGAGCATGTCGGCGAGCGTCTCGTCGAGTGCGATGCTGCGCAGTGACCCGATCGTGCCGACGAGGCGCGCATTCGAGCCGACGATGCGCTGCGGCTCGCCGATGCGAACGAACCGCGGATTGACGCGGATCTCGATCGGGTGCCCGGTGAGCGCCGTGAGCCGCTGCACGATGTCGCGCACGGTGCGCCCCGTGCCGCTGCACAGGTTGAAGGTACGCCCGTGCGCAACGCGCGCATCGAGCAGGCGCAGGTACGCGTCCACCACCACGCGCACGTCGAGGAAATCGCGCTCGACGTCGACGTTGCCGAGTTCGATCGTCTCCGCCCGCTGTGCGAAATGGCGCACGATCTTCGGCACGAGGTACGGCTCGCGCTGCCCGGGACCCGTGTAGTTGAAGGGTCGCACGAGCACCACCGGCAGCGTCCCCGCGAAGAGCCGCGCCAGATGCTCCATCGCGAGCTTGCTCACTGCATAGTGCGACGCCGGCGCCACCGGGGAATCCTCGGTGAGCGCGGCGTCGGTCGCACTCGCGTAGACCGTGGCCGTGCTCGGCAGCAGCACGCCGCCCTGGCCGAAGCCACCGGCTGCCAATGCTTCGAGCAGCGCCAGCGTGCCGCCGACGTTGACGCGATAGATCGCTGCGTTGTCGGCATGCGCGGGGAAGGCGATCGCCGCCAGATGCACGACGGCATCGGGCGCGGCTGCCTGCACCGCCGCGGCGACCGCAGGGGCGTCGACCAGATCGGCGACCACCTCGTCGGCGACGCCGGTCGCCCGCTCGACCATGCGCAGGACGGCGTGACCCCGCGCTGCGAGTGCCGCACAAAGGTGGCGCCCGGTGAAGCCGGCGGCGCCGGTGACGAGGATTCTAGAAGGAGATGCCACGATCGACGCGCCCGAGATCCGCCTCGACCATCGACCGGCACAAGTCGTCGAGCGGCGTCGCTGCCTGCCAGCCGAGCTTCGCACGCGCCTTCGCGGGGTCGCCCAGGAGCACGTCGACCTCGGCCGGCCGATAGAACGTCGGGTTGACGCGCACGCGTACCTGGCCCGAGCGCGCATCGACGCCCGTTTCGTCGAGGCCGCTGCCGCGCCAGGCGAGCTCGATGCCGGCCGCGGCGAAGGCGAGTTCCACGAAGCGCCGTACGCTCTGCGTGCGTCCGGACGCGAGCACGAAGGTATCCGGCGCGTCGTGCTGCAGCATGCGCCACATGCCGTCGACGTACTCGCGCGCGTGACCCCAGTCGCGCTGCGCGTCGAGATTGCCCAACTCGAGCACCTCCTGCCTACCGTGCACGATGCGCGCGACACCGTCGGTGATCTTGCGCGTCACGAATTCGCGCCCGCGCAGCGGCGACTCGTGATTGAAGAGGATCCCCGACGCGCCGAAGATGCCGTACGACTCGCGGTAGTTCACCGTCATCCAGTGCGCGTACAGCTTGGCGACACCGTACGGGCTGCGCGGATAGAAGGGCGTCGACTCGTTCTGCGGCATGGCCTGCACGCGACCGAACATCTCCGAGGTGCTCGCCTGATAGAAGCGGATGCCGCGATCGAAGCTGCGCACCGCCTCCAGGAGGTGGACGGCGCCCAGGCCCGTGGTGAGTCCGGTGGTGACCGGCTGGTCGAAAGACACCGCGACGAAACTCTGCGCGGCGAGGTTGTAGATCTCGTGCGGCTCGGTGCGTTCGAGGAGCCGCAGCGCGGAACCCGCGTCGGTCAGGTCGAACTCGACCGTGGTGAGTGCCGGATGCGCGGCGATGCCGAGTTCCTCGATGCGCCAGAAATTCACCGAACTGCCGCGACGGAACGTTCCGTAGACCCGGTAGCCGAGCTGCAGGAGGAATTGCGCGAGGTACGCGCCGTCCTGGCCGGTGATGCCGGTGACGACGGCGGTCCTCGTTGTCGTGGATGTCATGGTTCTTTCGCGTGGGCGCGCGACGCGCCGCTCAGTAGGATCCGGCACGCGCCGCGTTCTCGAAGCGCGTGTGCTCGCCCAGGAAGGTGAGTCGCACCGTCCCGGTGGGACCGTTGCGCTGCTTGCCGATGATGATCTCCGCGGTGCCCTTGTCCGGCGAGTCCTCGTTGTAGACCTCGTCGCGATAGATGAAGAGGATGACGTCCGCATCCTGTTCGATCGCGCCCGATTCGCGCAGGTCCGACATCACCGGTCGCTTGTTCGGCCGCTGCTCGAGCGAGCGGTTGAGCTGCGAGAGCGCCACCACCGGAACCTTGAGCTCCTTGGCAAGCGCCTTCAGCGACCGCGAGATCTCGGAGATTTCGGTCGCGCGGTTCTCTCCCTGCGAGTGCGCCTGCATGAGCTGCAGGTAGTCGACGACCACGAGCCCCAGACCCTTGTACTGCCGGTGCAAGCGGCGGGCGCGCGCCCGCAGTTCGATCACGGTGAGCGCAGGGGTCTCGTCGATCAGTATCGTCGCCTCGGAGAGGCGCCCCAGCGCCGCCGACAGTCGCTCCCAGTCGTCGGGGGCGAGGCGACCCGTGCGCAGCTTCTGCGCGTCGAGGCGACCCACCGAGCCGATCATCCGCATCGCGAGCTGCGTGGCTCCCATTTCCATCGAGAAGACGACGACCGGCAGCTTGAGATCGAGCGCGACGTGCTCGGCGATGTTGAGCGCGAGGGCGGTCTTGCCCATGCTCGGCCGGCCGGCGACGATGATGAGGTCGCCCGGCTGGAGGCCCGCGGTCTCGCGATCGAGATCGGTGAAGCCGCTCGCGATACCGGTGACGTCCGACGGATTGTCGCGGTTGTACAACTCCTCGATGCGCTCGACCGCGCCGACCAGGAGATCCTTCAGCAAGGCATAGGTGCGCTGGCCCCGGCTGCCCTGCTCGCCGATGTGCAGCACCTTCGCTTCGGCCTCGTCGAGCACGGTACGCGCACTGCGACCCAGCGGATTGAAGGCGGTGTCCGCGATCTCGCCGGCGGTCGCGGCGAGACGGCGCAGGATCGAGCGCTCGCGCACGATCTGCGCATAGTGGCGGATGTTGGCGGCCGATGGCACGTTGGCCACCAGCGCGCCGAGGTACGCAAGCCCGCCGACGTAGTCGAGCTGGTGCGTCGCGCCGAGCGCCTCGGACAGCGTGATCACGTCGACGGGCTTGCCTTCGCCCGCGAGCTTCACGATCTGCGCATAGATGACCCGATGCGCATCGCTGTAGAAATCCTCGGCGGTGATGAGGTCGCCGATCCGATCGCCGGCATCGTTGTCGAGCAGCAGTCCGCCCAGAACCGACTGCTCGGCTTCGAGCGAATGCGGCGGCGTCTTCAGGGCGTCGAGTTGCGGATCGTCGGGCATGGCAGGGCGATGCGACAGAGCCCTCCATTCTACCGTGCGACTACCAATGCGAAGGCCCCGGGGAATCGGGGCCTTCGCAGGTGCGGACGTCAGGACCGCACGTCGGGGGTCATGCCACGATCTACTGCGGCGAGCACATGATGACGCCCACGCCGCGGCCTTCCGCAATCCAACCGTTGGCGATCATCTGCGCCCGTACCTCGAGGTCGGTCGTATAGCGGTGGTTGGGCGCGCCGCCCTGGCCGTTGTTGTACAGGCGATAGACCGGGATGGTGCCCGCAGCGCACGCACCCTCCAGCGTCGGCACCGGGATGCTGAACACGAGGCCCTCGAGCTGCCAGTCCTTGAATCGATCCAGCACGTCCTGGCACTCGCTCGCGAATGGCGTGTAGAAGTGCGAGCTCTTGGGGTCGAAGGCGGTGCTGAAGAAGCGGCACACGTCGGAGGCATTGGCGGTGCCCACCGGATACCCCTTGAACTTGTAGCCGGTGCGCGCCCAGCCCTTGAACACGCCCGCATCGAGCTTGCTGATCTCGTCGGGGATCCCGGTGATGAAGTAGTGATCGAATTCCTTGTGGTAGTACTCGATGAGGTCGATCGTCGTCGCCGTCGCGCTGCCGGTTCCGCTCAGCGTGATCGACTGCGGGCTGCCGACTCCGTCGCTGGTCACGGTGAAGGTTGCCGTCCGCACTCCCGTTGCCCCTGGCGTGAACGTGTAATCCACTGTGCAACTCGCGCTGGCCGCGAGCGTCGTGCAGGAATTGCGCACGATCGCGAACTCCGCGGGACTGCTGCTGGCGATGCCGGCGACGGTGACGGTCGTGCTGCCGATGTTGGTGATCGCGATGCTCGCCGCGGGCGAGGCGACGCCGACCTGGTAGGCGCCCGCATTCACCGTCCCCGGCATCGACAGTTGACCCGGCGAGCTCGGCGCCACCCCGCTGCCGCTGACCGCCAGCGTCTGCGGGCTGCCTGCGCCGTTGCTCGTCACCGTGATCGTTGCATTGCGCGTGCCCGTTGCGGCCGGTGTGAAGGTTATCGTCAGTGCGCAACTCGCCCCGGGCGCCACCGTCGTGCAGGTGCCGGCGGAGGCAGCAAATTCGGTCGGTACGCTGCTGGCAACCCCGGAGATCGTCACCGGACTGCCGCCGACGTTGGTGACCGGCACGTTCTCGGGAGCGCCGGCGGTGCCGACGAGATAGGTGCCCAGGGTGACGCTCGGCGGGAGCGAGAGCTGGCCCGGCGTCGGCGCGGCACCGCCCGTGCCGGACGCCGCCACCACCTGCGGGCTGCCCGCGCCGTTGCTGGTGACGGTGATGCTCGCCGCCCGCGCGCCGCTGGCCGCCGGCGTGAACGTCACCTTGAAGCTGCAGGTCGCGCCTGCCGCAACACTCGCGCAGGTGTTGTCGGAGACCGCGAACTCGGCCGGTGCGCCGCTCACGATGCTCGACACGGTGACCGGCGCCGTGCTGGCATTGCTGATGGTCACCGTCGCCGGTGCACTCGGCGTCCCGACGTCGAGCGTATCGAAGGTCACCGTGCCGGGGACCGTGAGCGTGCCGACGGCGGGACCCGAAGTCCCGCTGCCGATGGCGCCGATCATGTTGGGGCTGCCGGGTGCCGAGCTCGTGAACGCGATGTTCGCGCTGCGCAACCCGAGCGCCGTCGGCGAGAACGTGACGCTGATCGTGCAGCTGCCGCCCGCGGCGATCGTGCCGCAGGTCGTGGTCGCGGCGAAATCAGCGGTGCTGGCCGCGACCCCGGTGGTCGTGACGTCGCTCGCGCCATTGTTGGTCACGGTGATGGTGAGCGGCGCGCTGGTGCTGCCCACCGCCGTCGCCCCGAAGTTGAGCGACGGCGGCGCGAAGGCGAGGACCGCCTTGCCCGTACCCGAGACGTTGATCGCCGCGCTGCCGGCGCCGCTGGCGACCGTCACCGTGCCGGCGCGCACGCCGCTGCCCGAGGGGGCGAAGGCGATGGCGAGCGTGCAGGTGTCGCCGCTGGCAAGCGATGCCCCCGTGCAGGTGTTCGACGTGATCGCGAAATCGGCGCTGTTGCCGTTGTTCACGGTGAGGCCCGACTGCGTGCCGCCGCTGTTGTTCTTGACCGTGACGGTGGTCGCCGCGGATTGCACGCCGACCGACGTCGCCGGGAAAGTGATGCTCGACGGGGACGCGGTGAGAACTGGCAGCGTACCCGGGATGACCGTGATGGTTGGGGTGACTGTTCCACCCCCGGATGCGCACGCCCAATCGAGCGCCACGCCGTCGGTATCGATGTCGAGACCCTCCAGGCGATACGACACCGTGTAGGGCGGCGTGGGCACCGCACCAGCCTGATTCGCCGTGCCGTCCATCGACTTCGACCCCGTCGCCGCACCGCCCAACTGCTGGGCCGTGAATGTCCCCAACACCACCGGCGATCCGCCGTTGACGACGCGCGTGAAGCGAATCGACGACGACGTGGAAGCGAGCTTCCAGGAGAACACGCCGCCCGACATTGCGAAATCGCCGTTCGCCTTGCAGACCACACTGGGGACCTGCGTGATGCTGACGTAGTACGTCGACGCCGATGCGCCGCTGCCGATCCCGAGAATGCACGCGGCGAAAAGAACTCGCCAACCACGGCGGAGGAGATGACGCACCATCGAGGACCTCGAAAGATTGGGGACGTGTGGTGAGAGCCGGAAGCGTGGACGAGCGGCAGGAGTGGCCATCGGACACTCACCGCTGCGGGGCGCCTGCGCACGGCACGAAAGCCTGTGATTGTAAGACGAACGCCGCTGCCGATGCTCGTCACGCCGCTCTGCGGCGTGAATATTCGGACACACGTGCGAAGGGCCGCTCGTGGCGGCCCTTCTGTCGTGGATCGACGACGTCACACGCTGTCGTCGTCAGGCGTCGGCGGTGGTTACCCCAGCGCCGATTCGCCGACCACGGTGATCGTGACGTTGGCCACCGCATCGGTGTGGGTGGCCACCGTCAGCGCGAAATCGCCGATGCGCTTCAGCGGGCCATCCGGCATGCGCACCATCGCCTTCTCGATGGCGAAACCTTGCGCCTTGAGCGCGTCGGCGATGTCGGACGTGGTGACCGAACCGAAGAGACGTCCATCGACGCCCGCCTTCTGCGTGATGCGAAAGACCTGGCCTTCGAGCTTCGTGGCGAGCGCCTGCGCGGCATCGAGGCGCGCCTGCGCGGCGGCCTCGAGTTCGGCACGCTGTGCTTCGATGACCTTCAGGTTTTCCGGCGTGGCGCGCTTCGCCTTTCCTTGCGGAATGAGGAAGTTGCGGGCGTAGCCGTTCTTGACCTTGACCACGTCGCCGAGATTGCCGACGTTGGCGACCTTGTCGAGGAGGATGATCTGCATGATCGTGCGCCTCCTAGTGACGGTCGGTGTACGGCAGCAGCGCGAGGAACTGCGCACGCTTGATTGCCGTGGCGAGCTGGCGCTGCCAGCGCGCCTTGGTGCCGGTGACGCGCGCCGGCATGATCTTGCCGTTCTCCTGCACGAAATCCTTCAGGACGTCGATGTCCTTGTAGTCGATCTCGGTGGCCTTCTCGGCCGTGAACCGGCAGAACTTGCGGCGCTTGAAGAGCGCATTGCCGCGATCGCGCCGCTTCATGTCCTTCTTGCCTTTGCCTTTACCTCTTCCCATTGGACGGGGCATGGTGTCTTCCTCTATCGATTGCTTCGGGTTGCGATGTTCGTGATGTGCAGCGCGACGGTGATGCCGGTGCGGTAGCGCCTGGCGAGAAAGCCGTCGCAGCGCAGTTCGCTGCCGACGCTCGTCCGGGCCAGCGTACGCGCCACGTCACCGAAAGCCACCGCGTGCAACTCGCACTCGACCCGGCGCTCGCCCCCCGCCTCTTCCTGCATCGACGCATGCGCGAGCGTGCAGTCGAGCGCGGGAATGCCGGCCGGGGTGTAGCGAAGATCGTCGCGAGCGGTGAGCGTGGCGTCGAGCGTGAGCCGGTTGGCGCCGGACATCCGCGCCGGTCGTCGTCAGGCTGCCGGCGCCGCCGGTGCCGCCGTCTCCGCGGGCCGCGCGGCTTCGCCTTCGCGGGTCGCCTCGCGCTGCGTGAGCGAGCGCGCCTTCTCTTCCTTCATCATCGGCGACGGTGCGACCTTGGCCTCGGTCGTGGCGACGATCAGGTGGCGCAGCACGGCGTCGTTGAACTTGAATGCGTGCTCGAGTTCGTTCAGCGCTTCCTGGTCGCACTCGATGTTCATGAGCACGTAGTGCGCCTTGTGCACCTTCTGGATGGGATAGGTGAGCTGGCGACGGCCCCAATCCTCGAGGCGATGGATCTGCCCCTTGTGGTTGGTGACCATGGCGCGGTAGCGGTCGATCATCCCCGGTACCTGTTCGCTCTGGTCCGGATGGACGATGAAGACGATTTCGTAATGACGCATGGGCAGAGTTCTCCTTTCGGTCGTGAAGACGACGGCTTCATGCGCGGCGCACCGCGAGGTGGCCCGTGATCGGAATCGATGCGCGGCCCGCTTCGCTTCGCACCCGCGCCTGTCGGCTCCTGGCGTGATGGACGCGCGCGGCGCGATCCGTTGGTCGCGCTCGCTCCGCCACCCGCCCGGCCGCAGCCGTCGATGGCCTCCCCGTCTGCGGCGGGTGAGGCAAGGTGAGCCGGTAAGTATAGCAGGTCCGGTCGCCGCGACCGCTGCCGGCGTCAGGGTGAGATCTGCGCTCCGGCGGCAGCGGCCCCACGCGCGGCAACCCCAGAGGCCGGAGCGCCGGGCGCGGCGGTCGCCGGCGCCGCATCGGCTGCGGTCGGCGGTACAGAATCGACCGCGGCGGCGAGCGCGGCATCGCGCTCCGCCTTCGGACGGGCCGCGAGCTCCTCCACCACGCCGTAGAAGCGCGGCAGGTCCCCGCCCGCGCGGGCGAGGAGCGCCTTGAAAGCCGGGACGTCGGCGGTATAGAGCCCGACCGAGACGATGCTCGCATTGTTGGGCCCGGCGCCGTCGATGCCGGCGAACCAGCGCTCGTATCCGGCGAGGCCCGGCTCGCCGGCCTTGGCCCGTGCGTAGGCTTCGCGCATCCCGGCGAAAACCGCGGCCTTCCGCGCCCGCTTCGTCGCCTCGCTCGCCCCGCTCGCGTAAATGGCGGTGAGCTCGCGCCGGGCGTCGTGCAGGATCTCGCGGAACACGCGGCGCAAGCGCTCCGCGCGCTCGTATTGCCCGCTGAGCCGGGGGTCGCCCTGCGCTGCCAGCCAGCGGCGCACGCCCACGTCCTCGACGGTCGCCGCGAAGGACTCGTTGAACTGCGAATCGCCCTTGACGTAGACGACCTGGTGCGCGAGTTCGTGGAACACCATCCGCGCGACCTCGACTTCCGGCCAGCGCACGAAGGTCGACAGCACCGGGTCGTCGAAATACCCGAGCGTCGAGTACGCCGGTATGCCGGCGACCCACACGTCGTCGCCCTGCGCGGCCAGCCGCGCCGCCTCCGCGCGCGCGTCCTGCTCGTCGAAATAACCGCGATAACTCACGCAGCCGGCGATCGGAAAGCACCAGCGCCGGGCTTCGAGCGAAAGCGCAGGAGCGGCAAACACGTTCCACACGACGAAGGGCCGCTCGAGATCGGCGTAGCGCGTGTAGCTCGCATTGTCGGGAAGCGCGAGCTCGCGGCTCGCAAAGGTGCGGATCTCCTGCACACGCGCGAGTCGGACCTTGAGCGCGGGGTCGGGTGTCGTCTCGATCACCTCGTCGATCGGGCGGGCGCGGGCGAGGATCGCGAACTGCCCGACCGCGCCCTGCCAGTAATAGTCGACGGTATCGACGGTACCGCAGCCCGCGAGCGGCACGAGGAGCGCCAGCAGTGCGATCAGCCGCGCGCGGCGCACACGCAGGACGAGCGCACGCCAAGGGCAACGCCATGGCGGCGGGGGCCGCCCGCGCTCCAGCGTATCGAGGAAGGTGGCTGGACGAGAATCCATCGTGAGGCGTAGTGCGCGACGGCAGCGCGCGCGCTATCGTACCCTCCCCTGCGACTCGACCGTGCCCGTGTTCGTTCCCGCCATGCGCCGCACCGTTCACCGCGCCACGTCCCGCCGCCAACCGCAGGCGCCCATCGCCGACCGAGCCGCGCCGCGGCGTGATGGCGGCGCGCAACGCATCGGTCTGCGGATGATCGGCATCGTGCTGGCCGTCGCGGCAGCGGGTGTCGCTTCGCTCGCCCACGCGCAGATCTACAAGTGCAGCGGCCGCAACGGCATTCCCGTGTACCAGGGCACGCCGTGCCCACCCGGTGAGGAACTGCGCAATTTCGCAACCGATCCTGCCGAGGTGTCGGTGCTACCGCTGCCGCCATGGCCGGCCACGTCCGGCCCGGCGACGGGTGGGCCGCGCGTCGAGCCGACGGCGCGCGCCCGCACCGCGAACCGCGCCGAGCGCGCGCGTGGCGGTGATCCGGCGCAGCGGCGCTACCTCTTCGCCGGGATGCCCGCGGGCGAGGTGCTGGCCCGGGCCGGACCACCCGACATGAAGGCGGGCGGCGGCAAATCGGCACGCTGGACGTATCTTCCACATCCGGGTGACCCGCAAACGCTGACCACGGTGGTCATCGAGCAGGGTCGCGTGATCGACGTCGAGCGCAAGGTGGTGCGATGAGAGTACTGGTGCAACGGGTGAGCGAGGCGAGCGTCACCGTTGGCGGGCAAGTCACCGGCGCCATCGGCCCCGGACTTCTCGTGCTCGTCGGCGTTGCCCCGGCCGATGCGCCCGCCCACGGCGAGCGGCTCGCCCGCAAGATCGTCAACCTGCGCATCTTCGACGACGCGGACGGCGTCATGAATCGCAGCGCGCTCGACGTCGGCGCGCAGATCCTCGCGGTATCGCAATTCACGCTCTACGCCGCCACCGACAAGGGCAATCGCCCGTCGTACGTCGGCGCCGCGCGACCCGAAGTGGCGCAACCGCTCTTCGATGCCTTCGTGGCCGTGCTGGCGACCGCCCTCGGCAAACCGGTGCCCACCGGCGTCTTCGGCGCGCACATGCAGGTGCGACTCGTCAACGACGGACCGGTGACGATCTGGCTCGAAGCCTGATCCGGTCGCGTCCGCTGACCGCGCCCCGCCGGGATCAGCGAGCGCGGGGGTTCGTCCTCGACCCCAAGTGCAGATCACAGGAGACGCAGAGGCACCGAGAAAGAATGCCCTTTCTCCGCGTCTCGGCGTCTCTTTGTGAAGCCTTTCGTCAGCGGCGCGCCAAGTGCAGATCACAGGAGACGCAGAGGCGCCGAGAAAGAATGCCTTTTCTCCGCGTCTCGGCGTCTCTTT
>JBDHRR010000055.1:0-22849 GCA_039807685.1 Burkholderiales bacterium
CGGCAGCGGGCGCCACGACGCCCCCCGCCGGCGATGCGGCCGCGCGCTGGCCGCACACCGTCAGCGGCCCGAACGGCACGGCGACGATCTACCAGCCGCAGGTGATCGCGTGGCCCGAGCGACGCACGCTCGATGCGCGCGTTGCGGTCGGCATCACGCCGAACGGCGCCAAGACGGCAACGCTCGGCGTGGTCGAGATCCGCTTCGCCACCTTCACCGATCTCGCCGCGCGCACCGTCGTGCTGACCGAGCCGCGGCTCGTCTCCGCACGCTTCCCGTCGCTCGATGCCGCGCGCCAGGCGCAATTCGAGGAGCGCATCCGCGAGGCGCTCACCAACCTCGGCGTGAAGCGCGTGCCGCTCGCGATGGTGACCGCGAGCCTGCACGAACAGGAGAAGCCGCGCGAGACCGCGGTCGACAACAACCCGCCGCGCATCTTCGCGAGCACGCGCCCGGCAAGCCTCGTGGTCTTCGACGGCGACCCCGTGTTCGCCCCGATCCAGGGGACGTCGCTCACGACTGCGGTCAATACCAACTGGGACGTCTTCCGCGACGGCGCCACCGGCACGGTCTACCTCCTCGACAACGGCGGCTGGCTGATGGCCGCCGATGCCAAGGGTCCGTGGATGCCGGCGGGAACGTTGCCGCCGGCCTTCGGCGCGCTGCCCAACGACGGCAACTTCGCGGCCGTGAAGCAGGCGATCCCCGGCCGTTCGTTCACGCCGGCGACGGTGCCGACGATCTTCGTGTCGACGACGCCGGCCGCGATCATCGTCACCAACGGGCCGCCGCAGTACACGCCGATCGCGGGAACGGCGCTGAGTTACGTCGCCAATACCGACGCCGCGCTCTTTCGCGAGCGGTCGGGAATGTATTACTACCTCGTGTCGGGTCGCTGGTTCTCCGCGCAGAGCCTCGACGGTCCGTGGACCTTTGCAACGCCTTCGTTGCCCGCCGATTTCCGCCGCATTCCTGCCGACGGTCCGCGCGGCTTCGTGCTGGTATCGGTGCCGGGAACGCCACAGGCCGAGCAGGCGCTCATCGAGGCGCAGATTCCGCAGCAGGCGACGCTGTCGCGTGCCACCGCATCGCTCACCGTCACCTACGCGGGCGAGCCGAAGTTCGTGCCGATCGAGGGCACGCCGCTCCTGTACGCGACCAACACGTCGTATCGCGTGATCCAGTCCGGCAACGTCTTCTACTCCTGCTATCAGGGCGCGTGGCTGACCGCCACCGTCGCCACCGGGCCGTGGACGCTCGTCTCCACGGTGCCGGAGGTCATCTACACGATCCCGCCGTCGAGCCCGCTGTATCCGTGCACCTACGTGCGTGTCTACGCATCGACCCCGGAGACCGTGACCTTCGGCTACACGGCAGGCTACACGATGGGCTTCGTGAGCGCGGGCGTCCTCGTCTACGGCACCGGTTACTACTATCCGCCCTACATCTACCCCGGCCCGATTCCGATCTACTATCCGCGCCCGTATTCGTATGCCGGCGCCACCTACTACAACCCGACGACCGGCGCCTGGGCGCACGGCGGCGCGATCTACGGTCCGTATGCGGGCGCGCGCGGCGGCACCGCGTACAACCCGAATACGGGCGCCTGGGCGCGCGGCGGATCGGTCTACGGCCCGAACGGCGGCGCGGGTGCGTTCTCGGCGTACAACCCGTCCACCGGGAGCTATGCGCACGGCAGCGCGGCGTGGGGCCCCGGGGGCGGCGCCGCCAACGCGGACTGGTACAACGCGAATACCGGGCGCTCGGGATCGACGCAGCAGAACGCCAATGCCTACGGCCGCTGGGGCTCGTCGACGATAAGCGGTCCCAACCAGACGGTGCACACACAAAGCCAGAGCAATGCCCGCGGCAGCGCGGGATCGTTCGATTCGTCGAGCGGCGCGCGTGGTGCCGGCGTATCGGGATCCGGCGGCAACCGTGCCGGCGCCGTGCAGACCGCGGGCGGCGACGTGTACGCCGGTGCCGACGGCAACGTCTACAAGAAGACCGACAACGGCTGGCAGAAGTACGACAACGGCTCGTGGAACAACGTCGAGAAGCCGCAGGGGCAGCGCGGCGGGCAGACCAACGCGTCGACCCAACCACGGTCGCAAGGCGCATCGGCAACGGCACCGTCCCGCGGCACGGCGGCGCCGGCAACAACGAATCGCGGCGATTCGACAGGTGGGGCCGGCGATCGGACGGGGGCATACCGTGGAGGTGCTCCGACGCAATCGTCCGGGCGCTTCGAAGGCTACGGCCAGCTCGAGCAGGATCGCAATGCGCGCCTGCAAGGCAGCCGGCGCCAGCAGGAGTTCGAAGGTGCGCGCGGCGGCGGATTCGAAGGACGCGGCGGATTCGAAGGACGCGGGGGCGGATTCGAGGGACGCGGCGGCCGCCGCTAGTCCGCGCCCGAATACTGCTTCGAGGAGCAGCCGATGAAGACCACGACCCGTCGCCGGCGAACCGTCGCCGTTGCCGCGATCCTCCTGACCGGCATGTCCTCGCTCGCGGAAGCGCAGTGGGTGATGCTGGCGCGTCGCGCCGTCGGTCGCGTCGAGCAGATGTCGCAACAGGCGAGCGCGGCCAACGGCCCGGCGTACGACACCGCCGCGGTGCTGCTCGAGGCGCCGCCCGACAAGGTCTACGCGGCGGTGCTGCGCGGCCTGCGCGGGCGATCCGACCTCACCATCACCCGCGAGGACGCGCCGGCGCACGTCGTGCAATTCACGAACGGCGCCCAGATCGCGGGCATCAACGTCACCGGCATCGGTGACAACCTCACCCACATGATGATCACCTCGGCGCACGTCGGTGCGCAGCCGGATGCCGCGGCGCTGGTGCTCAATGCGGTGCTGCGCGTGTGCAAGGACATGAACGTGGAGTGCTCGCAGGCGCGCCAGTGACCGCCCCCCGCGCACCGGAGACGTAGCGCGCCGCTGGTGGCCGCGGCGGCCGGCGGTCGCGGCACATGGCGGCGAGCAACCCCGATGCGCTACGCCGGCGCCGGCCGCAACCGCCGCAGCACGTCGATCGCGAGCCCGACGAACGCCAGCGTCCACGCGGCAAGCGCGATCCAGAAAAAGAGCGGCGCCACCCAGGTCAGGAAATCGAAGTGCATCGCCAGCACGAGTTCGTGCGTGCTGGCAGCGTACATGCCGAGCGGAAACACCGCGCCCCAGTACAGGGGGTCGTAGCGCAGCGGGAAGCGGCGCACCAGGTGACGCCACACGCCGAGGATCAGCAGCATCGGGATCCACCACGTCCCCGTCGCCCAGTAGAACACCGTGAAGCCCTTGATGAAGGGCAGCAGCGACGACAGGAACGGGGCATCGTTCACGTTGACGATGAGCAGCGACCCCGCGAGCGTCGAGATCGCCATCGCCCCCATGTTGATCCAGTACGGCGGCGCGAGGTCGCCCGGCGACAGCGGAAAGAACGTGTAGCGATAGAAGATGAGCGACATCATCCAGATGTAGAGCATGCCGCCCCACAGCCACATCGACAGCGCGAGGAAGTTGAACTCGAGCCGGTACTGCGCCGTCAGATGCGGGGCGAGCAATGCGGCCAGCACGGCGATCGACTGCGTGGCGACGACGGCGAGAAGCCAGGCACCGCTGATGCCCTCGCGCAGGCTGGGCTTGTGCTCCTTCACGGTGAGCCCGGTGAAGATCGTGTACATGAGCACGACCCACAGCGCGACGGCAACGAACCACAGCACGATCGCGCTGCCGTGATCGGCGCGCAGGATCATGACCTGACTGCCGAGCACGCCGGTGGCCGCCACCGTGGTGAAGAAGCCCGGACCGCGCAGGTGGTCGACCATGTCGCCGAAGAAGCGCCGCGGATAGCGCACGGCGCGCAGCAGCGTCAGCAGCCACAGCACCGCGTAGGCGACGACGTTGAGCCAGAAGAGGCCGTGCGCGAGATCGGCGAAGCCCAGGAGATGCGCGGCCAGCGAGACGATGCCGGTCGCCATCACCATGCCGAAGTACGCCGGCGACAGGCGGGCGAGATCGGCAAACGACGGTGGTGGCGTGGCGTTGGGAGGGGAGGAAGCTGCGCCCGGTGCCGGTGCGCCGGTCATCGCCGTGCCGGCGCGCGCGGTGTTGCGCCGGTGACCTCTGGCGGCGCAGCGCGCGTGGACGCGGCGGCCTGCGACCCGGCCGGTGGTGTTTCTCCCGCCAGTTCGACGTAGCGCGCGAGCGCGGCACGCGCCCGGACCTGCAGCGCGCGATACGAGCGCTCCCACTCGCCATCGCGCGGGGTGATCGTGGCGAGCTGGCGCACGATGCCTTCGAGAACCGCGACGTGGCGGCGCGCCTCGTCACCGCTGGCGAGCGCCGCCTCGTAGTCGGCGACGTACACGAATTCCACGCGCACGTCGCGGCAGATGCCCACGCAGGTCTGCGGCGCCTCGATCTTGCCGCAACCGATGCACTGCCACGCCTTGACGTATTCGGCCTTGGATTCCATGACGCGTATCGCGGCGGAGCGACACGCGAGGCCCCGGCGCACCCCGCCATCTTGCCACGATATGCACGCGTGGGGGCGCTGCGCCGATCCGGGGTGAACATCACTCGCCGCCGCGAGTCGTGTGCCGGGCGACCCGGAGCAACGATGCACCCGCCGCGCCGCGTGCGCGGGTGCCTGCCTGACCCGTAAATACGGTAATATGGTGGCGTGAAGACGACGATCGAGATTCCGGACCCGCTGTTCCGCAAGGCCAAGTCGCGCGCCGCGGCGCGTGGCCAGACGTTGCGGCAGTTCGTTACCGAGGCGTTGCAGGCGAGGCTCGCGAGCGACGCCCAGACTGGGCACGCAAGCGACCCGGAATGGATGGGCGGGTTCGGCAAGTTGCGACGCTTGCGCGCGGAAACGGCGCGAATCCAAGCGGCGATCGACGACGAATTCGGCGTCGTGGAGCCCGAAGACCGAACGTGATTCTCGACACCAACGCGCTCTCGGCCTTCGTCGATGGCGATTCGGCGGTGGGAGACATCCTCCGACAGCAGGCGCGGGCCTGCATTCCGGTCATCGTCCTGGGCGAATTTCGCTATGGGATCGCGGCGTCGCGACATCGCGCAGCGTACGCGAAGTGGCTCGTATCCGAGCTGCCGCACTTCGAGGTGTTGCCGATCACCGAGGCGACGGCCGAGTCCTATGCCGAACTGCGGGTCGTGCTTCGGAAAAACGGCACGCCGATCCCCGCCAACGACGCGTGGATCGCCGCGCTCGCCGTGCAGCACCGGCTCCCCGTATTGAGCCGCGACGCGCATTTCGACGTCGTGCCGCGGGTCACTCGCCAGGGCTGGTGACTCGCCGCCGCCGGCCCGCTCGCGTCCCTGCGCACCCGAAAAAAAACGCCCCGCGATTTGCACCGCGAGGCGTTGAGACTGTATCGGTCAGGAGGAGGAGATCGATACAGGTGGAGACATCACCATCAGTCTACGACGTGGGGGCTTGCAGATTGCTTTCAACCCAAGTCGTGTCGCTGTCGCCGGGCACGCCCGGCGGCGGCGGAATTGCCTTACGCCTTCTTGGCGCCCTTGACGGCCTTGGTCGCGGTGGCGGCAGCGGCGCGCACGTTGGCGTCGGCGATGCTCGCGACCTGCTTCGTCGCCTTCTGGAACTGGTCGAAGGCAGCCGTGGTGGCGGCGATGGTCGACTTGAACGCATTCACCGCGGCGTCCGAGCCGGCCGGGGCCGACTTGCTCGCCTTGTCGACGAACGCGGCGACGCCCTTGCTGTAGACGCCGAACGATTCCTCGGCAAGCGCCGAGTACTCGGCCTGCGCTTCGGTGGCGAGCTCATACAGGTTGCGCGAGTAGCCCATCGCGGTTTGCACGTTGGCTTCCGCGAGCTTGCTGCGCAGCTCGATCAGCTCCTGCACGTCCTTGATGCCGGCGACGGCATTCGCGTTCTCGACCGATTGCGCGAACACGTTGCGCGCGGTGCCGAGGTGGAACTTCATGAGCTTCTCGGCGTTGTCGAGCGAGAGCGCCGCGAACTTGGTGGCTTGCGCGACGTTGGCGCGGTTGATTTCGGCGAAATCCTGGGTCGGGTTGTACATGGTGTTTCCTTTCGAGGTGAGTGACGGATCGAGAGTCGGTCGTTCGTTGCAACGTCCTGTCGGACTGCCGCACCCGGGCGAGGCGTCGGCCTCGGCTGCGAATGCGTGAGCGGTCCCGGAACGTCAACTGCAGGCCGCTCGCGGCGAGCGTCTCGAGGTGATGCCTTGCGGCTCGCGGCCGACGCTCACTGGCGTTGGTCTGCTGCCGCCCGGCTGTCGCCGTCCTCATTGCTGCACCGCACAATCGACATTGTAGGGACGGGATGAGGACAAGTCAAGGATTTTCTTGTGCATCGCACAATGGCCTGGAAATGCCCCCGCCGGCCCAGGCAAACACCAGAGAAATCAGCGGGTTATAATTGCCGTGCGCGGGGATCCGACGCACGCGAGGAGAGCAATGCGATGACCACTGCCGTACGCACCATCAAGAAGTACCCCAATCGGCGTCTCTACGACACCGCCAACAGCGGCTACATCACGCTCGCCGACGTGAAGCAGATGGTGCTCGAGCACGTCGAGTTCATCGTCATCGACGCCAAGAGCGGTGACGATCTCACGCGGTCGATCCTGTTGCAGATCATCCTCGACGAGGAAGGTGGCGGCGTGCCGATGTTCAGCTCCGAGATGCTGGCGCAGATGATCCGGTTCTACGGCAGCGCACAGCAGACGGTCATGGGCCAGTACATGGAGCAGAACGTCAAGGCGTTCCTGGCGATCCAGAAGAAGCTCCAGGACCAGGCGAAGCAGGTGTACGGCGACAAGATGATGCTGACCCCCGACCTGTGGAAGCAGTTCATGCAGATGCAGGCGCCGGCGATGCAGGGCATGCTCGGCAATTACCTCGAACAGAGCGCCAAGCTCTTCATGGACATGCAGCAGCGCATGCAGGACCAGACGCGCGGCATGTTCACCTCGTTCCCGTTCCCCAATTTCGCCGCCGCATCCTCCGACGACGAGCGCAAGCGCTGATTGCGCGCGGCGCATGGCGCGACGCCTCCTCGCCCGATGCGGCGCAGCAACCGCATGTTTGCGCGCGCCGGTGCTGCATCGCGTGATCGCGGCGCCGCGCCGACCGGGACGAGTCTGCGTCGCTGCCCCGTGAGCGTCTGCCTGCCGCCCCCACGATCGTGAGCCGCCCGCGTAGCAGCGCCCGCCAGTCCTCGCCGCGCGTCGGTTTCGTTTCGCTCGGCTGCCCGAAGGCGCTGGTCGACTCCGAGCAGATCCTCACCCAGTTGCGGGCCGAGGGCTACACCATCGCCCCCGATTACGGCGGCGCCGACCTCGTCGTCGTCAATACCTGCGGCTTCATCGACGCTGCGGTCGCCGAATCGCTCGACGCCATCGGCGAAGCGCTCGCCGAGAACGGCAAGGTCATCGTGACGGGCTGCCTCGGCGCGCGCGAAGGCGGCGAATTCGTGCGCGAGGCGCATCCGCGGGTGCTCGCGGTCACCGGTCCGCACGCAACGGCGGAAGTCATGCACGCGGTGCACGCGCACCTGCCCAAGCCGCACGATCCCTTCGTCGACCTCGTGCCGCCGCAGGGGATCAAGCTCACCCCGCGGCACTACGCCTACCTCAAGATCAGCGAGGGCTGCAATCATCGCTGCACGTTCTGCATCATTCCCTCGCTGCGCGGCGACCTCGTCTCGCGGCCGCTGGGCGAGGTGATGCAGGAAGCGGAGAACCTCGTGAAGGCGGGCGTGCAGGAACTCCTCGTGGTGTCGCAGGACACGAGCGCCTACGGGGTCGACGTGCGTTATCGCACCGGCTTCTGGCAGGGGCGGCCGGTCAAGACCCGGATGAAGGAACTCGTCGCCGCGCTGGGGAGCCTGGGCGCCTGGGTACGTCTCCACTACGTGTACCCGTATCCGCACGTCGACGACGTGCTGCCGCTCATGGCCGACGGCAAGGTCCTGCCGTACCTCGACGTGCCGTTCCAGCACGCGAGTCCGCGCATCCTGAAGCTCATGAAGCGCCCGGCCAATGCCGAGAACACGCTCGCCCGGATCCGGGCCTGGCGCACCGCCTGTCCCGAGCTCACCATCCGCTCGACGTTCATCGTCGGCTTTCCGGGCGAGACCGAAGCCGAATTCGAGGAACTCCTCGCCTTCCTCGAAGAAGCACAGCTCGACCGCGTCGGCTGCTTCGCGTACTCGCCGGTGACCGGCGCCGCCGCCAATGCGCTGCCCGATCCCGTGCCCGAGACTTTGCGCGAGGAGCGCCGAGCGCGCTTCATGGCGACGCAGGCGCGGATCAGCGCGACACGACTCGCGCGCAAGGTGGGCAGCACGCTCGACGTGCTGGTCGACGAGGTGAACGGCACGCGCGCCGTCGCGCGCTCGAAAGCCGATGCGCCGGAGATCGACGGCGTCGTGCACGTGACCGGCGCCAAGGGCCTGCGTCCCGGGACGTTCGCGCGCGTGATCGTCACCGGCACCGCTACGCACGACCTCACCGCCACTCTTTCCGACCCCTGCCCATGAGTCCTTGCCGCTCGGGTCCGTACGCCCGCCTCGTCACCCTCGTTGCGTTCGCGGCACTCGTCGCGGCGTGCAGCAAGGAGGCGCCGCCGCCGCCACGACCCGCACCCGAGGTGGCGGTGCTCACCATCGAGCCGCAGACGATTCCCTACACGCCGACCTTCGTCGCGCAGACCGAAAGCTCGCGGCAGGTCAACATCGTCGCCCGCGTATCCGGCTTTCTCGACAGCATCGCCTATTCGGAAGGCGATCTCGTGAAGCAGGGCCAGCTCATGTTCAAGCTGGACCCCAAGCCCTTCGTCGCCCAGCTCAACGCCGCCAAGGGCGAGCTCCAGGCACAGCAGGCGCGGCTCGACACCGCGCAGGTGACCTACCAGCGCGTGAAGCCGCTCGCCGACCAGGATGCGCTGCCGCAGATGGACCTCGATCGCGCCAAGGGCGAGCTCGATGCCGCACGGGCCGCCGTGTTCTCGGCGCAGGCCAAGGTCGAGGAAGCCACGCTGAATCTGGGCTACGCGACGATCACCTCGCCGGTGACGGGCGTGGCGAGTCGCGCGCTGCAGCGCCAGGGCGCGTACGTGAATGCGCTCGCCGACAGCGCGAACCTCACCTACGTCGCGGCGCTCGACCCCATCTGGGTGAACTTCAGCATCTCGCAGAACCAGATGGCGCACTTCCAGGAGCTCGCCGAGAAGAAGCTCGTGGTGGCGCCGAAGGACGACAACTTCGACGTCGAGATCATCCTGCCCAACGGTACCCCGTTCGCGAAGCGCGGGCAGATCGGCTTTGCCGACCCCTCGTTCAGCCCCGATACCGGCGCTTTCCTGGTGCGGGCGGTGATTCCCAATCCCAAATCGGAATTGCGACCCGGCATGTTCGTGACCGCGCGCCTGCTGGGCGCCGTGCGGCCGGATGCCATCGTCGTCCCGCAACTCGCCGTGCAGCAAGGGAGCAACGGCCACGCCGTCTTCGTGGTCGGCCCGACCGGAGTCGCCGAGGTGCGGCCGGTCATCGTCGGCGACTACGTCGGCGACAAGGACATCGTGGTCCGCACCGGACTCGCCAAGGGCGACCGGGTGATCGTCGACGGTATGATGCGCGTGGTGCCCGGACAGCCGGTACGCATTGCCGCCGCGGCCGCGTCGCCGCCCGCGCCGCCCGCGCCGCCCGCCGCCGGCGCCGCGAAATCCGCGAGCCCGGAATCCGCCAAGGCGGCCCAACAGCAGCCGGCGTCGAAGACGAAGAAGCCGTAGTCGATGTTCACGCACTTCTTCATCGACCGGCCGATCCTGTCGTCGGCCATCTCGATCCTGTTCGTGCTCGCCGGGCTGGTCGCGATGTCGGTCGCACCGATCGAGCAATACCCGGAGCTCGCCCCGCCGTCGGTGTCGATCTCGGCGTCCTACCCCGGTGCCACGGCGGAGGTGATCGCCAATCAGGTGGCCGCGCCCATCGAGGCGCAGATCAACGGCGTCGACAATCTCCTCTACTTCGTATCGACCTCGTCGTCGTCGGGCAGCGTATCGATCCAGGCGGTATTCGCGCCCGGGAGCGACCCCGACATCAACCAGGTGAACGTGCAGAACCGCGTGAACCAGGCATTGGCACAGTTGCCGCAGACGGTGACGCAGCAGGGCGTCACCGTCGAGAAGGTGTCGTCGGCGATCATGATGGTGCTGTCG
This sequence comes from Burkholderiales bacterium, assembly GCA_039807685.1. Classification (GTDB taxonomy): domain Bacteria; phylum Pseudomonadota; class Gammaproteobacteria; order Burkholderiales; family Casimicrobiaceae; genus VBCG01. Next base: position 10,236 of record JBDHRR010000055.1, read on the forward strand.
GTCTATTCCAACGACGACCGCTACACGTCGACCTACGTCGACAACTACACCAACCTCTACGTCCTCGATGAGCTGAAGCGGGTGCCGGGCGCCAACCGTGCATCGGTGCTGGGCATGCCCGACATCGCGATGCGCGTGTGGCTGCAGCCCGATCGCATGGCGCAGCTCGGGATCACCGTGCGCGAGGTGGCCAACGCGCTGCAAAGCCAGAACCAGACCTTCGGCATCGGCCAGATCGGCGGCCAGCCGGCGGTCCCCGGCACGCAGCAGACCTTCGTGATCACCGCGCAGGGACTCCTGACGCGGCCCGAGGAATTCGAGGACGTCATCATCCGCGCCGACAAGACGGGCGCCGCCACGGTGCGCCTGCGCGACATCGGCCGCGTGCAGCTCGACAAGCGCGACTACTCGGTGGTGAGCCGCATGAACGGCAAGATCTCGACCACCATCGCGATCTACCAGCAGCCGGGCGCCAATGCGGTGGCGACCGCCAAGGCGGTGCGGGCACGGCTCGCCGAGCTCAAGCCCTCGTTCCCCACCGGCCTCGACTACCGCATCGCGCTCGATACCAGTCTCTTCACGCTCAATTCGATCGAGAAGGTGGTGCACACCTTCTTCGAGGCGGTGGTGCTCGTGGTGCTGGTCGTCTTCGTGTTCCTGCAGTCGCTGCGGGCCACCGTGATCCCGATCCTCGCGGTGCCGGTGTCGATCATCGGCACCTTCGTCGGGATGCACCTCCTCGGCTTTTCGATCAACATGCTGACGCTCTTCGGCATGATCCTCGCCATCGGTCTCGTCGTCGACGATGCGATCGTCGTCGTCGAGAGCGTCGAGGCCAACATGGCCGAGCGTGGCATCGGACCGCTCGAAGCCGCCAAGCTCACGATGACGCAGATCGCCGGTGCGCTCATCTCGATCGTGCTGGTCCTGGTGGCGGTCTTCCTGCCGGTCGCCTTCCTGGGCGGCGTCACCGGCAAGCTCTACCAGCAGTTCGCGGTGACGATCGCGATCTCGATGGTGATCTCCGGAATCATGGCGCTCACCCTCTCCCCGGCGCTCGCCGCGTTGATCCTCAAGGCGCAGCACGGGAAGAAGGGCCGCTTCTTCCGCGCGTTCGAACGCGGCTTCGAAGCGATCCGCGACGGCTACCTCGGCGTGATCGCGCGGACGCTGCGCGGCTGGCCGCTGGCGCTCGTCGCCTTCGCCGGCATCCTCGTCGGCATCTGGTACATGTTCCACACGCTGCCGTCCTCCTTCGTGCCGGAGGAGGACCAGGGGTATTTCTTCACGGCAATCGTGGCGCCCGATACCGCGAGCCTCGAGGTCACGACGGCGATCACCACGCGCGTGCAGGAGATCGTTTCCGCCGATCCCGCCGTGCAGGACGTCGCTTCGGTGGCGGGCTACAGTCTCCTCGACGGCCAGCTCGCCAACAACGGCGCGATCCTCTTCGTGTCGATGAAGCCCTTCGAGGCGCGCACCGATCCCTCGCTGCTGTCGTTTGCCGTGCTGCCGCGGCTCAACGCCAAGCTCGCCGGGATCCGCGAGGCCTTCACGCTCGCCATCAATCCCCCGTCGATCCCCGGCATGGGCTCGATCGGCGGCTTCGAGTTCTACCTGCAAAGCCGCGGCAGCGGCGATGCCCGCGTGCTGGGTGCGGCCGCGAACGACTTCATCGCCAAGGCGCGGCAACGCCCCGAACTGCAGGGCGTGTCGACGACCTACCGGCCGGCGACCCAGCAGCTCTTCGTCGATCTCGACCGCAGCAAGGCCGAGGTGCTCGGGGTCACCGTCTCCGAAGCGTTCGCGACCATGCAGGCGTTCTTCGGCTCGCAGGTGGTGGGACAGTTCTCGCAGTTCTCGCGCGTGTGGTGGGTGATCCTGCAGGCCGACGCCGACTACCGCATGCGCCCCTCCGACTTCGACAAGATCTTCGTGCGCTCGAAATCGGGCGCCAACGTTCCGCTCTCCGCGCTCATCACGACGAAGTACGTCGCCTCGCCGAAGCTCGTGACGCGCTTCAACGGCTTCACCGCGGTCAAGATCACCGGCTCGCAGGCGCCCGGCTACAGCTCCGGGCAGGCGCTGGCGGCGATGGAAGACATCGCGCGCGAACTCCCCGGCGACTTCTCGTTTGCGTGGGCGGGGCAGGCGCTGCAGGAGAAGCAGTCGGGCAGCACGTCGAGTTCGGCCTTCGTCTTCGGCCTCATCCTCGTCTTCCTCCTGCTCGCCGCGCAATTCGAGAAGTGGACGCTGCCGATCGCCGTCGTGCTGACGATCCCGGTCGCCGTGTTGGGTGCGCTGCTCCTCACGTGGGCGGTGGGTCTCGAGAACGACGTCTACTTCCAGGTGGGCCTCGTCACGCTGGTCGGGCTCTCCGCCAAGAACGCGATCCTCATCTGCGAGGTGGCGATCGAGCACGTGCGCGAAGGCATGCCGCCGCGCGAGGCGGCGCTCACCGCCGCCAAGGCGCGGCTGCGGGCGATCGTCATGACGTCGCTCGCCTTCGGCTTCGGCTGCGTGCCGCTGGCGCTCGCCACCGGCGCCGGCGCCAACAGCCTGCGCGCGATCGGCACCGGCGTCATTGGCGGCATCGCGGCCTCGATGCTGGTCGCGGTGGTCTTCGCGCCGCTCTTCTTCTTCCTGCTGGAGTCATTGTCGCAGCGGGTCGCGCGGCGGGGCGACACCACGGCCGCCGCGCCGGCGCCGGCGGCAACCGCGTCGAGCGAGGAGCACTGAGCATGCCTCGCGCGCGTCACCTCGCGATCGCAGCGTTGGGCGCAGCCCTTGCCGCCTGCACCGTCGGTCCCGACTACGTGCAGCCAGCCGTCGAGGCGCCGCCGGCGTGGCGCATCAGCTACGAGACCGCCGCGGACGTCGCCAACACGCGCTGGTGGGAGCGTTTCGGCGATCCGGTGCTGACCGGTCTCATCGACTCGGCGCTGCGCGAGAACCGCGACCTCGTGATTGCCGCGGCGCGCGTCGATGCCTTCATCGGACAGCTCCAGTCCACACGCGCGCAGTACTACCCGCAGGCGAACTACAGCCTCGAGGCGAGCCGCAACCGCACCACGCGGGTGGGAGCCTCGCCGTTGCCGGAAGGCGCGGACCCCTACTATTCGCTCTACCAGGGATCGCTGGGCGCCGGGTGGCAACTCGACCTCTTCGGGCGCGTGCGGCGGCAAACCGAGGCGGCGCAGGCGCGGGTGTACGCCACCGAGCAGGGGCGGCGCGGCGTGGTGCTCTCGGTGGTGACGGGCGTCGCGGCGAGCTACATCGGCCTGCGCGCGCTGGACAAGCAACTCGAGGTCTCGCAGCAGACCGCGCAGAACAATGCCAATACGCTGCGCATCTTCGACCTGCGACACAAGGGCGGCGTCGTCTCGCGCCTCGAACTCGAGCAGGTGCAGTCGCAGTACCAGCAGGCGCTGGCGGCGATCCCCGCGCTCGAACAGCGCATCGCCGCGCAGGAGAACCTGATCGCCACGCTGCAAGGCCGCAATCCGTATCCGATCCCGCGCGGCAAGGCGATCGACGAACTCGTGCTGCCACCGATTCCCGCCGACCTGCCGGCCTCGCTCCTCACGCGCCGGCCCGATCTCCTGCAAGCCGAGCAGGACATGATCGCGGCCAACGCCGACGTCGGGGCCGCCGAAGCGCTCTACTACCCGCAGATCAACCTCACCGCCTCGTTGGGATCGGTGAGTGCTGCGCTCGGCAACTTCCTCAGCGGACCGGCGTCGATGTGGGCGCTGGCCGCCGGCTTCGGCGGGCCGCTCTTCACCGGCGGCGCCATCCACGGACAGGTCGCCGCCGCCGAGGCCAACTCCGCCGGAGCGGTCGCCGCGTACCAGCAGACCGTCCTCATCGCCTTTCGCGAAACCAACGACGCGCTCGTCGGCACGATCAAGAAGCGCAGCGAAGCAGCGGCGCAGGCGAAGCGAGTGACGTCACTGCGCGAGTATGCGCGGCTGTCGCGGGTCCGCTTCAACAACGGCTACGCGAGCTACCTCGAGGTGCTCTACGCCGAGAACGAACTCTTTGCCGCCGAACTCGCCGCGGTACAGGCGTACGCCGACGGCTACACGCAACTCGTCGCCGTCTACCGCGCGATGGGCGGCGGCTGGATCGACCTCGCCGATGCGGGAACGGCGGCGGGCGCCGCCGCGCCGGTGCGCGAACGCGCCGCGAAGCAACCGTTGTTCTAGCCGCCCGTCGTCCCCTTGGCGCGACCGGCGCCGCCCCGATGCGGGGCGCGCGGGATGGTGACCCGGCACCGCGCAGGCCCTCCCAGCCGGTCGACCGCATCCACTACATGTCGCGAAACGCGATATTCTTGCCGCCGGCGGCTCCGTACAATTGCGCGCCCGACCGCTTCGGCATGCGTACCCCGATCCTCCTCCTCGTCGCCGTCGTCCTCGCCGTGTGCGCGCCCCAGGCGCACGCGTCGTTCCTGTCCGGCGATGCGCTCGATGCGCTCGCCGATTGGATCGCGATCACCGTCCTGATCGTGGTCCCGATCATCGTCATCGTCGTCTTCTGGCTCGTGCACGTGCTGCCCGAGCGCTTCGCCGAGAAGTACCACCACCCGCAGGCCAAGGCCATCCAGGTGCTGTGCCTGCTGTCGCTCGTCTTCGGTGGACTGCTGTGGCCCATCGCCTGGCTGTGGGCGTTCACGCGGCCCGTCACCTACAAGATGGCCTACGGCACCGACAAGCACGAGACGTGGCACGAGGCGATGGGTGCGAAGGCCCGCGCCGGCGAGCTCCTCGGGACGGAACTCGAGCACCTGCGCACCGAGCTCGACCAGATGGCCGCGAAGGGCTCGCTGACGCCGAGCCTGCGCCAGCTGCGTGCGGACCTCGATGCGCTCGTCGCGGCGCCGGCCGATCGCGCAGGAGCCACGTAATGGAAGTGCTCCTTCTCGGGATCTACTCGGTCTGCGTCTGGCTGGTCTTCATCAAGTTCAAGTGGCTGCCGTGGAACATCTATTCGCAGGTCACGGTCGTCGTCATTCCGATCGTGGCGCTGACCGCGCTGATCCTCACGCTGAACATCGTCGCGCCGTCGTCGTCCGATCTGCGCGTGTTTCGCTACACGGTGCCGATCGTGTCGCAGGTGCGCGGACGCGTGATCGAGGTGGCGGTGGAGGAAGGCAATCGCCCGGTCCGGAAAGGTGACGTCCTCTTCCGCATCGATCCGACGCCGTATCAGCAGCAGGTCAATACGCTCAAGGCGCAGCTCGCCAATGCCATCGCGGGACAGAAGGAAGTCGAGGAGCAGCTGAAGGGCGCGGAAGCGAAGATCGCCGAGGCCCGCGGCGGCATCGCCCAGGCGACGGCACGCATCGGCGAGGTGAACGCCAAGGTCGGGCTCGCCGAGAAGCGCGTTGCCCAGTATCGCGAGCTCGCGACGACCGGTGCCGGCACCCGGTTCGACCTCGAGCAGGCCGAGACGAGCCTCGCCGAACTCGGCGGACAACTCGCATCCGCGCGCAGCGCCGAGGCACAGGCGCGCGCTGCCGAGGGCCAGGCGGTGGCCGGACGCGCGCAGGTGCTGCAAAAGCTCGCGGCGAAGAGCGGCGGCGAATACGCCAACGTGGCGCAGATCCGCGCGCAACTCGAGAACGCCGAATGGGAGCTCGACCAGACGACCACGCGCTCGCCTTGCGATTGCTACGTCGTGAACCTGCAACTGCGGCCGGGCGGCTTCGTCGCCGGGCTGCCGGTGGCGCCGGTGATGACGCTGGTCGAGACGACCGGCAGCGTGGTCGCGCTGTTCAACCAGAACGAGCTGCACCAGGTAGCGCCCGGCAACGAGGCCGAGTTCGCATTGCAGACGCTGCCCGGGAAGATCCTCAAGGGATCGGTCGACTCGGTGGTCTGGGCGTCGGGCGCAGGACAGCTCTCGGCGAGCGGCTCGATCCCGATGACCGGCGTGCTGCAGGCACCCGCCCAGCGATTCGCCGTGAAGTTCGACGTCGCCGACCGCGACCGCGAGCAGTTCCTCGCGGCGGGTGCGGCCGGATCGGCCGCGATCTATACCGAGCACGGAGCGATGATCCACATCATCCGCAAGGTCATCCTGCGCGTCGGGTCGTACCTCAACTTCCTGGTGCTCAAGCTGCACTGACCGCCATGCGCATGCGGCGTTGCGCGTCCCTGCTGTGCGTGCTCGCGCTGTCCGCATGCGCGCTGAAGGAACTGCCGCCCCACGAGGAGACGGTGACGCTGGCGTTGCCCAACGTCAGGGTGCCGGCACGGTACGCCGCTGGCGGCCGGCCGGCACCGGTCGCCGATGACTGGCTCGCCGCGCTGCGCGACCCGGCGCTCGCCGCACTGGTGAGCGAGGCGATCGCCTACAACCCGGACCTCAAGATCGCCGCGGCGCGCGTGGATCAAGCGGCGGCGTACCTTGCCGGCGCCAAGTCGCCGCTGTGGCCGCAGGTCAACCTCGTGGCACGCGGCGGCGGCAAGATGAGCGGCGACTCGACGGGACTCCAGGGGGTGGGGCTCTTCGCGTCGTGGGAACTCGACCTCTGGGGGCGGGTGCGCTCGACGGCGCGGGCGACCGAGCTCCAGTACGAATCCGCGCAGTACGACGCCGAATACGCCCGGCAGTCGCTCGTCGCCCTGGTGGCGAAAGCCTGGATCGCAGCGATCGAAGCCAGGTTGCAGATCGCGCAGGCCGAGGACATGCTGCGCGCGGCCGTGCAACTCGCCGCACTCGCGCGCGATCGCCAGCGCGTCGGCGTGGGCAGCGACTACGACGTCGCGCTCGCGCAGGCCAACATCGAGACGATGCGCGACAGCGTGCGCAGCCTCGAGCTCGCCTACGGCAACGCGCTGCGCGCGCTGGAGACGCTCGTCGGTCGCTATCCCGCGGCAACGGTCGAGGTCGCGGTGGCGCTGCCGGCGTGGCGCGGCGAGGTGCCCACCGGCGTGCCGGCGGAACTCCTCGAGCGCCGTCCCGACGTCGTGGCCGCCGAACGGCGCGTGGCGGCCGCGTTCTACCGCGTGGAGGAGGCCAAGGCAGCGCGGTTGCCCCGCATCACGCTGGTGGCCAACTTCACGTCGATTTCATCCGAACTCTTCGTGCTGCAGAGCCGGGACAATCCGATGCTGAGCTTCGGTGCAGGACTCGTGCAGCCGCTCTTCCTCGGTGGACTCCTGCAATCGCAGGTCGACGCGCGCACGGCGGAACAGCAGGCGGCGATCGCCGACTACGGCAAGGTCGGCGCGCGCGTCTTCGGCGAAGTCGAGGGCGCGCTTGCCGCCACCGCGACGGCCGCGGATCGCGAGACGATCCTCGCCCGCTCGGTGCAGGAGAATGCGCGCGCGCTGGAGCTCGCCAACGTCCGCTATCGCGTCGGCGCCGCCGATCTGCGGACCGTGCAGCAGCAGCAACTCGACCTCACCTCGGCGCGGGCCGCGTTGCTGCGCGTGCAGGCCGATCGGCTGGTGCAGCGCGTCAACCTGCATCTCGCCCTTGGCGGCAGCTTCGATGCGCAGCCGGTGACGGTGGTCGGCAGCCGAGCGCCCGCGCCAACGCCGCCGTAGCGATCCCGCTCGCGCCGCGGCGGATCGAAGCGGATCGAAGCGATAATCGACAAATCGCACGCGCTGCGGTACAAAGACGGCCTGCGCAGTCCAGCCGCTCGCCGTCGGCCGCGGGTGCGTCGTCCGCGTCGTCCTCGATCCACCCATCATGAATCCTTCGTCTTTCCGGTCGCCTCGTCGTGTCCTGCACGGCGTCGCGCCCGCACTCGTCATGGCGCTGCTCGTCGCCGGCTGCGGCCGGGAGGCGCCGAAGCCGCCCGCGAAGGGCCCCGCCGAGGTCTCGGTACAGACGATCAAGCGGCAGGACGTGCCGGTCACCGCGGTCTATGTGGCGCAAACGCAGAGCTCGCAGGCGGTGAACATCCAGGCACGGGTGTCGGGATGGCTGGATCGGCGGACGTACGTCGAAGGCTCGGTGGTCAAGCGCGGCCAGGTGCTCTTCCAGATGGACCCGAAGCCCTTCCAGGCGCAGCTCGATGCCGCCAAGGCGGCGTTGCAGCGCAATCAGGCGGCGCTGCAGGTGGCCACCGCCAACCTCAACCGGACCAAGCCGCTCGCGCAGCAGAATGCGCTGTCGCAGAAGGATCTCGACGACGCCACCGGCCAGTACGAGCAGTCGGGCGCCGCGGTCGAGCAGGCGCGCGCACAGGTCACGCAGGCCGAGCTCGATCTCTCGTACACGACGATCCGGTCGCCGGTCGACGGGGTGTCGAGCTTTGCCGTGGTCGCCGACGGGACGTATCTCTCGCCCACCAACTCGCAGCTCACCACGGTATCGGTGCTGACCCCGATGTGGATCAACTTCTCGGTCTCCGAGAACGAGATGGAGCGCATCCGCAACGAGGTGCGTGCCGGGCAGCTGCGGCTGCCCGAGGGCGGCCGCTTCGTGGTCGAGATCGAGATGGTCGACGGCAACCTCTTTCCATACACCGGCGCCATCACCTTCGCCGACCCGTCGTACAACGCGACCACCGGCACCTTCATGCTGCGCGCGACCGTGGACAATCCGGCGGGCGTGCTGCGTCCCAACCAGTACGTGCGGGTTCGCCTGAACGGCGCCACGCGACCCAATGCCATCGTCGTGCCGCAACGCGCGGTGCAACAGAGCGCCAAGGGGCACTTCGTCTGGGTGGTCGGAGCCGGTGACAAGGCCGAGCTGCGCCCCATCGTGGTCGGCGACTGGAAGGGCGAAGGCTGGCTCGTGACCGACGGCCTCAACGACGGCGATCGCGTCGTGATCGACGGCGGCATCCGGCTCGCCGAAGGCGTGCCCGTTACCGCGAAACCCTACGTGCCGCCAGCGCCACGCGCGCCGGTCGGCCGTGCCGCCAGCGGTGCGAGCGCCAGCGGAACGGGCACCAGCGCTGCCGCACTGCCGGCGCCCTATCCCGCGGCTTCACCCTCCACAGTCTCGGTCTACTTCCCGGCGGGCGTGGCAACGCTCGATACCGGCGCCCAGCGCACGCTGCGCCTCGCCGCCGCCGCCTACGTCGGCATCGGCACCAGGATCGCCGTCACCGGCTACGCCGACCATACCGGCAATGCGCAGGGCAACGTCGATCTCGCGAAGAGGCGCGCGCAGGCGGTGCGCGACGAGCTCGTCAAGCTGGGAGTCGAGGCGAGGCGCATCGAGCTCGCGCCACCGGTGAACGTCACCGGGTCGGGCACCGACGACCAGGCACGCCGCGTCGACCTGCGCGTGCAGCAGTAGGGCCGCGATGCTCTCGCGCTTCTTCATCGAGCGGCCGGTATTCGCGGCCGTCGTCGCGCTCATCATCGTGCTCGCCGGGGTGGTGTCGATGACGCAACTGCCGGTCGCGCAGTATCCGTCGATCACGCCGGTGCAGGTCACCGTCAGCGCCACGTATCCGGGCGCCGATTCGCGCACGCTCGCCGATTCGGTCGCGGCGCCGATCGAGCAGCAGATCAACGGCGTCGACAAGATGCTGTACATGACGTCGACGTCGAGCTCGACCGGTCAGCTCACGATGACCGTCTACTTCTCGCTCGATACGGATCCCGACATCGCGCAGGTGCAGGTGCAGAACCGGGTGAACCTCGCGCTGCCGCAACTGCCGTCGGCGGTGGTCCAGCAGGGCGTGAACGTGCAGAAGAAGTCGTCGTCGATCATGATGCTGGTGGCGATCTACGCGAAGGACAATCGCTACGGCGCCAACTACATCGCGAACTACGCGAACGTCTACGTCCTGGAGGCGCTGAAGCGCGTCAACGGCGCCGGGCAGGCGCAGATCATGGGCGTGCCGAACCAGGCGATGCGGATCTGGATGAATCCCGACCGCATGGCGTCGCTCGGCATCACGACCTCCGACATCGCCAACGCGATCAACCAGCAGAACCAGCTCTTCGGCGCGGGGCAGATCGGCCAGCAGCCCAATGCGGGGCCGGTCGAGCTCACCTTCCCCGTCGTCACCCAGCCGCAGTACACCGACCCGCGACAGTACGAGAACATCATCCTGCGGGCATCGCAGGACGGCAGCGCGATCGTGCGCGTGGGCGACGTCGCCCGCGCCGAGATCGGGCTCCAGCAGTACATCGTCAACAGCCAGATGAACGGCACGCCGGCGACGATCATCGCGGTCTACCAGCAGCCGGGCGCCAACGGCCTCGCCGTGTCGCAGGCGGTGCGCAGCACGCTCGCGCAGATGAAGGAGAAGTTCCCGGACGGGATGGAGTACGTGGTGGCGCTCGACACCAACGACTTCGTCCGGCTGTCGATCAAGGAAGTGATCAAGACGCTCTTCGAGGCGATCGTGCTGGTCGTCCTCGTCGTGTATCTCTTCCTGCAGAGCTTCCGCACGACGATCATCTGCTCGGTGGCGATCGTCATCGCGCTCGTCGCCACCTTCACCGGGATGCTGGCGCTTGGCTTCTCGATCAATCTCCTCACGCTGTTCGGGCTCGTGCTCGCCATCGGCATGGTGGTCGACGACGCCATCGTCGTCGTCGAGAACGTCGAGCGCAACATGGAACAGCATCACCTGGCGCCGAAGCCGGCCACCATCCGCGCCATGGACGAGATCGCGAGCTCGCTCGTCGCGGTCGTGCTGGTGATGTGCTCGGTCTTCATTCCGGCGGCGTTCCTGCCGGGCACCACCGGCCAGCTCTACAAGCAGTTCGCGATCACCATCGTCATCTCGGTGAGCGTGTCGGGCTTCGTGGCGCTCACCGTCACGCCGGCGATGTGCGCCGCGATGCTCAAGCACGATCCGACGCGGCTGCGCTTCTTCATCTGGTTCAACCGGCAGGTCGACCGGGTGACGCAGGCGTTCGGCACGGCGGTGGCCTACGTCATCAAGTACGCGGCGGTCGCACTCGTGCTGCTCGCCGTATTCCTGTACTCGATCTATCACCTCTTCACGGTGCTGCCGACGAGCTTCGTGCCCAACGAGGACCAGGGCTACGCCTTCGCCGCGATCATCATGCCGCAGGCGGCGAGCCTCGCCCGGGCGCAGGAGATCGCCGATCGGGCCGATGCGATCTTCAAGGAGATCCCCGGCGTGAAGACGCGCACCGTGGTCACCGGCTACAGCCTGCTCGACAGCGGCTTCAAGACCAACGCGGCGACGATCTTCGTCACGCTCGACGATTTCGACAAGCGCTACGCCGACCTCGCAACAACCAGGGCGCAGAACGCGCGCGCGATCCTGCAGGCATTCTTCGCGAAGGCGAGCCAGATCGAGGAAGCCATCGTGGTGCCGATCGCGCCACCGGCCATTCCCGGCATCGGCACCACCGGCGGCTTCGAGTTCTGGATCCAGGACACCGGAACCGGCGACCCGGTGGCGCTCGGCGCCGTGCTGCAGGACTTTCTCAAGGCGGCGCGGCAGCGTCCCGAGCTCACCGGCCTCGCCACCACGTACTCCGCGTCGACGCAGCAACTCAAGGCCGAGGTCGACCGCGAGAAGGCGCAGCTCCTGGGCGTGCCGATCCAGGACGTGTACAGCGCCATCCAGGCGCAGTTCGGCTCGCTCGCGGTGAGCCAGTACAACCTCTTCTCCAACGTGTGGTGGGTGATCCTGCAGTCGGATGCCCCGTACCGGCAGACCCCGGACGATCTCACGCGCCTGTACACGCGCAACAGCCACGGCCAGATGGTCCCGCTCTCGGCACTGGTGTCGACGCGCTGGACCTCGGGCCCCGACATCCTGCCGCACTTCAACGGCTTCACCGCGGCGAAGATCAACGGCAATGCGGCGGCGGGCTACAGCTCCGGCGACGCCATCAAGACGATGGAGGACGTCGCGAAGCAGGTGCTCCCGCCCGGCTACGCGGTCGGCTGGTCGGGGCTCGCCTTCGAGGAAAAGCAGTCCGGCGGCACCTCGGGACTCGCCTTCGTGTTCGGCTTCATCATCGTCTTCCTGGTGCTGGCCGCGCAGTACGAATCGTGGACGCTGCCCGGTGCGGTGATGTCCGCGGTGCCGTTCGGCATCCTCGGCGCGCTGCTCACCAATCACCTGCGCGGACTCGACAACGATGTCTACTTCCAGATCGGCCTCCTGGTGCTGATCGGGCTCGGCGCCAAGAATGCGGTACTGCGCGTGTCGGCGGCGATCGACTTCCGCAAGCAGGGCAAATCGATCATGGAGGCGACGATCCTCGCCGGCGAGCAGCGCCTGCGCCCGATCATCATGACCTCGCTCGCCTTCGCCATCGGCTGTCTGCCGCTGGCGCTCGCCGTCGGCGCCGGCGCCAATGCGCGGCACTCGATCGGCACCGGCATCATCGGCGGCATGCTGGGCGAGACCACGCTCGCGATGCTGTACGTGCCGCTCCTCTTCTACCTCTTCGATCGCATGCAGGAGGGGAAGGAAGGCAAGCGCCACGACGCCGCGACGGCGCATGCCGCGAGTGCTGCGCACGATGGCGACGCAGCCGGTGTCGCGAGCGAGGCGGGCGCCGCACCGCCCCCGCCGCACGATGGATCCCGCTCCGATGCGTGACGGCGCCCCGCTCGCGGCACGTTCGCACCCGGCGCAAGGCGCGCGCTCGCGCCCCCGCTCCGCTGTGCGCCGCGTCGCCAGCGCAGTCACCGCC
>JBDHRR010000190.1:0-4604 GCA_039807685.1 Burkholderiales bacterium
GATTGCGGCCGCGGCTGCGGCCGTTGGCCTGAGGTGCGCGAACCGCGGTGGGACGCGAGGCGCCGGCGGCGTGACTGGCAGCGAATTCGACGGTGTGGCTGGTGGCCATGGTGTTCTCCTTTGGTGTCGTTGCGATGCCCCCGCATTCGTGATGGAGGGCACACCGACAACATAGGGACTTGCCCTGGACAATGCCAATCGTCAATTCGAATCGACCCCATCGACCGCGCTGATGATGACGTGACGCGACGCGACCACAGGCGCTGCGGAGGAGCCTCCGACGGGTGCTGGCGGCTGGCCAGAGGCCAGCAGCGACCGCGAGAATCTTGCCTGGCTGCGCGTTGCACCGCTGTCGGTGCAACATCGCCTTGCCGGTATCATTCTGGGTTCACCCCTTCCGCCAGGTATCGATGCCCTCGCTCGCCCACCTCCTCGCCCGCAACCGGGCCTGGTCGCAGCAGGTTCGTGACGTCGCGCCGGATTTCTTCCAGCGCCTCATCGCCCAGCAGAACCCCAAGTACCTGTGGATCGGCTGCTCGGACAGCCGGGTACCGGCCAACGAGATCGTCGACCTGTTGCCGGGCGAACTCTTCGTCCACCGCAACGTCGCCAACATCGTCGTGCACACCGACCTCAATTGCCTGTCGGTGCTGCAATACGCGGTCGACGTGCTGCACGTCGAGCACGTGATCGTCGTCGGTCACTACGGTTGCGGTGGCGTGCGTGCCGCGCATCAGGGTCGGCCTCTCGGCCTCATCGATACCTGGCTGCGCCACGTGCAGGACGTCGCCGAGCGCCACGCCGCCTTCCTGGCCTCGCTGTCCGATGATGCTACGGTGGTCGATCGCCTGTGCGAGCTCAACGTGATCGAGCAGGTGCTGCACGTTGCGCGCACGCCGATCGTGCGCGACGCGTGGGCACGCGGACAGCGCCTCGCCTTGCACGGCTGGGTCTACGGCATCGCCGACGGCCTCGTGAACGACCTCGGCATCGAGGCGAACTCGCCGGAAAAGCTTGCCACGGACTACGCCGCCGCACTCGCCGCGATCACCCGCAGCGATCGCTCGCACAGCGAGCGGCCGTGCTGCGACCCGGCGCACGATTGCGTTGATCCATCTCGATCGCGTCACCCGTAGCTACCCCGGCCACCCGCCGCGGGCGGTGCTGGCGGAGGTGAGCCTCACCGTCGCCGCCGGCGAGTTCGTGGCCATCGTCGGCGAATCGGGCACCGGCAAGTCGACGTTGCTCAATATCGTCGCGGGACTCGACCGGCCCGACAGCGGCAGCGTGAGCGTCGCCGGGATCGAACTCACGAGCCTCGACGACGACGCACGCACGCGCTTTCGCCGCGACCACGTCGGCTTCGTCTTCCAGGCGTTCCACGTGCTGGCGCACCTCACCGTCGCGCAGAACGTGGCACTCCCGCTCGCCTTGCTCGGTCGCGCCGGCGCCGAGGCCGGCGCGCTGGTGGCGGCGATGCTGGCGGCAGTCGGCTTGGGCGACCGTGGTGCGAGCCTGCCGCACGAGCTCTCGGGGGGCGAGTTGCAACGGACCGCGATCGCCCGTGCGCTGGTGCACCGTCCCGCCGTCGTGCTCGCCGACGAGCCCACCGGAAACCTCGATCCGAACAATGCCGATCGCGTTCTTGCCCTGCTGCGCGATTGCGTGCGCGCGGAGGGCGCCACCTGCCTCCTCGTCACGCACTCGCGTCATGCGGCGGCGCTTGCCGACCGCCGCGTCGTGCTGACCAGTGCCGGGATCGACCCGCTCGTGACCGCCGGGGCACCATGAACCCGACGGGCCGCCGAAAGAACGGATCGGCCCGCAGCGCGATCGCGCGAAGGGTGGTCCGATGAGCGCCCGCGTGCTCGTCTGGCGCGCGGTGAGTGCCGGCGCGCTCGCGCGCCAGCACGGGCGCGTCCTGCTCGCGATGGGCGCCATCGGTCTCGGCGTTGCGCTGGGTTACGCGGTGACGCTCGTCAATGCGTCGGCTGCCAACGAGGTCTCGGCCGCGCTGCGCAGTCTGACCGGCAGCGCGGATCTGCAAATACGCGGGCCTCGCAACGGCTTCGACGAGGCGATTTACCCGCAGGTCGCGCGCGATCCGGACATCGCGGCGGCGAGTCCCGTCGTCGAGGTCGACGCCCGCCTCGAAGCCCGCGACGAGGCGCTGCGGATCGTCGGCATCGATGCCTTCCGCGCCGCGGGCGTGACCCCGGCGCTCGTCGGCGACGCGAGCGACCCGCTCGACCACCTCCGTCCCGGGCGCATCTTCCTGTCGCCGGCAGCGGCGCAAGCGCTTGCCGTCGCGCCGGGCGCGACGCTCGACGTGCAAAGCGGACTCGCCGCGGTGCCGCTGCTGGTCGCCGGCGTGCTGCCCGCGGCCAGTGCGCAACGCATCGGCGTGATGGACATCGCCGCCGCGCAGGACGCTTTCGCGCGGACCGGCCGGCTCTCGCGCATCGACCTGCGCCTGCGTCCGGGTGCCGTGCCGGCGATGGTTGCCGCGCGCCTCGCCGCCGCACTGCCTGCCGGCGTCACCATCGCCACTCCGGCAGCGTACGTCGACAGCACGCTGCGCCTCTCGCGCGCCTATCGCGTCAATCTCGACGCGCTGGCGCTGGTTGCGCTCTTCACCGGCGGACTCCTCGTCTACGCGACGCAAACGCTCGCGGTCGCCCGCCGGCGCGCGCCGCTGGCACTGGTGCGCGCGCTCGGCCTGTCGCGCCGCGCACTGCGCTGGCACCTCGTCGCCGAGGGGGCGCTCGTCGGACTGGGCGCGGCGGTGGTGGGCCTCGCCGCCGGCTATGGGCTGGCCGCGCTTTCGGTGCGCGCCTTCGGCGGCGACCTCGGCGCCGGATATTTCCGAGGCGTCACCCCGATGCTCGCGATCGATGTGCGGATTGCCGTTGCCTTCGTCGTGCTGGGCGTGGTGGTCGCTGCCCTCGGCAGCTACCTGCCGGCGCGTGCGTGGGCACAGGCACCGCTCGCTTCGGCGCTCAAGGCGGGCGAGCGCAGCACGCTGGCGGCTTCGACGCGCTTGCCGCGCGCCGCATTGGCGCTCGTCGCAGCCGGGGTGGCAGCAACTGCCTTGCCAGCGGTCGACGACCTCCCGCTTGCGGGCTACCTCGCGATGGCGCTGCTGCTCGCCGGGACGCTGCTCGCGCTGCCGTGGATTGCGGCGCGCACGCTCGCCGCGATTCCCGTGCCGCGCGACGTTCCCCTTGCGCTCGCCCTCGCCCGCCTGCGCGCGACACCGGCCCAGGCGGCAGTCAGCCTCGCGGCCATCGTCGCTGCCGTCGCGCTCATGGTGTCGATGGCGATCATGGTGGCTTCGTTCCGTCATTCGCTCACCGCGTGGCTCGACGCCGTGCTGCCTGCCGATGTATACGTGCGTGCCGCGGCCGCCGGCGACAGCGGCTATCTGTCGGCTGACGTGCAGCGCCGGATCGCGACCCTCCCCGGGGTCGCGAACGTCGCCTTCACGCGCCTGCAAGGCGTCACGATCACGGCAGGAATGCCCCCGGTGACGCTCCTCGCGCGCGACCTCCCCGCCGGCGACCCGACGCGCGCGCTCGTCCTCGTCGCGGGGCCGCATGCGGCAACCGGCGATGCGCCTGCGCTCTGGGTGAGCGAAGCGGTGGCCGACGCCGCCGGCTGGCATCCCGGCACGCGCGTCGACCTGCCGCTCGCCGGCCGCTTGCAGCGCTTCACCGTCGCCGGGATCTTCCGTGACTACGCGCGCCAGCAGGGCGCGCTGGTCCTCGAACGCGACGTCTACCGGCGCCTCACCGGCGACGACCTCGCCACCGAGGCGGCGATCACGCTCGCCCCGGGGAGCGACGTCGGCACGTTCACGCAGGAACTCGCCGCGGCGGTGCCGGAAGCCGCACGCCTGACGCTCGCCACGCCCGCGGCACTGCGCGCGCTCTCGCTGCGCATCTTCGACCGCACGTTCGCGGTCACCTACGCGCTGCTCGCGGTGGCGATCGTCATCGGCCTCGCCGGACTGTCGTCGGCATTTGCGGCGTCGATCGTGACGCGCCGCCGCGAGTTCGGCGTACTGCGCCACCTCGGCATGACGCGCCGGCAGATCGCGCGCATGCTCGTTGCCGAAGGCACGCTGCTGACCGCCGTCGGTCTCGCGACCGGATTCGTGCTGGGCGGCGCGCTCGCGCTCATCCTCATCCACGTCGTCAACCGGCAATCGTTCCACTGGAGCATGGATCTCACCGTGCCGTACCCGCTGCTGGCGGCGCTCGCCGTTACCCTCCTCGCCGCCGCCGCCGCGACCTCGCTCATGAGCGCCCGGCCGGCGCTGCGGCAGGAAGCGATCGTGGCGGTGAAGGACGACTGGTGATCACGCGCCGGGTCTTCGTCATCGGCGCGCTCGCGGGTACGCTCGTGACGACGCGTGGCACCCACGCGCAGGTTGGCTATCCCCCGGTCACGCCGCGGCCACTCGTCTTTCCGCGCGACCACGGCAGCCACCCTGACTTTCGCACCGAGTGGTGGTACGTCACCGGCTGGTTGCGCGACGACACCGTGCCGGCAAGCGGGCCCGAACGCGATCTCGGCGTGCAGGTCACCTTCTTCCGGCATCG
>JBDHRR010000056.1:0-22451 GCA_039807685.1 Burkholderiales bacterium
GCCGGCGATGCCGGCGATCGCGGTCAACGTGAAGAGCTGCTCCGGGGTGAAGGGAAAGCCCAGGTTCAGCATCTGCACCGTGATGATCCCCCACATGCCCCACACCGCGAAGCCGCACAGGAGCGCCGGGATCGAGATCCACAGGTTGCGGTAGGCGATGCCCTTGCCGGTCGCTTCCCAGAATGCGGGGTCTTCCGGGCGCCAGTCGACGATGGTCGCTCCGGCGCGGGTGGGCTTGCCGGGCAGCGGCGCTTCGCGCGTCGTCGTCATCACATTTCCCTCACCGTTGCGGCGACTGTCCGGCCACTGCCGCCGGCGCGGGAACGCCCGCGTGCAACGGCGACGCCGGCGCGTGCGGGCCGATCACCTCGGTGCGACGCACCTCGGTCCAGTACATCCAGATGAGCGAGACCCAGACCACGCCGTACATCAGCATGAACGCCGACGAGCGCACGCCGGTGAGGTCCATGAGGGCGCCGAACATGATCGGCAGGACGAAGCCACCCAGCCCTCCGGCGAGGCCAACGATGCCGGAGACGACGCCGATGTTTCCCGGATAGTCGTCCGAGATGTACTTGAACACCGACGCCTTGCCGAAGGCCCAGGCAATGCCGAGCACGAAGAGCAGGAACGTGAACGCCCACACGTTGAGGCCGATGTGGAAGCTGCGCGGGCCGTTGAGCGTCACGATCGTGAAGTCGGTCTGCGGATACGACAGCAGGAAGAGGCAAATCCAGCTCACCCACATGACCCACCAGGTGAGCGCATGCGCGCCGATCCGATCGGAGAGCCAGCCACCGACCGCGCGCAGCACGCCGCCCGGCAGCGAGAAGCAGGCGGCGAGGAGCGCCGCGGCGCGGATGTCGAGCCCATACTCGCCGACGTAGTACTGGACCATCCACAGGGACAGCGCCACGTAGCCGCCGAAGACGATCGAGTAGTACTGGCAGTACTTCCACACCTTGGGATCCTTGAGCGCGACGAGTTGCTCGCGCCAGGTCACCTTGGCATCGACTCGGTGCGCTGGATCCGAGTGGCTGAACCACCAGAAGAGCAGTGCCGTGCCGAGCATGATCGCGGCGTAGACCTCGGGGACCATCGTCCAGCCGAAGGCGACGATCAGCGCCGGCGCGATGAACTTGTTGACCGCTGCGCCGGAATTGCCGGCGCCGTACACGCCCATCGCGAAGCCCTGCCGCTCGCGCGGGAACCAGCGCGCAACGTATGGCGTGCCAACCGAGAACGAGCCGCCCGCGAGGCCGACGAAGAGTCCGAGGACGAGGAAGTGCCAGAACTGCGTCGCGTAGGCGATGAGCCAGATCGGCACCACGCAGACGAGCATCAGCACGAAGAGGACGATCCGCCCGCCATACTTGTCGGTCCACATGCCGAGCGGAACCCGAATGAGCGAGCCGGTGAGCACCGGCGTCGCGGTGAGGAGGCCGAACTCGGTGGCGTTGAGATCGAGCGCCTTCTTGATCGGGATGCCCACCACGCCGAACATCATCCACACCATGAAGCAGACGGTGAAGGCGAGCGTGCTCGCCACCAGCACCGACAACGCTTTCGCCTTCCTGTCCACCGCTGCGCTCCCCTGTCCTCGTCGCTCCGACAGGAAGAATAGTCAGCGGTGCCGGATGTGCCCATCCTCCGCTGGAGGAACCGGGCGCATCCGAAGGGAGGAGCCGACGAAGCGGCCGACTACTCCGAACGAACGATGGGGAAACTACGTGAGTCCGTGCGCCGAGGCGATGACCGCCGCCTGCACGCGCGAGCCGACGTCGAGCTTGCGCAGGACGTGCTGCACGTGGATCTTCACCGTCGTCTCGGCGATGCCGAGTGCGCGGCCAATCTCCTTGTTGCTCTCGCCGCGGGCGATGCCGCGCAGGATCTCGAGCTCGCGCGGCGACAGCAGCGAGACGCCGGCCGGCGTCGCCGCGGCGTCGGCGTCCGGGTCGGCAGTCGTGGAGCAAGCCCCGGTGGCCTCGCGATAGGCACGCACGAGCTTGCCGGTCATCGCCGGCGCCACCACCGACTCACCATCCGCTGCGCGCAGCACGGCATCGATGAGCGCATCGC
The DNA here is from genome assembly GCA_039807685.1 of Burkholderiales bacterium. GTDB lineage: Bacteria > Pseudomonadota > Gammaproteobacteria > Burkholderiales > Casimicrobiaceae > VBCG01. Next base: position 2,080 of record JBDHRR010000056.1, read on the forward strand.
CTTCCATCGTCTTCAGGAGGTAGCCGCAAGCGCCGGCCCGCAGCGCGGCGGCGAGGTCGTCGGCGTCTTCGCTCACCGTGAGCATGAGGATGCGCGCGGGCGGCACCGCCTCCTTGAGCGCCGGCAAGGCTTCGACCCCTTTCACGCCGGGCAGGTGATTGTCGAGGAGGACGACGTCCGGTGCGAGCGCGGGCGCCCGCCGCAGCGCCTCGCCCGCATCCGCCGCATCGCCCACGACGACGATGCGCGGATCGCCCGCCAGCAGCGCGCTGAGCCCGCGCCGCAGCAGCGTGTGGTCGTCGACGATCATGACCCGGACCGGCCCCGCACTCACCATGTCAATCCCCCGGGACGCCCGTGCAGCCACCCGCCGCCCCGGAGCCGCACGTCAGCGCGGCGTGACGGCCAGCGCAGCACGATCGCCCGTCGCCGTCGGTGCCGCGCCGGATGCGAGCGCGAGCACCACCGACGTGCCGTGACCGGGCGCCGATTCGATGGCAAGCCTCGCACCGATCTTCTCCGCCCGCTCGTGCATGATGCGCAGGCCGACGTGATCCTCGCCTGCTTGCGCGCCGACGGCAAAGCCGACGCCGTCGTCGCGGACTTCGAAGCGCCACGCCGGCGCGCGATCGACGGTGAGCGCCACCGTCTCGGCATTGGCGTGCTTGCGCACGTTGGACAGGGCCTCCTGCACGATGTGCAGGATCTGGATCTGCGCGTCGGGGGCGAGCGGCAGACCGTGCCCACGCAACGCGAGACTGGTGGCGAGACCCGACTGGTGCTCGAACTTGCGCAGCGTGGTGCGCAGCGCCGGCTCGATGTCCGCCCCCTGCGGCCTGGTACGGAAATGCACGAGGAGCTCGCGGACGTCGCCGTAGCATTCGCGCACGCCGCTGTCGATCTCGGCCAGCACCTTGCGTGCGCGGGGCAGGTCACCGGCGGTCACCGCATCGCGCATGAGCCGCACCTGGATCTTGACGAAGGCGAGCGCCTGCGCGATCGAGTCGTGCAACTCGCGGGCGATGAAGGCGCGCTCCTGCGCGACCGCCGCCTCCTTTTCGAGGCCGGCGAGCCGCAGATTCTCCATCGCCCCCGCGAGGTGTGCGGTGAGCGCCTCCAGGAGCGAGCGCTCGGCCGGTGTTGGCGTGACGTTGGCGTGATAGAACAGATCGACCTCGCCCAAGCGTCGTTCGTGCAGGCGGATCGGCAGCGCGACGATGCTGCCGTAGCCGGCGGCCGCGCAATGCTTGATTCCGGGCGGATGCACGTCGTGTACCGCGATCACCCGCACCGCCGGCGTCGGCGCGTGCGTGCCGCAGAAGCAGTGGCCGGCATGGACGCACTGCTCGTGCTGCGTCATTGCCTCCGGAAGCCCCTCGGTGGCGAGCAGCACGTACTCGTCGCTCGCCTCGTCGACCCAGCGAATCGCCACCGCATCGGCGCGAGCGACGCGAGCCACGCGCTGCGCAAAGCCGCGCGCGAGCTCGGTGAGCGTCGTGGCGTCGCTCGCGAGCGTGGTCACGGCGTAGAGCGCCTCCAGGCGCTCGCGCTTCTCCTCCAGCTGCGATGTCTTCTCGACCACTCGCGCCTCGAGGTCGCGATACAGCGACTGGAGGTGCGCCGCCATGCCGTTGAAGCCATCGGCGAGCGAGGCGAATTCGTCGGTGGTGACGCCATCGACGCGCGCGCCGAAGTCGCCGTCGGCAATCCGCGAGGTGGCCTGCCGAAGACGTCCGACCGGCTCCAGGATGAAGAGGTATCCGGTGACGAGCAGCACCGCGCCGCCGATGACCGCAAGGGTGATCATCGCGATCTGCAGGAGGTGCATGAGCGCCGTCCAGCGCGCGACGTGGCGCTCGATCGCCGTGACCAGCGCATCGATATCGGCGGTGAAGTCCGCCGCCTGAGCAAAGAGGCCGTCGGTATCGGCACCGCGCAACGTGCCCCAGCGCGCGCGAAACTCGCGCGCACCGGCGACGACCGCGGACAGCCGTTCACCGACGGTCGCATCGACGGGTACTGCCAGCGGTCGCTCGGCGTCGCCGGTGCGCAGCAACCCGAGACTGCGCTCGAAGTCGGCGATGAGCGCCGGCAAGCGTGCCTCGTCGCGCAACGCGACGGCAAGCGCCCAGCGATTGACCTGCATGCGCATGCGGCCGGCCTCGTTGACCGCGGCTGCGCCACCGTCGAGTTGCCACGAGATCCATAGCGTCGCGGCAAACGACGCGATGCCCAGCACCACGAACGGCGCGGCGACGATGCCGAGCATCGAGGCGAGGGTCCAGTGCGTCCGGGCGGCCATCGCGCCATCTTACAAAGATGCCTCGGCCTCGTGTTGTGCGGCGTCAATCCGTTCCCTGTAAGAGTCGTCCGACATGCGAATGGCGGTCCGGCCGCTACGCCGCCCGCGGTGCAGCCGGCACGATGGCGCCGTCCTGAACACCTTCACGCAATCGGTCCTCCGGCGACCAGTAGCGGGCAACTACCGACGCCGAGCCGCTGCCCACATGCAGCGACACCCAAGCGACACTCTCCCCGATCGCGGAAGTGCTACTCCCGAGCTTCGTGTCCAGGACGCAGCGGCCGCCCCAACGGGCGGCCGCTTTTTTTCATGCGCGCACCGTGTTCGCCTGGCGCCTGTGTCCGCCTCCTCATTGCAGCCCGCGCCCGCCCGCCGTCAGGCGCCGCGTAGGCATCCGCCGACACGTCATTCAGGATTCATCCGACCGGCAGCGCCGCCGCGATCGGGCATGATCCAGCCATCGCACGTGGATGCCGGTTTCCCGGCACGGGCTACTCCCCTGGTCCGAACGGCGACTGAAGCGGCCGCTCTTGCGGCCGCTTCTCTTTCGTGGCCTCCGGGCGCGCAGATGCCGGGTCAGCGCGCGGCGAGCAGCGCCAGTTCCAGGCCGTCTTCGCGGCGGGCGGTGACCTCGCTACCGGCAGGCTGCAGCGCGAAGGCGAAGGCGCATGCGGTGCGTACCGCCGCGCCGGCGATCGAGTCGAGGCGATAGCGCGTCGCGAAGGCCCGCAGATGCCCCGAGCGGTAGAGGTAGAGGGTCAACGCGAACAGCGTTCCCCCCGGCAGGATGAGTTCGAGCGCGACGTACGGCCCCACACGGCGGGCAAACCTCGCAAGTTCCTGGGCGTAGCTGACGATCCGGGCTGACATGACGCGACTCCGTCGATCCGCTCGCGCGCCGGACCCTCCGGCAGGCGACATGACGGCAGTGTGCGTGGCGAGAACTCGCCAATGGCTGACGGATCGGCGAGGCAGTGCAGCCTCGCGGGCGCTCGCCCGCCGTCTCACGCATCTCCTTGATCGACAAGGGAAATGAATCCGACCATGGGCGCGCGGCAACGCCGCCGCCGATCCCGCCTCGCAAGTCGCCGGTGCCTTACCGGCCGCTGACAGATCGCTTACGCGCGGCTGACGGGTTCGGCAGTCGCGACCGGCGCCGCCGCTGGCGCGAGACCGATCGCCTGTGCGAGCGCATCGTCGACGCGCTCCACGTAGTGAAAGGTCAACTGCTGGCGGGCGTCGGCCGGGATCTCGTCGACGTCGCGACGATTGCGCGCCGGCAGGAGCACCGTGGTGATGCCCGCGCGCAGCGCGGCCAGGACCTTTTCCTTGATCCCGCCGACCGGGAGCACGAGGCCGCGCAGGCTGATCTCCCCGGTCATCGCCACGTCGTGGCGCACCGGCCGGTCGAGGGCGAGCGAGGCGAGCGAGGTGAACATGGCGACACCGGCGCTCGGCCCGTCCTTGGGGATCGCGCCCGCCGGAATGTGCATGTGGATGTCGCTCTTCTCGAAGATCGTGGGGTCGATGCCGAGCGAGGCGGAGCGCGCCTTGACGAGCGTCAGCGCCGCCTGCGCGCTCTCCTTCATGACGTCGCCCAGATGGCCGGTGAGAATGAGCTTGCCGCTGCCCGGGGTGCGCGAGGTCTCGATGAAGAGAATGTCGCCCCCGACCGGCGTCCAGGCGAGCCCGGTGGCCACACCCGCGACACTCGTGCGCATCATCACCTCGTTGTCGAAGCGCTGCGGACCGAGGATCTGCTCGACCTCGTCGCTGCCGACGACGACCTTCCCCTGCCCGCCCTCGGCGATGCGCATCGCGGCATGGCGGAAGAGATTGCCGATCTCGCGCTCGAGATTGCGCACGCCCGCTTCGCGCGTGTAGTCGGCGATCACCGTACGCAACGCGGCGTCGGTGATCTCGCACTGCTCGGTACCGACGCCGGTTGCCATCGCCTGCCGCGGCACGAGGTAACGCCGTGCGATCTCGAGCTTCTCCTCCTCGGTGTAGCCCGGCAGGTCGATCACCTCCATGCGATCGCGCAGCGGACCCGGAATGCGGTCGATGACGTTCGCGGTCGCGATGAACACGACCCGCGAGAGATCGAACGGCACGCCGAGATAGGTATCGCGGAAGGTCGCGTTCTGCTCGGGATCGAGCACCTCGAGGAGTGCCGCCGCCGGATCCCCGTGCAGCGACGTGCCGAGCTTGTCGATCTCGTCGAGCATCAGCACGCAGTTGCGCGCCCCCGCCTTGCGGATCGCCTGGATGATGTTGCCCGGCATGGCGCCGATGTACGTGCGGCGATGCCCGCGGATCTCCGACTCGTCGTAGACGCCGCCCAGCGACAGGCGTTGGAACTTGCGGCCGAGCGCACGCGCGATGCTCTGCCCGAGCGAAGTCTTGCCCACGCCCGGCGGGCCGACGAAGCACAGGATCGGCGTCTTGCCCTCGGGATTGAGCTTGCGCACCGCGAGATATTCGAGGATGCGCCGCTTGATCTTGTCGAGCCCGAAGTGATCCTCGTCGAGGACGCGGCGCGCGTCGTCGAGCGAGATCGGCGCCTGCGCGGGCAGCGTCCACGGCAGTTCGACGAGGCAATCGAGATACGTGCGAACCATCGAATACTCGGGTGATTGCTCGGACATCTGCGCGAGCCGCCCCAGTTCCTTGCGCGCGTGCTTGGCGACGTCGTCCGGCATTCCGGCCTTTTCGAGTTCGCCACGCAGCTGTTCGATCTCGGCGCCGGTTCCCTCGGTGTCGCCCAGCTCGTGCTGGATCGTCTTCAGCTGCTCGCGCAGGAGCGCTTCGCGCTGGCGCCCCTCGAGCCGGCCTTGCGTCTGCTCGCCGATCTCGCGCGACAGGCGCAGCACGTCGATGCGCGCCGCCATGAAGCCCAGCACGCGATCGAGTCGCGTCTGCACGTCGAAGGTCTCGAGGATCTCCTGCTTCTCGGCGGGCTTGATGTCGAGGAGGCCGGCCACGAAGTCGGCGAGTGCCGCCGGCGACGTCACCTGCTCCACCGCCGCCGCCAGCCCTTCCGGCGCCCGCGGCAGGAGCTCGACGAGTTCGCTCACTCGCTGCTTCACCTGCAGCATCCGTGCCTCGAGATCGCGGTTGAGCTCCGTCGCGTCGGACAGCATCTCGACGCGGGCGACCCGGAACGGATAGCCATCGAGGTATTCAAGGATCCGGAAGCGCTGCTCGCCCTGGATGATCAGGTTGTGCGCGCCGTCCGGTGTGGTGACGTAGCGCAGGATGCCGGCCGCGGTGCCGACGGTGTGGAGGTCGGACGCCGTCGGTGCCTCGATCTCCGCCGAGCGCTGCAGCAGGATGCCGACGAGGCGCTGCAAGCGCGCCGCCTCCTGCGCGCCGGCGATCGTCTCCGGCCGGCCGAGCGTGAGCGGCGCGATGAGTCCCGGGAACAGGACCATGTTGCGCACTGGCAGGATGATGAGCGCATCCGCCGGCAGTGCCGTCGCGGGCACCGCTTCCGTCGTTGCAGCAGCGGGGGTCATGCCCTCGGCCTCAGCCACGGGCCCGCTCATGCGAACCGCCGCAACGCGAGCACGAGACAGCCATCGACGAGTTCGCGCGCGATGACCTCGTAGCGCCCCGGCGAGAGGTCGATCACGCGCTCGAAGCGCCCGTACGGGATCTCCAGACGGTGGATCGTCGTATCGCGGCCGGCGGCGAGACGCCGCTCGCCGACGATCGACAGGCGGGCGCCGTCCGTATGCACGATGACGGCTTGCGCCGGCACGCCGGGCAGCGCCACCCGCACGACGAGCGCGTGCGCATCCTCGACGATGTCGACCGGCGGCTCCCAGGAGGGTCCGCCGTGTCCACGGCCCAGCGTGAAGAACTGGCGGTGCATCCGGTCCGCCTCGCGCAGCATTTCGAGAGCCTCCCCAAAGAGGCCGGCATGAGGGTTGTGCACGAGCGATCCGTTCGCAATGGTGGAGGTGATGAGCTCACCGGACAGTATAGGTGACGCCAGCCAAGGTGCGTTTCAAGGCCCGGTCGCGCGGCACGCCCGCCGCGCAACGAAACGATCAGACCGCGGCCCTCCCGCCAAGGTGCGCGGCGACCCAGCCGTAGCCGATGCGCTCCTGCTCGAGTCGCAGGTGCTCGCGGATCCGGTCGAAGCGCAGTTCGTCGTAGAGCGCGCGCTCGGGTACCGTGAGCCGCGCGAGATCGCCACGGATCGGCTCGCGCTCCTCGCCCCAGTGCGGGCGATGGGCGAGCAGCGTCGCCCGATCCATGAGGAACGACTCGACGTGCGGAAAGTGGCCCCGCAAACGGTCGAGGATCGCGAAGCCGTGGGTATCGATATCGCCCCAGTAATGCACGTCACAATCGGCGAGCCACCGTGCCTGCGCGAGCGCCTCCCACCCGTAGCCGCCGCCAAAGACGACCATGGCACGGGCGACCGGCGGGAAGGCGAGGAAATTGATCTCGTTCTCGGTGACGAACACGCGCTCGACCGGCAAGCGGAGGCCGGCGAAGCTCGCGGCATCGAGCGTCACGTCGGGAAAGGCGCCACACCCCGGCAGCCCAGGCAGCGCCGCATCCAGCGGACGAAAGCGGATGCGCACCGGCTTGTCGCGAAAGCCGTAGCGGCGCGCGAACTGCGTGGACCCGGTCGCCGCCGCGTCGATCGCATCCGCCGGCAGGGCGAGATCGAGCCATTCCGCGAGGACCCCGCGGTTGGCCTCGACGAACTTGCTGTCCACCCCGGGAACGTCGAGTTGGCGGACGTAGATCGCGGGCCGCGGGTGCGCGCGCAGCCAGCCGACCACCGCCAGCAGCGGCGACCAGCGATCGGCGAGCCCCAGCGCCGCCAGGGGCCGGTGCAGGAGCCACGGCAGGATCGCCGGCTGCACCGCAGCGGTCTCGTCCCACAACGCACGGAAGGTCGCCGCCGCCTTGACCTCGCCGACGATCGCGAGCGCGTCGGCGAGCGAATCGACGAATGCCGCGACCGGCAGTCGTTGCCGTCCTTGCACCCGATGCGCCCACTCGCGCCAGTCGAAGCGCACGTGCGAGATGGCGGTCACCGTGCCCGCCCACGCGCGCACCGCATCGAAGCGATCGGCAAGATCCGTGGCGGTCGGGGCCTTGAAGGCAAGCCGCAGCGGCCAGGAGGCGGTGGCGCTCACCCCGGCGCGCAACAGGTCGCCGCGCTCCCAACGGCGCTGCACCTGTGCGCGCAACGTCGCCGGAGTCGACCAGTTCACGGCGCGCCCGCGACGCTGCCCGCCTTCTGCGCCCGGTATTCCTCGATCGTGAGGCAACGCAGCCGCGAATCCTGCCCGCCTTCGTTGTGCACGAAGCCGACGCTCGCCACGAACGGCTCGATGACGTGGATCTTCTGCAGCGGAGTGACGATCAGCAGTTGCAGGTTGAGCTGCTGGAACAGGCGCAGGCCGTACTGCGCCGACTCGTCGGAGCCGCGGCCGAACGCCTCGTCGATGACGACGAATCGAAACGAGCGCGAGCGCACCGCGCCCCACTCCAGCCCGAACTGGTAGGCGAGGCTTGCGGCGAGCACCGTATACGCGAGCTTCTCCTTCTGGCCACCCGACTTGCCGCCTGAATCCGCGTAGTGCTCGTACTCGCCGCCGTCGGCGCGCCAGCGTTCGCTCGCCGAGAACAGGAACCAGTTGCGCACATCGGTGACCTTGCCGGTCCAGCGGCGATCGGTATCGGCAAGACCCTCGCGGCCGCGAAAGCGATCGATGATCGCCTTGACCTGCAGGAACTTCGCTTCCGAATACTGCTCGTCGGCGGTGCCGGTCAATGCCCCTTCGGTGCACGCCCGCAGGTCGACCTGGAAATCGCGGATCTCGACATCGGGGCTCGCCTGCGCGACGACCTCGATGAAGCGGCCCGGGTTGTAGTCGATCGCCTGCAGCGATTGATTGATGACCTCGACACGATCGCGGATCGTCTCCCGCTCGCGCGCGAGCTGGGCATTGAAATTGGCGATCTCGTTGATGGTATTGACGTTGAGCAGCTCCTTGAAGCGCGCCTCGAAACGCGGCAGGTCGTCGCGGCGCAGGCCGTCGAGCATCCGCGCGTACTCGCCCGCGGCCGCGAGACTCACGTCCATCTCGACCGTCTCGGCCTTGAATTCCTCCTTGAAGCCGCGCATCGCGTTGACGATGTGCTCGCCGAGGCGCGCGAGGCGCCTGCCCTCGAGGTCGATACGATCCTGCAGCCACTTGCGCACGTCCTGCTCGCGATTGTCGCAGGACTCGACGCTGAGCTGGTGCTCGCCCAGCGCCTGTCCGCGCCAGTCGCCGAGGCGCGCCACCACGGCGTCATCGATCGGAGCAGCGTCGACGACGGCCCTCGCCTGGTCGCGCAGCTCCTGCGCCGCCTCGATCTTGCTCTTCACCTCACCGCGCCGGCCGTGCGCTTCGTCGAGTCGCGTCCGGGTGTCGAGGGCGCGCTCGCGTGCTGCCTGCAACTGCCGGCCGAGCTCTTGCAGGGTGTCCGACGCCGCGGCGAGGCGTGCCCGCTCCTCGGCAAGCCGCGCGATCTCGCGCAAGGGGGCCTGCCAATCGATGTCGGCGTAACGCGTGAATTCGTCGAGCCGGGCGAGCGCCTCCAGCCGACTCTGCAGCTGCCGGCGCGCCTCCTGGTGCGTGGCGATGCGCGCACCGGCGGCGGCGAGTTCGGCTTCGAGGCGCGTGCGCCGGTCGCGCAGCGCACGCAGCTTGTCGGCATTGGTCCATCCAAGCACGTAGCGGCTGCGATCGTCGATGCGATGCCGGTCATCCTTTTCGTGGCGACCGCCCGGATCCTTGACCTGCCCGGCCAGCGTGACGGCACGCGCCTCGCGACGGAACTGCTCCGCGCTGGTGCAGCAGGCGACGTCGAAGCGCTCGCGCAGCGCCTGCTCGAGCCAGTCGTAGTGCTCCGCATCGGGCTTGATCGTGAGCTTGCGGACGAGCGACTGCGGGTGCAGGCTCGCCCCCGCCGTACCCTTGCGGGGCCGCACGTGGAAATACACGAGGCGCGCCTTGAGGTGCTCGCGATCGACCCACTCGGCGACCGCCTGGTAGTGCGCTTCGCCGACGAGGAGCGCGAGCCCGAAGCCACGCAGCAATCGCTCGGCAGCACCCTCCCAGTCGCGCTCCTCCGCGCGCACCTGGATGAGCTCGCCGGCGAACGGCAGCGCCTCTTCGGCGATGCCGAGGGCCTGGCACAGCGCCTCGCGGATGCGGATCTGCGCCGCGTCGATGTTGCTCTTGCGGCGTTCGAGACTTGCGATCTCCAGCGAGAGCGCGTCGTGCTCCTCGCGACCCTTGCGGAAGGCGAAGTCTTCCTCGCGCTCGCGATTGTCCAGATCGACGACGCGCTCGCGCAGCGAATCGGCGCGGGTCCCGATCGCGGCGCGCTGGGTGACGAACGCCGCCTCGTCGGCGGGCTGCGCGAGATCGATGCGGGCGAGGAGGCTCGCATAGCGCTGCGCGCGCTCCTGCCGTTGCGCCTTGTCCGCTTCGTGGCGCCGGATGTCGGCGGCCAGTTGCTCGAGACGTTCGCCGCCGTTGTCGCGCAGCGCGCGCTCGAGGCGACCGACCTCCTCGAGGTCGGCGTCGCGCTGGGCGGTGAGCCGAGCCGCGTGCGCATCGAGTCGCGCGGCATCGGTGGCAAGACCGGCGAGACGCCGCTCGAGGAGCTCGCCCTTCAAGCGCGCGAAGTACGGTCGCAGCGCGTCGCGCGCCTCGCGCCAGTCGGCAATCTCGGCGGCCAGCGCCGCATGCTGCACGCCGTCGTCGACCAGCGGCGCCAGCAACGCCACCTGCCGCTTCGCCTTCAGCACGGCCTGATGCGCGCGGTCGAGATCGTCGAAATGGCGGATCAAGGCGGCGAGCCGATCGCCGACATCGAACGGCTCCAGCATGTGCTGGCGCACGAAGTCGGTGAGATTGCCGACCGACTTCATCGACACCGTCTGGTGGAAGAGGTCGAGCGCCTGTTCGTGCTCGATGCCGAAGCGCCGGCGAAACCACGCCCCGTACGGCGGAAAGCTTTCGAAGAGCTCGCATCCCGCCGCGCGCAAGCGCCGCCGCAGCGCCGTCACGTCGCTGCCGAAGCCGGTGAAATCGTCGGCAATGGCGAGCGCGCGCTCGGCCGCGACGAACAGGCGGGCCGGCTGTCCGTGCGCATCCTTGAGCCAGAACACCTGGGCGAGCGTGACCTCCTGATCGTAGCCCTCGTTGCGGAACACGGCGAGGATCACCGCGTAGCTTGCCGGATCGCGCAGCGCGACCGGCCGGGTGCTGCCCGTGACCTCGTTGCGCTCGCTCTTGTAGTGGCCGAGGACGTACGAGCGCAGGCTGCGCTCGCGCGCCTCGGCACCGGCGGCCTTGTTGTACGCGACGCGCTGTGCAGGCACCAGCAGCGTGGTCAGCGCATCGACCAGCGTCGACTTGCCGGAGCCGATGTCGCCGGTGAGGAGTCCGTTGCGTCCGTCGAGCGCAAGCCGTGCGACACGACGATCGAAGGTGCCCCAATTCAGCACCTCGAGCCGCGCCAAGCGGAAGCCCACCCGGCTGTCGTCGGCGACGAAATCGAGCGCGAGCGAGGCCGCCTTACGCGTCACGGGTCGCCTTTCCGCGCGCCGCTTCGGACAACGCCGTGCGGTACTGCTCCAGGCGCGCATCGAAGTCGGCGAGCCACTGCGCGTCGACGAACGCCTTCAGGATGCGCTGCACCTCGTAGCGACCGCGATCCGGCGCACCGGCGACGGCGGGCTTCAGGCGGCGCAGGAACCCGAGGTCGACGACCTTGGCAATCGTCGCGTCGACCTGATCGACGAGCCGCGCCTCGTTGCTGCCGTCCGGCAGGAATACGCGCATCAGCTCGCCGATCGCCTCGCGCGTCAGCACGAGCCGGGTGTCGCCGCCACCAGCGTCGAATTCGGCAAGACGCCGGCGCAGGAGTGCGAGCAGGAGACTCACCGCGTACGAGAGCGGCCGGCGCGCCACGAGTCGCGGCAAGGCGGGCGCTCCGTCGGCCGCCTCGACGTCGGGTCGGCTCTTGAGGAAGGCGTACCCTTCCGCCTCGTCGAGGACGAGATCGAGGAGCAGCACGCCCGCCTGCTCCCGCACCCGTGCCTGCAGCCGCAACAGGCTCGCCCAGCGCCGCTCGTCGTCGTCGCGGTAGACGACACCCTTCAGCAGCTGGATGCACAGCGCCGAGAGCTCCGGTACCGCCGGCGTCGTCGCGAGCGCAGCGTCGGCCGCGACCTCGTCGCGCGGGTGGTCGTCTTCGGGCGTGGCGTCGTGCATCGTCGTCTCCTGGCGGCTCGACCCCGTCACCGCGTGAAGATCACGCGCGCGAACCGCGCGCGCCGCTCGAGCGGCGCGCCCGTCGCATCGAGCGCGTGCCAGCGGATCGAATCTTCCACGGCATCGTCGACGATTGCGCGCACCCCATCGGCGGTGTCGGGAGTGGCGCCGGCGTGCGCGAGTTCGAGATAGGCGACGAGCTCGGCCAGACCCTGCTGCAACGGCGCCGCGTCGAGCACCTCGCGCAGCGTGACCTGCGCCTGCCGGCGCAGCGCGTGCCGGATCGTCGCCCGCAAGCGTACCTTGTCGACGACCACCTGCGCGAAGAGCCGTGCGGTATCGATGCCCTCGTCGTCGGCAAGCACCAGATCGGCGAGCTCCGGCTTGCGGCTCGGGGTGAACAACGGACGCTCGAAGGGCAGGTCGACCTGCACGCCCATCGCCTCGATATCCGTGACCGCGCCGGCGGGAGCGGCATCGCGCAGGGCGAGGGCCTTGCCCTCGATGCCGCGCACGAGGTCGAGGATCCGCCGATTCTCGACGAAGGCGCGATCGTCGAGAAAGCGGCGCATCTGCTGCGACAGCTGCGCGACGGTGCGCTGCGTCTGTTCGCCCGCCTCGAGCCAGTCGTGATGCACGCGTCGCGTACGCGGATCGGGCGCGAGCGCCATGATCGCCGGCAGTGCCAGCGCGCCCGTCAGCCGTGCCGACAGCTCCTCCTGACGACGGGTCGACATGAGAAAGTCCCAGAATGCGCGGAAGCTGCGCCCCTGGTCGGAGTCGCCGATCGCATCGCGTTCGCCCATGATCTCGTCGAGCAATGCGCCCTTGCTGCCCTCCCACAGCGCGATCTTCTCGCGGACCTTGCGGTCGAGTTGGCGGAAGTTGTGCTCGACCTCGCGAAAGTCCGCCAGCAGCTCGCGTGCCACCTGCTGGAATTGCAGGAAGCGGTCCTTGACCGCGGTATCGTCGAGGAGCGGCACGTGGCCCGCGGCAACGGCCGCGATCTCCGCGTCGAGCGCGTCGCGCTTCACCTGCAACTCGGCGAGCCGCCGGACGGGATCCGCCTCGGTGCCCGCCACGATCTGTTCGAGCAACGCGAAAAGCGTCAACAGCCGCGACTCGGTGCCCACGAACGGCCGCTCGGTGAGCGAGGCCACCCAGGCAATCGCCTTCTCGGTGGCCGGAGTGAGGTCGTACTGTGCCTCGTCGGTGCCCGTCTTGTAGAACTTGCGCAGCCACCCCTTGTCGGGTGCGGCCCAGTCGTCGAGGTACTCGGGCGCGGTCTTGGGATACGCCTGCGACCCGGACTGTTCGCGCAAGGCGAAGAGCTCGTCTTCGAGCGCCTCGCCAAGATCGGCCTCGCTCATCGTGCGCACGTTCGGGGCCACGAAGGTCCGATGCAGGAAGCTCGCCAGCAACGGCGCGTGCGGCGACGCCAGGAGTCGCCACGCCGGGTGGCGCTCGCGCAGCACGGTGAGGGTCGCGTGATCCATGGGCAGGTCGGGTCGGGGCGGGCGCCGCGCTCCGGGGCGCGCCGGCCGATCGTCGATTGTGCCAGCAGGCGGTCGCCGCGGCGCGCATCGCAGCGCTCGCCATCACCACGCCGCGTCAGAAGCGGTAGCTCAACTCGGCGAAGGCGCTCACTCCCGGCTGGCGATTGGAGACGAAGTAGGTCCGGTCGGTCAGGTTGTCGACGGTCACGTTCAGCCGCCAGTGGGCATCGAAACGATAGGCAAATCCGGCCGTGACGAGCGTGTACCGGTCGTACGAGCCGAACACGCCCTGGTAGGTGTTGGTGTTCATGTCGTCGCCGGAGGGAAAGACGTGGTCGACGTAGCGCACCGCGACCATCCCCGACCACGCATTGCGGTTGTACTCGAGACCGACGGAGCCCGTCGTCTGCGGCACGTCGGTGAGCTTCTTCCCGACCGTCGCCGGGTCGACGTCGTTGCTGCGAATGTCGTAGCGAAAATGGTAGGTGACGTTGCCGAAGACGCCGAGGCCGGCGATCGGTGTCGGCCAGCGCGCGCTCGCCTCGATGCCGTCGACGTCGGCCACACCCACGTTCTCCGCCTGGGTGCGGGTCACGGTGTCGGTGGAGGTGGGCAGCTTGCGCCGGTAGATGAGGTCCACGAGGCGCTGCCGGTACAGCGTCGCCGACACGCGTCCGCCGCGATCGAAGGCGAGGTCGGCGCCGACTTCGAACGCCTTCACGCGCTCGGGACCGAGATTGGGCGACGGCTCGTAGACGAGCGTGCCGGCGCCGGTGCCCACGACGGTGCGACCGTACAGGTCGAACAGCGCCGGCGGCCGGAACGCCTCGCCGTAGGAGGCGCGCACCGAGAGCCACCGCCGCGCCTCCCAGACCAGCGCCACCTTGGGACTGAACTGGTCGAAGCTGCGCCGCGGGTACGTCTCGTCGAGGAGCGGCGCCACGGCCTGCCGCGCATAGCCGTCGGTCTCGAAATAGTCGAAGCGTCCGCCGAGGTAGAGGCTCACGCCGGCATCGTCGAAGTGATGTTCGCTTTGCACGAAGAGCGCGGCATTGTCGGTGCGGCCGCCGTCGGCATTGAGCGTCGCACCGGTCGTGTCCGGACTGCGCCAGGACGACAGCTCCGAGATCGTGCGATCGAGCCGGCTCCAGTTGAGCGATCCGCCGGCGACGAGCGCCCACGTCGACGCGAGCGGCGCGCGCCACGCCACGTCGACATCGATCCGGCGATTCGGCTGCTCGGTCAGGTTGCCGGGGCCCGAGTCGTACTGCGCGACGCCGGGCCGGGCCTGCGCGTACCACAGGTTGTTGTGCAGGAGACCGACCTGCGCGCGCAATTCGCTGCCGCCGTCGAAGCGATGCGTCGCGCGCAGGAAGGCGCGCAGATCGCGCTCGCCCGCCGGCGTGGCGGTGAACCAGTCGGTCTGCTGCAACGACAGCCGGCGCCGGGTCCCGGCGTCGTCGAAGAGCACCGTCCCCGCGTATACCGGCGCCCCGTCGGCGTCGCGCAGGAAGGTATCCGGCGGCCGGTAGCGCACCGAGTAATTGGCCCAGCCGGCACCCGCCACCAGCGTGGTCGCGGCCGACGGCGAGTAGTGCAGGCTCAGCAGCGCGTTGCCCTGCCACCACGGGCGCGCGCCCTGCGTGCCGACCCAGTAGCGCGGCGAGCCGTCCGGCGCGGTCGTCGGCCGCACGCCGGTGACCGGCGTGCCGGTCGTGCCGCTCCCGCGCGCCTGCGGCTTGACCACGTAGCAGCACTCGGGATCGCCGTCGCTCTCGCGATAGTTGGCCGACAGCACGATGCCCAGCCCGCTCGCGTAGCGCTCGCGGTACAGGAGCGCGCCGCCTCGCTGCTGCAGGCTGCCCGCCCCCGCGCGGACCTCGGTGACGGCATCGTCGGGACTGCCGGTCAGGAAGTTGACCACCCCGCCCATCGCCGCCCCGCCGTACAGCGCCGAGTACGGCCCGCGCACGACCTCGACCCGCTCGACGCTGTCCAGAGGAATGCCGACGACATTGATGCCGCCGGTCAGCGCATTGTTCACCGGTTGCCCGTCGACCATCACGAGGGTGCGCGGCGTGCGCGGAATGCCGCGCAGCGACAGCACGCCCTGCCCGGTGCCCGGAAACGCCGGCGCCAGCGCGGCCCCGCGCACGTAGAGCCCCGGTACGTCGGCGAGCGCGTCGCCGAGGCGCAGCGGATTGCGCAGGTCGAGTTGCTCGCGATCGACGATGGTCACGCTGGCCGGAGAACCCAATTCGGCCGCGGGAGACCGGGTCGCCGTGACGACCACCGATTCGAGCGTGATCGGTTCATCGTCGCCTTCGGCAAGTGCCGGGGTCGACGCCCCGGCGAGGGCAAGAGCAGCCAGCGCGGCGGACCAGCCGCCACGACGAAGTCGGGCGACTGCCCAAGGGAATTCTCGAATCATGGATAGGATGAGCGCGCCCCCAGGCGTCGGCCCGCGTTCGGAACACTCGCCGAAACGGCCGCCGGGAGGCTGGTCAGGACTTTATTGGTGCAGTGCAGCGCAACAGTTGACGCGGATCAATAGGTGACCCCGGGCCCTGCGGCGACAATGGCCACGAAGGACGCAAGGATAAAGCTCTTCAACCCAAGGGGATTTCATCGATGAGAAGGATCGCACGGATTTCGCCGGTCGCCTGGATGGTCGCGGCCGCACTCGTGTCCACGGCAGGCGCCGTTCACGCCCAACAGGCAGCGCCCCAACCGGCCCAGCCGCAAGCGACGCCACAAGCGGTGCAACAAGCGCAACAGGCGCGCGACCGGGTCATGACCCAGGAGGAGATCCGTCTCCAGGCGGGCGCGTCGCCGCTCGGCCAGGTGGAAATGCACCAGAACATCAACCCGAAGGCGCCGCCGATGACCAAGGCGGAATTCGACCAGGCGCGGCAGATCTATTTCGAGCGCTGCGCCGGCTGCCACGGCGTGCTGCGCCGCGGCGCCACCGGCAAGCCGCTCACCCCGGACATCACCCTCACGCGGGGGACGGAGATCCTCAAGACCTTCATCAAGTACGGCTCGCCCGCCGGCATGCCGAACTGGGGCACGTCGGGGGAACTCAGCGACGCCGAAGTCGACCTCATGGCGCGCTACGTGCAGCAGGAGCCGCCGACGCCGCCCGAGTTCGGCATGGCCGACATGAAGAAGACGTGGAAGGTCGTCATCCCTCCCGAGAAGCGTCCCACCAAGAAGATGAACAACTGGGACATCGACAACATCTTCTCGGTGACGCTGCGTGACGCCGGACAGATCGCGCTGATCGACGGCAAGTCGAAGGAGATCATCAACATCATCCCGACCGGCTACGCGGTGCACATCTCGCGCACCTCGGCATCCGGCCGCTACCTCTACGTGATCGGTCGCGACGGCAAGATCAACCTCATCGACCTGTGGATGGAGAAGCCGGACACGGTGGCCGAGATCCGCATCGGTCTCGAAGCGCGCTCGGTCGAGACGTCGAAGGACAAGAAGTACCGCGACAAGCTCGCCATCGCCGGCGCCTACTGGCCGCCGCAGTACGTGATCATGCAAGGCGATACGCTCGAGCCGCTGCGCATCCAGGCGACCCGCGGCATGACGGTGGATACGCAGGAGTTCCACCCCGAACCGCGCGTGGCGTCGATCGTCGCGGTGCACGACAAGCCGCAGTTCATCGTCAACGTGAAGGAGACCGGCAAGGTGATGCTGGTCGACTACACCGACCTGAAGAACCTCAAGACGACCGAGGTCAATGCGGCACGCTTCCTCCACGACGGCGGCTGGGACTCGACCAAGCGCTACTTCCTCGTGGCTGCCAACGAGTCGAACAAGATCGCGGTGATCGACTCGAAGAAGGACAAGCTCGAAGCGCTGATCGACGTCGGCCGCATCCCGCACCCGGGCCGCGGCGCCAACTTCGTCGATCCGAAGTTCGGTCCGGTGTGGGCAACGGGGCACTTGGGTGACGAGACGATCTCGCTCATCGGCACCGATCCCAAGGGACATCCGAAGAATGCGTGGAAGGTCGTGCGCACGCTCGAGGCACAGGGCGGCGGCAACCTCTTCATCAAGACGCATCCGAAGTCCCGCAACCTGTGGGTCGACACCCCGCTCAACCCCGACGCCAAGATCGCGCAGTCGATCGCGGTGTTCGACATCAACAACCTCGACAAGCCGTTCGAGGTGCTGCCGATCGCCGAGTGGGCGGGCGTGGGTGAAGGTGCGAAGCGCATCACGCAGCCCGAGTACAACAAGGCGGGTGACGAGGTGTGGTTCTCAGTGTGGAGCGCCAAGAACCAGCAGTCGGCGATCGTGGTCGTCGACGACAAGACGCGCAAGCTGAAGGCGGTGATCAAGGATCCGAAGCTCATCACGCCGACCGGCAAGTTCAACGTCTACAACACGCAGCACGACATCTATTGACGGACTGCGATTCGGGGATCTGGGGTCCGGTGCCGATGGCGCCGAGCCCCCGGGTCTTCGGTGCCGGCATCGTGGCCTTGGCCGAGTGGACCCTCGCCGGAGCCAAGTGAGTCGGCGCGACACTCTCCGATGGCCGTGAGGCCCGGTGACAAGGGCGGCTCGACGAGCCGCCCTTTTTCTTCGGCCGGCAGCGCCGCATTCCTGCGGGTCGTCGCACGACCCTGGGTGGCGGGCGTCACGGCAATCCTCTTCGTAGCGCGGTATGGCGCGGCGCTCCTGCTGGCCGCCGGCATCGCCGCCAGTGCGGCAGGAACGCCGCTGGTGGTCACGGGCACGGCGGGCGCGACGCGACTCCTGCTCATCGACTGTCGCAGCGGCGACACCCTCGCCATCGCGGCGCCGGCCGCCGCCCTCGCCACGGCACCGGTGGTGAGTCGCGACGGACGCAGCCTCCATGTGGCGACCCGGGCCGGGGATCTCCTGCGCTACTCGCTC
This sequence comes from Burkholderiales bacterium, assembly GCA_039807685.1. GTDB lineage: Bacteria > Pseudomonadota > Gammaproteobacteria > Burkholderiales > Casimicrobiaceae > VBCG01. The sequence continues at coordinate 20,103 of JBDHRR010000056.1, forward strand.
CCCGAATTGCGCGTCGAAGCGCGTACCGCGCTCGACTACGAGGTAACCGCGCTCGCGGTCGGGGACGGAGCAGACGGCGTCGTGCTCGCGGGGGGCCGCGGCAGGGATGCGTTATCGGCACACGATCCCGAAACGCTCACCGAAGTGCATCGCTATCGTGAGCCGCGACCTTTGGCGGTGGCGGCACTTCTCGATCGGTCGACCCGGCAACGTTTCGTCGTCGGCTTCGCCGACCTCCGCGAAGTGTGGGAGATCGCCTACGGCCGCGACGCACCGCCCGTCCTGCAGGGACTCGTGCACGACTATCGGTCGAACGAGGCCATTCCGCTGCCCGGCCGTTTCACGCCGCGGCGCTTCGAGGTGCCCACTGCGACCCGAGCGCTGGTCCCGGGGCCCGCGCCGTATGAAATCGCGCGGATCGACGACGCCGGCACCTTGGGCATCGTGCACCTCGACGTGCGCCGCGAGATCGAGCGGCCCGCGCTCGCCACGCCGCCGCAGGCCGACCGCGTCGTCGCCTGGGGCAAGGGCGCGCAGCGCGGCCTGCTGGTCGCCGCATCGGGCGCCGATGTTGCCGACGTGCTCGTGGCACCGTCGTGGAAGGCAAGCGATCCCTTCGACGTCGGCGCCGCAATCCTGGCGCTCGCCCCCACCCGCGGCGGCGTGCTGCTGGCGAACGCCGCCGCGGACGGTCTCACCATCCGCCTCGCTGACGTCGCGGGCCGGAGCGTCGAGACGCTGGCGACAGGGATCGCCCCCGGTGCGCTGCCGCTGCGCTTCGTCGCCGGCACCGAAGGCTGCGTCGCCCTCGTCGATCACGATGGGCGCTGGCTCGCCGGTGTCGTCGTGCCGCCGTTGAAGTGACGTGCACATGACCCATATCAAGAGAGGGAAGCGCCCACCCCACCCGCAAGCCGATACCATCTCCCCAACGACTCGACGAATACCCCGAGGAGCCCGACCATGAAGCAACTGAACCTGCCGGTGGAAGAATTCACCACGCCTGATCCCGTCACTGCGGACGAAAACATGGAGATCGACGCGGTGCGTCAGTTGATGGCGGATCGTGGCATCCGCCATCTGCCCATCGTCCGCGGCGGCCAGGTGGTGGGCGTCATCAGCGACCGTGACGTGCGGGTCGTCTGGGGTCTTAGCCCCGAACACCGGCATCACGTGCGCGCGGCGGACATCATGGCGGCCGACCTCGTGACGGTGCGCTCGGCGGCGCCGCTGGACGAGGTGGCGTACCTCATGTCCGACAAGAAGGTGGGCAGCGTGCTCGTCTACGACGACGGCGGCCGATTCCTTGGCATCTTCACGCTCACCGACGCGCTCAATGCGCTGATCGAGATCGCCCGCGCGAGCGGCAGCCGTTGAGCGACGCCGCTAGAGCAGTTCTTTGCGCAAATCGGCCGCGCTCTTCGGTGACAGGAGCCCTGGAGCGACGTCGAAGGCGGTCTTCGCGCCGCGCTCGCCGCGCCGGTGGAGCCGGCAGGCCGCGCGCGCGTAGGCAACGAGCACGCTCGCGGTGAATTCCGGGTTGCTGTCGAGGGCGAGCGAGGACTCCATCATCTGGCGCGTCCCGACGCCGGTCGTCCCGCTGCGCATCACGAAGCCACCGTGCGGCATCGCCGCGTGGTCGCGGCGCAGCACTTCGGCGCTGACGAACGTCACCGTCGTGTCGTAATCGGCGAAATAGTCCGGCATGCTGACGATCGCCCGCTCGACCGTCGCGGCATCCGCGCCCGGTTCGAGCACGACGTAGCAGTCGCGCGTGTGCTTCTCGCGGGTGGTGAGCGCCGGGCGCGCGCCGCTGCGCACCCGCGCGACCGCCTCCGAAGAGGGGACGGTGTATTGCACCGCAGCCTGCACGCCCGGCACCCGGCGCAGCGCGTCGGAGTGGCCTTGGCTCACCCCCTTGCCCCAGAACGTGTAGCCGACGCCATCGGGCAGCAGTGCCTCGCCGTAGAGCCGGTGCAGCGAGAAGAGGCCCGGATCCCAGCCGATCGAGATCACCGCGACGCGGCCCGCGTGGCTCGCCGCCGCATCCATCGCCGCGAAGTAGTCGGGAATCTTCGCGTGCGTGTCGAAGCTGTCGACCGTGTTGCAAAGTGCCGCGAGCGTCGGCCCTTGTTCCGGCAGGTCAGTCTTCGATCCGCCGCACAGGACGAGCACGTCGATCGCGTCCGCGTAACGCGCGATCGCGTCGATCCCGTGCACGGGCACCGCGCGATTCCCAAGCCGGAGTGCGGCCGGGTCGCGTCGCGTGAAAACGCCGACCAGTTCCATGTCCGGAGTCCGCGCCAGCGCCGACTCGACCCCCCTGCCCAGGTTCCCATACCCGGCGAT